>NZSI01000035.1 GCA_002696685.1 Chloroflexota bacterium | reverse complement strand
TTTGACATAAGTGTGTGGATTGACTGTCCTCAAGATTTCGCCATCGAACGTGCGAAGGCTAGAGATCGCTCACAAGGAGCAGATGAAGAAACTGTAGGTGGCTGGGATACTGATTGGGGACCAAAGGACAAAGAATATTTTGACTCCTATAGACCTGATCAATTAGCAAACTTTATCTACAGGGATTATCAATAAGTGAGAAAAAAGATTTATAGTTTATCCGATTCCTAGAAACCGATCGATCGAATGCTTAATTATAGAAGGTGAGGAATATGCCAATTGATCACGACCGAGAGTACTGGAAGCCTGGAATGCCCTGGGACAAGGCTCTTGAAGATATCGAGTATGTTAAGGAACTTGCCAGCGAAATGGGAGGTTCGGATCGAATCGAACGCCAACACAGTGGGGGCCGATATACGGTCAGGGAAAGGATAGAAAAGATTCTAGACTCTGGTAGTTTTCTTGAAGCTGGACCAATGGTGGGAGCCGCCGAATTTGACGATGATGGCAATCTGAAAGAATTTACTCCCGGAGCCTACGTCATGGGGCTTGGAGAAATAGATGGCCGTCCAGTTGCAATTGGAGGTGATGATTTCACGATTTCGGGTGGTAGTCCCCACAATGTCAGGAAAAATTCTCGCCAATTCACACAACCACTGGCGATGCAATATGGCATTCCATATGTGCAGCTGGTTGAGGGTGTTGGGCATAGTGCGAAAGCGGATGAGGCGGCAGGTCATATGGGACTTCCGGATGGATCACAGTGGCATGAAGGAGTGGAACTTTTAAAAAAAGTTCCTGTTGCTGCTGGAATAATGGGTTCGGTTGCAGGGGCTCCGGCAGCTTACGCTTTAATGTCTCACTTTACGGTTATGGTAAAGGAGCAATCCCAAATATTCCCCTCTGGACCTCCTGTGGTTAGACGTGCGATTGGGGAAACTCTTAATAAAGAAGAACTTGGCGGATACAGGATGCATGTTCATGACAGTGGTCAGGTTGATAATGTTGCCGATACTGAAGAAGAGGCTTTTGAACAGATTAAAAAGTTTATATCCTACCTACCCAATACCACATCCGATGTCGCAGACCGCGTGGAAACTGGTGATTCTCCAGATAGGAGACCTGAAGAATTACTAAGCATTATTCCACCTAATCGAAAGCGTTCATATGACCCTCGTAAACTTATAAGTTTGGTTGTCGACAATGGTGATTTTTTTGAGATGAGGAGACATTGGGCAGGGGCTGTTATCACGGGATTTGCAAGACTGGATGGGTACAGCGTTGGTATCGTAGGTAGCGACCCAAGATTTCTCGCAGGTGCTATGGACGGCTGGGCGGCTGAAAAATATACTCACTTTCTCGATCTCTGCGATGCCTTCAATTTGCCGGTTGTGGTATTTCTGGACATGCCCGGGTTTATGTTGGGATCCCATGCGGAGAGAAAGGCCACTATGAGGAGGGGAGTGAGAGCGCTCATTGCTAGCGCAGAGGCCGAAATTCCCAAAGTAGAATTCAATGTAAGAAAGGCGTATGGAGTTGCTGCTGACGCAATACATAGTCTCGGACATCCCAATGGATTAAATCTTCGTTATGGCTGGCCCGCGGGAGAATGGGGTGGGATACCAATAGAAGGGGGTGTTGCTGCCGCTTACAGAAGGGAAATTGAATCTGCGGAAGATCCGGAAGCACACAGGGAGATGATTGAGAATAGGTTACTAAGACTCAGATCCCCTTTTAGAGCTGCCTACAAAGGCGACGTGGTTGATCTAATAGACCCGAGAGATACTAGGCGGTTAGCATGTAAGTTTGTGAAGTTGGCCCAACCTATGCTGGCCAAACTTTCACAGAGGCCTAAGAGGGCTGTTAGGCCATAATGGGGAAAATTCCTAAAGGAAACAGTCATCAACTTCCTCTTGAAGGGACAAGAGTTCTAGAGGTATCCGAGGGTGTTGCCGGTCCGTACTGTGGTAGGTATCTAGCATCGCTGGGTGCTGAAGTTGTTAAGATTGAGCGTCCTCCACTTGGCGACTGGACCAGAGAAGTGGGCCCATTTATTGAGGGTCTGCCTCCCGGGGATAATAGCGCTCTTAACTTATACAACAATCAAGGAAAGAAGTCCGTCCTGTTGGAATGGACATCCAACAACGGGTTTGAGAACCTCCAATCTTTAGTGCCGGGGTTCGATATTCTTATAGAAGATTGGGATTTAAATCTTAGGGATGATATTGGTGTCGAGCGTAGTAGATTCGTTGATCCCAATCCAGGGCTTATAGAGATTTCAGTGACTCCGTTTGGGCTTTCTGGTCCGTATGCAAGATGGAAGTCAAGTCCACTTGTCCAGCTGGCTCTGGGCGGATATATGTATCTCACAGGTGAAAGGGGTAAGGAACCTCTGATGCTTCCTGGGAGACAGCCTGATTATTTGACCGGTTTGAATGCTAGTGCTGCGGTCCACATAGCGCTATGGGAGAGGGAAAGGAGCGGGTCTGGGCAATTCCTCGAGATGTCTATGTTGGAGACCCTTGCAACATTGCATCAGTTTACAATGGAAATGACTACCTTTGAGGGAGTTCTTCGGATGAGAAACGGGAATCAGTGGCAGAAGGAGAGCTCTTTTGCATCGTACGGAATAACTACTTTGCCTTGTAGTGACGGGTACATCTGTTTTGGTATTTCTACAGAAGATCAATGGGAGCGTCTATGCGCAATGATAGGTAGGGAAGATCTAATAGATGACCCAAATTACGATACCAGAATAAAAAGAGCTGATAACTCGGAATATCTTGACGAACTTCTTACTGAATGGATTTCGAATCGCACCCGGCGTGAAATCTTTGTGGAAACTTCAGAAATTTGGGGACTGCCAACTGCACCAATTCTCGATATGTCTGAAGTAGTAAAAGACGAGCAGTTCATCTACAGAAATATTTTCCACGACCAAGTGCTTGGTAAAGGGCAGACTGTCACATTCCCTAAATATCCATATATTGCTTCGGAGATGAAGCCTAGGATAGGAATGGCACCGCGTCTTGGTGAACATACTGAAGATGTGTTGAGGACTAAGTGAATATGGTTCAGGGCCTTGTTTCCTCAGGAAGCCTATCGAATATTCGTGTTCTTGACCTAACTCGAGTTTGGGCTGGTCCTTTGGCGACTAGAGTGATGGGTGACTTTGGTGCTGACATAATCAAGATAAGTGATCCTAGAGTACAACTTCTGAGTTCCAACGGTCTAAACCACAAACTTAACCGCAACAAAAGAAATATTGGGATCAGGCTGGATATAGAGGAAGGAAGAGAAATATTGCTTGGACTTGTAAGAAAGTCTGACGTAATAGTTGAGAACTTCCGGCCCCGAGTGATGAGAAATTTGAAGATAGATTATGAAGTTCTCAAAACTGTTAAACCAGATATTATTTTTGTGTCGATGCCTGGTTTTGGAGCGAATGGGCCTTATTCTGAGTACCCTGCGTTTGGAACGACAGCTGAGGCAGTAGCTGGTATTCCCTCCCTTATAGGCTACGGAGACGGAGTGCCAATATCTACCGGTATAGCTTATGGTGATCCTGTCTCGGGTCTGAATGCCATAACTTTAATAATGGCTGCTCTCCGAATGAGGAATAAGACAGGACACGGACAATTTATAGACATCGCATTGTCAGCAAGTCCACTGTGCAATATTGGCGAGTATGTTGCAGCATATTCGAGCTCAGAAAACATCACCAGTCCCTCCGGCAACAGGTCTATAGAATATTCTCCGCAAGGTGCTTTTCGATGCAGGGGAAGAGATCAATGGATTGGTATCAGTGTCTTTAATGACGACGAGTGGATGAACTTGAAAGACTTAGTTAGTGATCCCGATCTCAATAACATAGAAACGTTTAGCTTGGAACAAAGACAAGATAATGAGGAGATCATAGAAGGAGCAATAGCAAAATGGACGTCTAGGCTTGACGTATTTGAAGCCGTTTCTCTTCTTCAGGAAAATGGCGTCAGGGCTGGTACGGTCAGCAGTGGCGCTCAACTCTTGGAGGATCCTCACCTAAACGATCGGGATTTCTTTTTTGATCTTGAAGAGAAAGAATATGGGTGGAAAAGATATGATGGGAATTCCATTCCCGGGAATAGGATTCCCAAGTCTCAATGGAGTCCAACCAACAATGTTGGTGTTAATAGCAAAGAAATACTAACCGATTTATTAGGGTATACAGAATCTTTTTGCGAAGCCCTGGCCTCAAAGGAAGCGGTTTATTTTGAGGAGTGAACGTTGAAAGAAAGGAGTCTTAAGAATGGCAGTCCATGAAGTAAAATCCCCGATGACCGGTCGGGTTGTAGAGGTACTAGTTTCGGTTGGTGATCACGTAGTAGAGGCAGATCTCCTAGTGGTTGTTGAATCGATGAAGATGGAGAATGAGGTTTTCTCTGAAGTTGCAGGGACTGTATCCGAAGTACGGGTAGAAGAGGACCAAAACGTGAGCGAGGAGGAAGTTATCTTTGTTATATCTGACTGAGTTTGAAATAGCATATTTCGTAGCTAAATTAAACGATATGTGAAAGAGGTATCTTAGTGAAAGTTGCGTACATATTAAATACCCCGAATGCGGCAAATTATAAGGTTGGATCCATGATTCTTCCACAACTTGAGGCCGGAACCCATGGTGTTGACGTATTGGGGATATTTTTCTTTGATGATAATTGTTTCATGTTGCGGGAAGGAGATCCTAAGGGAGAAAGGCTAGCTGCCATCGCTAAAGAAAAAGGAATGCTGCTAATGATGTGTGATCAATGCGCAATTCAAAGAGGCTTGGCGACTGGTGAAACAGGGGAGGCTGAGGTTAATGGAGTGGCCGAAGGGGTGTCGGTGGGATGTTTCCCGGATCTTTATGCCGCTCTTGCTCCTAATCCTCCTGACCAGGTGATATCTCTGTAGAAAACGTCCATATTAATCAGCTACACCAAAGTACATATAATGATGTATATGGCGTCTCTTCCCTTACATAAAATCCGCATTTTGCATACGTCAGATACACATCTTGGTGACCCTTATGGGCACCCGATATCTGAAATAGCTTTTGCATCAACTGTTAGAGCCGCTGATGTCTTCAATGCGGACTACATGCTAATTGCGGGGGATGTTTTTGATAATGCTCGGATTGAAGATTCGGTAATCAGTAATTTTTTTGATCAGCTTGCTAAATTAGATATCCCTGTGATTATTCTTCCTGGAAACCATGATTTGATGGATGAACATTCCTTGTACAAGCGGGATTTGTTTTTAAACGCACCCTCTAATCTCTATGTATTTAGTAGAAATGAAGGTGAGTTATTCTCATTCCCTGAAATAGATTTTTGGGGCAAAGCTATGGTTGAGCATAGTCCTGAGTTCAAACCTCTTAATGGAATGGCACAGGCTTCTAGGAGCAAGTGGCTAGTAGGAATGGCCCACGGTCACTTCGAAGAAAAGGGTGTTGGAAGTGGACGATCATCTTTGATATTTCCTTCCGACATAGCCTCTCTTAGTTGCCACTATCTTGCTCTTGGCCATTGGGATGTCTACACGGATGTGTCGCAAGGAGATGTCCCCGCCTTCTATTCTGGAGCTCCCGCAGGTATATTCAGGTCTAATTTCTCTGCTATAACTGTTGACTTGGATCCAGAAAATGGTGTTACTCACCGCTTGAGGAAATTTGATTGATGCCGATGTGACTACGATGCCTCTGTCGTATAACCTTCCAGTAAGTAAATAGGCACAATGAGGAGATTGTAGTGCACAAAATTGAAGACATGTGGATAACCCCTGGTCCTAGACCTAATGGGCTTCAAGCCTCTGAAGAAGGGCTTTGGGTAATAGATGCAGGTAATAATCATGTATATCTTCTGGACTATGAAACGGGACAGCCCCATGTGGACGTTGAAACGGAAACCTATAAATCCAGTGGGATCACAGCGATTCGAGAAGAATTGTGGGTTTCATCAACTCATAACTCGCGAATATATAGACTGGAGAAAGACGGAAGCACTATAGAATATTTTGATCCCCCAGGTCTAAATGATGTGGATCCACGGGATTCGGGACCCGACTATATAAGACCTCACGGGTTGGAATGGATGAATAACAGCACGGTTTGGGTTTCTGTGAAGCCTGCTCTTCGGAATTATCTATTCGATATATCTACGAGACGCATTATTAAGTCTATACCCACTCCGGGAGTTGCTCCCCATGGATTAGCTTGGGATGGAGAGGGATTATGGTGTGCCGATAGAGCTAGCGGCACTATTCATAAACTTGAACCTGATTCCGGAGTTGTGTTGGATGAAATCAAGGTGCAGGAGCCGGAATTGCATGGACTGACGATTCACGAAAACTATCTGTGGTTTTGTTGCGATCCGAGCAGGCGCGTCTGTAGGATTCAGTTGGATTGATCTGAACCCGAATTAATCAAGGAGAAAAATCCATGACTTATTCCGTAAACCATGTACATATTAGGGCGAAAGATCCAGATGAATCGGCTAAGTGGTATGAGGAATTCTTTGATGCCAAAATACTGTCATCGCGGGAAGTAATGCCGGGAACTATTACTGTTAGTATGGACGCTGGTGGACCAGTGAGACTAAATATTTCTTCACAACCTGAGGGCTCCTCTGATAACACCGTACCTGCAGAACTAAATCGGCTAGGGCTCGAGCATTTTGGGTTCGATACCACTGATATCGAATTTGATATACGGAAATTTGAGAGCGCTGGAGTGAGAATTGTTTTGCCTATTACGGAAATTTCTGGCGGGACAAAACTTGCCTACATAGAGGGACCGGACAAGGTTCTGATAGAACTGGTTCAACCTGTTCATTAGGAGTATATGTTATGGCTTTGAATGGAAGACTCGAAGGTAAAGTGGCTGTCGTTACCGGAGCTAGCAATGGTATGGGAGCGGCAGAATCTAAGCTTTTAGCTTCTGAAGGTGCCCATGTTGTCGCGTGCGACATACAGGCTGAGTCTGGAGAGGAAGTAGTAAGCGAAATACTGTCGGAGGGAGGAAGCGCTGAATACGCGCATTGTGATGTTACATCTGAAATAGAATGGAAATCTGTCATTGAGAGTACTGTTTCCAAGTACGGGGGCTTGCACGTGCTGGTAAATAACGCTGGGATCAGCAGTACTTCTGTTGAAGATAATCTGGCAACAGATGCCTGGGAAAACATTATGAATATTAACGCAACGGGCGTTTTTCTGGGCACCAAGACTGCTGCAGAAGTAATGAAAGAACAGGGAGGTGGATCCATCGTGAACATTTCCTCAATAATGGGATTTGTAGGGGGTGAGTATGGACATCCTGCATATCATGCTTCCAAAGGTGCGGTTAGAATTTTTTCAAAGGCAATGGCTGTTAAATATGGACCTCATGGAGTGAGGGTGAACACAGTGCACCCAGGTTTCATGCCACCAATGACTTCATCAAATCATCCTTCGTCGGGATCCAGAGACCACTATGTTGCCCAAACCCCTCTACGTAGAACCGGAAAGACAATTGAGGTGGCCTATGGAGTACTTTTTCTGGCGTCTGATGAAGCATCATTTGTTACTGGTACGGAGCTAGTTATCGACGGGGGGTATATTGCCCAGTAGTAGGTGATGATTATGAGCAGTAATGGGATAGGAAGACTCACGGGGAAGGTAGCTATAGTCACTGGGGCAGGCTCTCGTGGTGAGGTAGTAGGTAATGGTCAGGCCACCGCTTTATTGTTTGCACGAGAAGGCTGCAAAGTTTTATTGGTTGATTCTGAAGAAGAAAATTTATCTAGAACCCTTAAGAAGATTTCAGAACAAGGTGGGGAGGCTTCATTTTACGTGGGGGATGTATCAAAGGAATCAGATTGTCAGAAGATGGTGGAGTTGGCGGTAAATGCCTACGGGCATCTCAATATACTTCACAACAATGTCGGTGTAGGTGGGTCAGGGACTGTCGTAGAGGTTGAAGTTGGGCAGTGGGATCACGTAATGGATGTGAATGTAAAGTCGATGATGCTCACCAGCAAATATGCGATTCCTAAAATCGCCTCATGTGGAGGCGGTGCTGTGATTAATATCTCGTCAATATCTGCTATTAGGCCTAGAGGGCTTACCCCATATACGGTTTCAAAGGGTGCTGTTATAGCGTTAACAAAGGCTATGGCGGTTGATCATGCTGCTGACAAGGTGAGAGTTAACTGTATATTACCTGGACCTATATTTTCTTCGATGACCTCAGCCAAAATGACTGAGGAAGTTAGGGAATTGCGTCGAAAATCTTCCCCTATGGGTATAGAAGGTTCCCCTATGGACATAGCCAATGCAGCTTTATATTTAGCAGGTGATGAGTCCCGATGGGTGACTGGAATTTCATTAATCGTTGACGGAGGTGTTTCATTGATGAGTCCTCAAAGGTAGGTGTGCAGCAATCGAATAAATAGTTAACTCTGGAGGAAGATGAAATGAGATTGGAAAATAAAGTTTCGATTGTCACTGGTGGTGCTAGTGGTATGGGGGCTGCCGAGGCAGCATTGTTTGCTTCTGAGGGCTCTAATGTTGTTGTGGCGGATATGAGAATAGAGGACGGAATGGAGGTCGTCGATGAGATCAGATCTGCTGGCGGTATTGCTACCTTCATGGAGCTTGATGTAACTGATGAAGAAAGATGGGAAGTAGTGGTGGCTGACGTTTTAAACCAGTTTGGCACTATAGATGTTTTGATAAATAATGCCGGAATAAGCGGTTCCTACCAACCAGATATTATGAGTTTAGAAGCATACGACCGACTCATGAATGTTAATTCGCGCGGTGTTTTTTTAGGAATGCGAAGTGTACTCCCTGCTATGTGCCAGAGTGGGTCGGGATCAATAGTAAATATATCGTCCATATCTGGCATTGTTGGACAGAGTTATGTTCATATGGGATACAACGCTTCTAAAGGGGCGGTAAGGATAATGACGAAGTCGGCAGCGGTGCAGTATGCAGAAAAAGGGATAAGAGTCAATTCTGTTCACCCCGGAATAATGCCGCCAATGGTTACCTCAGTTGGCACTGCTGATCCTGAAACAAGAAAAATAATGCTAGAAGATGTTCCTATGAACAGGGTAGGCCTTGTTGGAGAAGTTGCCAATGCGGTTTTATTTCTCGCCTCTGAAGAGGCCTCGTATATAACCGGAGCTGAATTACCTGTTGATGGGGGCCTTACTGCTCGGTAATCGGCAAAGTTTTATCGCTAACGCAAGTAACAAGAGAGGTGCAGCATGGCTTTTTATCGATTATTTACAGGTGCCGATGGGCAATCTCATATGGAGGAATATAAACCCCCACAGGAGATGCCGGCTACTGGAGTGGTGTTTAGGAAGCACGAGCCAGGAAATTTTATTGATTGGCATACTGCTCCCCGCAAACAGTTTCTGGTGACTCTTGAAGGTGAGGTTGAAATAGGATTGGGAGATGGAACTCTTTACAGGTTAGGTCCTGGAGATATGATGCTTGCCGAAGATTTGGATGGCCAAGGACATACTACGAGAGCAGTTGGTGAGATTCCGAGGATCTCGATAGCCATACCTGTTGAATGAAAATATTATAGATAGTTGTCTGGAGGCAAAAAATCTTGGATAAGCAATCGATGGTTACCAGTGCTGACAGTCTTTTCGTTGCTAGGAAAAGACATATTCCTACGCTTGCAATTACTTCTTCTATAAATGATTTAACTGTGGATGGAGCATATGGTATTCAACAGGAACTTTTAAAAAAATTAACAATCGAAGGTGACGTGATTGTGGGAGGTAAAATTGGGCTTAGCTCAAAGGCTAATCAGGAAAAATTTGGAATAAATGAACCAATTTTTGGGCATTTATTAGCCTCCATGATGATTCCGGAGGGAGAACCTATATCTATTGACAGCATGTTTCGTCCTATAGTCGAACCAGAGATATCCTTTTTGTTATCCAAGGATTTGAAGGGGCCAGGAGTTACTGTGGGTAACGTTTTGGCGGCTACCGCAGGAGTCATGCCCGCATTCGAGATAGCTGATAGCAGATATGAAACTCCCATATCTAGAATTGAAGACAATATCGCCGATAATTCTGGCGCAGCAATAGTAATACTTGGTGGAAAACTTACCAAGATAGATAACTTAGATTTACGGCTAGTAGGGATGGTTCTTGAAGAGAATGGAGAAGTTATTTCAACAGGTGCCGGAGCAGCAGTTCTTGGCAATCCTGCGCAGGCAGTTGCTAATCTTGCTAACAGGTGGGCGGACTTCGATATTGGGCTTAAAGCTGGCGATATAGTTATATCAGGCACCCCCGTTGCAGCTGTTCCCGCGGAGACCGGAGATTCATTCAGCGCAATTTTTGACAGACTGGGTGCCGTGTCCGTGAGTTTTTCATGATCACCTTTAGTTCTTAGAATAGGAAATAAGATTTTGAGTAAGACATCTGAACACATTTATACGATGCATATTGAAGATGGTGCTCCATCTCATCCTGGAGGTAGCAATAATTATTTTGTTGGTGACCCTCAAAAAAAAATGGTCATCATTGACACTGGGGATTACGAACGTAATTGGACGAAATCGATTATCGATTACTATATCCAGCTTGGAAAACCTTCCATAGAGGCTATTTTAATCACTCATGGGCATGGGGATCACACCGGGGGACTAGATAGAATTCAAGATTTAGTGGGGTGTCCCGTTCGCTGCCATCCCGATCTTGCGGGCAAACTCTCAAGAATACTTGGGGACGAAAGCATGGTGGTTCCTTTAGAAGATAGAGAAAAGATACATCTAGATAATTCCGTTGATTTGGAGGTCATATTTACTCCAGGCCACGAAGTTGATCACGTTTGCTACTACCTGGCATCTGACAGGGCTATGTTTACAGGTGATGCCGTTTTGGGTGCAAGCTCGACGTCAGTTAGAGATCTCACGTCGTATATGAAGTCGTTGGAATTAATTACGGCTTATGAGCATGACACGGTTTGTCCGGCGCATGGACCCGTTGTGCCGCCACCAAAGGGTAAAGGCCTCGTTCGGTGGCAGCTCGACCATAGAATAAGTAGGGAAAAACAAGTTCTTGAGTCCCTTGAAAACGGTGAAATGTCAATTAGCGATATAAGGTCGTTGATCTATCCGTCTGACCTAGACGAGAGGTTAATTCCAACTGCGGAAAGTAACGTTGAGCGCCATCTAGATAAACTGGTTGGTGAGAGTATGGTACGGAGGAAGGACTCGGTTTTTACTATTATCCAGTAACACCTGGTTGGCTTTGACCCAGAATTTCATGTTGTTTCGTTTATAGTACTGAGTAAATGGGATGCCAGTTGTTCAAGAGCCCTTGCTTCGATGGGAGGATTCGATATTCCGCTTCTTACATCCCTGAAGTACCTCTCCAGTGGTTTGTCTTTGTCCAATCCAACTGCCCCAACTATTCTCATAGCGAGATCGGTAATAGATATTGCTGCCTCTATGGTTTGCACTTTTATGATTGATATCTCGGGCAATAAGTCTTCTCTGTCATCTGGGTAGTCTTCCCAATCTTCACAGCAAGATAAAAGGCTTCTTCTAGCCCTTAACAGTTGAGATTCCATTCTTGCTATCTGTTCCCTTATATGAGGAATATCAGAAATTGTGCCTGCTGCCCCTGTTGGTCTACGGTTCAACGCGAATTTGATTGCATAGAGTCGGGCTGAGTGGGCTATCCCCAAATTTGCTCCGCTTAATAACATGGGAAACCATGCGGCCCCATCTGGAGAAGTGCTGTTTTGTTTTTTGGAATTTGAACGAGATATAAAATCTTTTTCAGAAACTTTTACATTGTCAAATATTATGTCGTGAGATCCCGTTGCTCTCATGGACATTGAGTTCCAGGTTTCCTCAATACTTACACCGGAAGAATCCATTTCCACAACTATTTTGGCAACATCTCCACTTCCATCCTCAACGGCTGCTAGTGTCANGGCATAGGTTAGAACTGGAGATAATGTTGACCAGGTTTTTCGTCCATTAAGAACCCATTCATCGCCATTTGATTTTATCAGTGAGGTGGAGGGACGACCTCCTCCCCGAGGACTCCCAAGTTCTGGTTCAGAAGCTATGTTGTTGGTTATCGCTCCTGACCGGACTACATCGTTAAAAATCTTGGATCTGATTTTTTCGGGCCACTGATCTGATTCTGATTCTGTTCCTACAACCTGATGGTGCATTCCGACGGCGACAGCTGTTGAGCCACAAGCCTTTCCAATCTCATATTGAGAAAGTACCATGTCAGTGATTCCGTGCCCAAGACCTCCGTATTTCTCTGGGACGCATGCTTTAAGGTATCCCTTTTGCCTTATTAGACTGAAGTGTTCCACAGGAAATGTTGCGCTGAAGTCATGATGGTGGGAAGTTGGGCCAATTTCTTTTGCTATAGATTTTGCACTTTCAACGATTTTTTTTTGTTTTTCACTGTTTGGCCACATATGTATTTCCTAGGGTTTTTCAGACTAGGTCGATATTCTATCTGACAAACCAGCACTTTACTTGTAGAGTGGTTACCTATAAAAATGTGGGACAAACAACTAAAAACAAATTAGAGATCTGTTTGTATAGATCTNTGTTTTATGACCGAATGAGAGGTGAGACAGAATGAATCTTCCTGAAAGAATGACTTTTGGCATATTTTTGGGGCCATTTCATAGAGTCGGAGAAAATCCGACTTTAGCTTTTCACAGAGATATGGAGCTTATAGAGTGGCTCGATGAGCTCGGATATGACGAAGCTTGGATAGGAGAACACCATAGTGCTGGGTGGGAAATTATTTCATCACCTGAACTGTTCATTGCAGCGGCTGCGGAGAGAACAAAGCATATCAAGCTGGGGACTGGGGTAGTTAGCCTTCCTTACCATCATCCCTTTATGGTGGCCAATCGAATGGTTCAACTGGATCATATGACAAGGGGTCGCATAATGTTTGGTGTTGGACCTGGAGCATTACCTACGGACGCATATATGATGGGTATTGATCCAACCACTCAACGTAGGAAAATGGAGGAATCACTTGCAATTATCCTTCGCCTGTTCACTGAAGATGAGCCGATAACATACAAAGGAGAATGGTTTGAACTTAATGAGGCCTTGCTCCAGATTAAACCTTACCAGCGGCCGTATATGCCTATTGCGGTGGCATCTATCCAATCTCCCTCTGGTGTTGTTCTCGCAGGTAAATATGGCGCGTCAGTTTTGACAATAACTGTTCCACGCGACCCGTCTGCTGGGCGCGCTGATTACAGTAAACTTTGGGATATTGCGGAGGAAACGGCCAAGGAGAATTCAAAAGTAGTGAGGCGCGAAGAATGGAGATTAACTGTTCCTGTTCACGTAGCTGAAACTACGCAACAGGCTAGGGACGATGTACGAGTAGGAGCATGTCAGTTTCTTAGGGAATATTCTGAAGGAACCAATGGTCGAGATCCTGTGTTCAACGGTGCAGATGAAGATCTTGTAGATTGGATGGCTGACCATGGTTACTGGATTGTTGGGAGCCCCGACGACTGCATAGAAGGTATTAATCAGCTTGCTAGAGAAAGTGGCGGTTTCGGAGGTTTTCTTGTTCAGACAGTTGACTGGGCACCGCGGGAAACTATGTTAAAGAGCTATGAACTTATCGCCAGGTATGTTATGCCGCAGTTTCAGGGATCGGTTAGGTCAATAGAGGCTTCAAACCAGTGGGCGAAGGATAGAATCGAGCCCCTCTTGGCCGGAAGAGTAAAAGGCTTGGAGACAGCTAAGAATGATTATGCTGAGTCTAGGGATGAATAATGGCTTCTCAAATTTTTGATCTGTCTGGAAAAGTATCGGTAGTTTCCGGAGCTGCTCAAGGAATGGGGAGAGCAATGTCTGTTGCTTTAGCTGAGTCTGGGTCTGATGTGGCTATCATCGATTTAAATGGAGCGNGACTNTCTGATACCGCTTCCTATATCAAGTCGATCGGTAGAAATGTGGAGATGTTTACTGAGGACGTTTCAGACGTGGAGGCGATTCCAGGAATTTTTTTGGACGTGATGGAAAGATACGGAAGGGTGGATTTTTTAGGAAATGTTGCTGGCGGGAAAACGGTTATGGGGTCCTCAGAGGATTTCAAGGTGGAGGATTTTGAAAGATCATTAAAAAGTCTGGTAATTGGACGTTTTTTGATGTGTCGTGAGGCCGGGAGAATTATGCTGAAACAGGGGAAGGGCTCAATAGTAAATATTGGTTCAATTGGAGGCATATCATCCCTGGGTAGAGGTCAGATTGCCTATCAGACTGCTATGGGGGCGGTCGTTCAAATGACCAGAAGCTTAGCCACAGAGTGGGCAAGTCGTGGAGTTAGGGTGAATGCNATCCTTCCTGCTCAGGTGCTAAACCCGGGGCTCCAGGACCGGATTGAAAAAACTCCGGATGTGCTTAAAACTTTTCTTAGTGGGATTCCTGCAGGGAGAATAGGAAATCCTGATGACATTAAGGGATTGTCAGTTTTTCTAGCCTCAGATTCAGCTTCTTGGATCACAGGAGCATTGATACCTATGGATGGGGGCAATACAGCACTTAATGCGGGAGGTTCTTATCCTGGGTCTCCCCAGACTTCCGGGTAAGAGTACGATATAAGACAACTATAAATTTTTCGAGGATATAACGATGATCACAAAATTCGATAGCCTTTTTGCCGGCCACGTAGATATGGATAACGTTGGATATGCTGGAGTCGCTGTTAACGATAGAGTTTTTGGTAACGACAGTTTGTCTGGTGTTTTCGACAAAACCTCAAAAATAGCCAAAACCATGGATGAGAGTGGATTTAACACGTTTTGGATGGCTGAGCATCACTTTCAACCTGAAGGGTATGAATGTCTCCCAAATGTGTTGATGCTTGCAGTGCATTTAGCGCATTTAACTTCCAACATAAAACTTGGGTGCGGATTTAATATTGCTCCCATGTGGCATCCTCTCAGGCTGGCGGAAGACTATGCTACTGCAGATATACTCACAGGAGGTAGGACGGTTTTCGGGGTTGGTAGGGGATATCACACCAGGGAGGTGGAGTCCTTTGGGTCCCCTTTACTTGACCAGCCAGCCAACAGGAATCTGTTTGAAGAGCAGGTCGACATCATATTTAAGGCGTTTCACAATGAGAGTTTTTCCCATAAAGGGGAAAATTATGTCATACCTCCAGAAGTTGAATACAGAGGGTATGATTTAGAAGAGATAACTCTAGTTCCACGTCCAGTCAACACGCCTGTTGAGTGCTGGCAACCAATCCAGAGTGCTACTCCAAGAGGGATGGATTTTATGGCCAAGCATGGCATAAGTGGAATTATTGGAGGAGGGAGCTCTGAAGGTGGTGCAATGGTGAATGCTATGAATGCATTTAGGGACGCGTATCAGCGTGCAGGGACGGAGTTGGAACTTGGCGAAAAGCTTTCGATAGGATTTCACTATCATATAGCTGATACTAAAGAAAAGGCTATGGAAGAGGTGGCAGGATATTATGAAGAAAACCTTAAGATGTTCGGTCCATTAAGGTTGGTGAGAGCCCTTTCAGATGAACAGATTGAAATTATGTCAGATCCATCACGTGCCCCTACAGCCGATTTGCCGAGAATAGAGGATGCAGTGGCAGCCGGCGGTGTCTTAGCAGGCCCTCCTGATCTAATAATTCAGCAGCTCAAAGAACTTGAAAAGCTTTATCCCGGACTAGACAGAGTTAGTGTTAGCCATCCTATGGGCACGCCAGAAACAGTTATTACGGAGCAGCTTCAACAATTTTCAGAAGAGGTTATGCCCGCTTTCAAGTAGATCAATGTTTTATGGTCGGGCCATTTGAAGAAATTTCTCGATGGAATTTATGTGTTCGTCGGGGAACTTCAACCCGCTGTTCATTGTGTTAACGGATAGATGAGTTGCTCCCAAATTTCGCCATCCATCAATTTCATTTTGAACATCTGAGTCGGAAAGATCCTTCAATGTGACCCAGCTTTCTATCCCTATATCGCCTATGTCACGACCTTCTTCTCTCAGATATCCGGTTAGTTTTTCGATCATTAGCTGCCGAGATTCGTCAGGTTTTCCCACTGGCATCCATCCATCCCCGAGTCGAGCAACCCTTTTCAGCACGATATCGGCAGTTCCACCAAACCATATTGGTATCGAGCCTTCGGGTGGAAGTGGGTTTATTCCTGCATCAGTCACTTTATGGGATTTGCCTTCATATGTGATTAACTCGTTCTGCCAGAGGGACCTCATCAGGTCTATTTGTTCCTCAGATCTCTTACCCCTTGTGGAAAAATCTTGATCTAGGGCTTCATATTCCACGGGGTTCCATCCGATTCCGATCCCCATTCTAAGTCTTCCTCCAGATAGAAGGGATACTGTGGCGGCCTGCTTAGCAGCAAGAACGGTTTGTCTCTGCGGAAGAATTATTATTCCTGTAACCAATTCTATTTTTTCAGTTGTGGCGGCTATGTGACCAAACAATACCAAAGGTTCGTAGAACGAGTCGGTGTGGCGGTATGCCCCCGACCAACCTGGCCTGCTTTCAGCGTTAGCTCCTATCACGTGGTCAAATGCCAATATATGATCGAATCCTAACGATTCTACGGCTTGTGAATATGCCTTTATTGCTCCTGGATCGGTTCCGGACTCTGTCTGTGGGAAAACAGCTCCTATACGCATTTTAAATTCCTTTAATTTGTCTTTTGTTCAGGTACCAGTTAGGACAGTGCATTTGTATAAATCGTTTTTTCCGATGCTGATGATTTATATACAGATAAGGCCACCTCCAAAACCTTGGTCGAGAAGTTTATATCCATATCNGGGTTCTTTTCATCAATTATTGAGTCAACGAAGCTTGCAGCTGCTCCTTTGAAACCGTGGATCCAGTCTGATGGTATGTCGTAAGTAGTGGTATGGTCTCCTTTTATCAAAATAACCGGCGCCATATCCAAAAACTCGCCCGTACATCTTGTTACCCAAATTGTTCCTTTTGGACCAACTATCTCAAAGAATTCATCAGCTGGGTAATATTTGGTTCTCATTGGCATATCTTTGGCGCTCGAATAGTCCATAGTGACCAGACAGTCTTTGTCCCTCACTTTCATCACGGCGGCACTGGGGGTATTGTCTATGTAGTCCTCGTTGTGAGTCACGATACTGGTTACTTTCTCGATATCTCCTACCCAAGATATAGCAGTTGCATATTTATGCCATCCGTCGTCGTAGAGCATGCCACCAGGATTAAGTTTAGGATTCCGACGCCAGAGATAAGTATCGGTTTCAACTGGTACTCTTACTTTATCCATCCCACCCCTTATTGTTCGTATTCTCACTAAAGAAGGTGATCCGATTTCTCCAGAGTCTATGAGTTGTTTAGCTTTGACTATCGGAGGGTAATACAGAAAGTTTTCAGTTACTCTGAATATCCGGTCACTTTTTTTAACCATTTTCCCAATTTCTGAGGCTTCCTTCATTGAAGTAGCGAGTGGTTTTTGACATGAGATGTGTTTCCCGGCCTTTAGTCCAGAGATAATTTGTTCCGCGTGTAAATATGTTGGCGTTAATAATTCAACTGCGTCTACATTCTTATTTGAAAGGATGTCATCATATTCAGTGAATATATCTGGGTTAATTCCCCATTCTTTAGCTTTTGATGTAGCTCTTTCAGGGATAGGATCACAGAGTGCGATAATTTCGCATTTACTGTGATCTAGGTAACCAGGTACGTTAAGGTTGGAGATGGCTCCACAACCTACAATAGCTAATTTGACCTTGTCCATGGTTTTTTCACCTTATGATTT
The DNA here is from genome assembly GCA_002696685.1 of Chloroflexota bacterium. Next base: position 13,178 of record NZSI01000035.1, on the reverse strand, counting down.
TTAGCTAATTTATTGAGTTAGGGCTGAAGATCCCTTCGCTATTCATCATCATTTCCAGCCAACCTGACTTCAATGTTTCCAGCCCTTTCTTCTTGTAGAAGTAATGCTATCCGGGAGTCCTGTTCGGCCCAGCCTCTGTTAAGAGCAGCAGTTAGTTCATTATAGGCGTGGCTTGCAGCTTCCATCGGGACGTCATACTCTCTTCCAAGTTCCAAGGCTAAAGCCACATCTTTTCGGGCTAGTTTAAGTGCGAAATTAGGTGGATCAAACTTCCCCTTAAAATATGTTTCCGGTAGTGTAACGTTAAGTAAATTTCCTCTGCCTACACTTCCATTTCTAATACACTCGACCAGAGCCTCTGCTTCAACGCCGGCTTTTACACCAAGCGTAAGGCANTCTGACAGGATCATCTGCATTCCGTAACCGATTGAGTTGTGCATGAGTTTACATATACTGCCAGCACCTATATCTCCTGTATAAGTCACCTTGTCCCCAAAAGATTCAAGGAGCGGCAACAGTTGGTCGAAAGTATCTCTATCTCCTCCAACCATCACAGCTAGCAATCCTTTTTGTGCCCCCCTCACCCCTCCACTNATGGGTGCATCCATCACAGTGGCACCTTTGTTTCCAAAGGTGTCTGCAAGTCTACGTATCAACGTTGGAGAACTAGTGCTAAGATCCAACCAGACAGAACTTCCTGAAACGCCTTCGAGTAAGCCATTTTCTCCAGTAGCGACTGCTTCCACTTCCAGTGGCCCTGGAAGAGAGGTGAATATCACGTCACATTTTTCCGCTACCTCCCTCGGGCTATCAGCCCATTCAGCGCCGAATTCCAGTATCGGGATCGCTGCATTGCGGTCTAGGTCATGTACGATCATCTTGTACCCTGACTTAGCTATATTCATAGACATTCCACTTCCCATNTTTCCAAGACCTATAAATCCAACCACTGTGTCTGAACCCTTGCCCATTTAATGACTCCCGAATTAGTATTTGCCTAGTTTTCGTTTTGAGGATGCCGTTATCCAGGATTGGTGGCATCAAACCTTGGAGTCATGTTAGTTGCTTGGATGAAGCGTTACAAATATGTCTAATGGACCGGTGTAACAGTAAAAGGAGTTGTAAATGCAGGAAACCATTCGCGTCGGGAATGTAGATATTGTGGCCTTGCTTGATTTAATCCCACCAGCAAGGGCGACTGAGGACTTTTTCCCGGATGTGCCATCTAGNGCATGGGAACCCTATAAGGACGAGGTGTTAGAGAAAGGCAATTTACAGCTGTACTACGGTTGTTTCCTCGCAAGGAGTAATGGGAAAAACGTTCTTGTAGATACCGGGATTGGACCTGGACCGCATCCAAGCCGCGATAACAAAAAGGGCAATTTGATAAATGATCTCAAGAGAGTTGGGGTTGATCCGTCAGATGTGGATATTGTTGTGCATAGCCATTTGCATATTGATCACGTGGGTTGGAACCTGGATCTAACTACTGATCCCCCCAAACCATATTTTCCGAATGCAAGGTATCTCGTGCCAAGGGTAGATTGGGATCATTTTAGGAAGCCAGAGAATCTCGTTAATGCTCCCTGGGTATCTGAAAATGTGATACCTCTTCAGGGTCTTTCACTGATGGATCTTTTTGAGGACGGTGACTCGATAACAGACGAGATCACAGCCATGATAACCCCTGGGCACACTCCTGGGCATATGGTCTTTCTTTTGGACTCAGCTGGATCAAAAGGTGCCATCACAGGAGATGCCATCCACAGCAAGGTACAAATACAAGAGCCATCCTGGAGTGCTGGCGTAGACGTTGACAAGTCTGCTAGTGAGAGGAGTCGTTTGGAACTCATTCGAAGGGCGGTATCCGGTGACTTGATTATAGCGGCGGGACACTTTCATCCTGATGAACACTTCGGGAGAATTAAACAAGAGGGTGAGAAGGCTAAGTGGGTTGTCGCCTAAGTGAGTGAAAAAAATTGAAATTCAATTAAGATTTGATTTGGAGGAGAATTAAATGGGTAGACTGGATGGGAAAGTCGCAATTATCTCAGGTGGGTCAAAAGGTCAAGGAGCCGTAGAGACGAAGCTGTTTGTATCAGAAGGAGCAAAAGTTTTATTTGGAGATATTCTTGACGACGAGGGGCANCAGATTGAAAGTGAAATTGCTGAAACTGGAGGAGAAGCCACTTACTGTCATCTGGACGTNACAAGTGAATCGGACTGGGAATCAGTTGTTCGTTTGGCGGAAGAAAAATATGGGAGGTTGGATATACTAGTCAATAACGCTGGGGTGTCAATTAGACACGAGGGGATGGATTTAACAGGTGATGAGTGGGATGCTGTCATGAACATTAACGCTAAAGGGGTATTTCTTGGCACCAAGGCATGCATTCCTGCNATGCAGAGGTCTGGAGGGGGATCTATAGTAAANATTTCCTCTATTGCTGGTAACTATGGGAGACCATTGGCTGCTCCAGTTTACTCCGCTTCCAAGGGGGCAGTAAGGGTATTCACTAAATCTACGGCTGGAAGGTTTTCGGCCGATGGAATACGGGCTAATTCGATACACCCTGGCCCTATTGACACAGACATGATTCGAGCAGCGACAAACTCTGTGAGACCAGAGTCACGTGTGGGTGAAATACCTTTAGGCAGATTAGGAAAGCCTGAAGATGTGGCTTTTGGCGTTTTGTTTCTAGCCTCTGACGAGTCTTCGTTTATTACAGCGAGTGAGTTGACTATAGACGGGGGAGTGACAGGTATAAGACCCTAGCTATTTCTAAGAATTTCTGATTTTTAAAGGAGTAATTATGTTGAACAAAGCTAAACAAAAAATGTTGGAAGGGCGACCAGCTGTTGGGGCAGAAGTTAATCTTGGGTCTACCTTGTCAGTTGAAATAATTGCCCCGTTGGGTTTTGATTTTGTAATTGTAGATAACCAACATGGGAATTGGGCTGACCAAACTAGCATGCTGGCTTTCAGAAACATAGTCCTNGGCGGATCCGTTCCTATGGCAAGGGTTCGGAAGAACGACTTTGGCCTAATTGGCCGGTTATTGGACAACGGGTCACTGGGAGTTGTTGTTCCCATGGTTAATAANGCAGATGAGGCGAAGGAGGCTGTGTATGCAGCAAGGTATCCTCCTCTTGGAGGCAGATCGTCTGGCGCATTTGGAGTTGGTATACATGGTCCGGGATATGACGAATGGGCTGGTGAAGAAATATTTTTGGGAGTTCAGATAGAGACGGCGGAGGGAGCTCAAAACGCCAAAGAAATCATGTCCGTAGAGGGTATAGATGGTTGTTGGATTGGTCCAGGAGATTTATCTCGCTACAGTGGGATGGATTTAACAACGCAAGAAGGGAGGGATTTGCACCATAAAACCATTGAGGAGATAATTGCTGACTGCCAAGAGGCTGGAAAGATACCTGGGATTTGGACTGGCGACGCTGACGGTGCAAATCACTGGATTTCTCATGGATGTCTGTTNCTTACAGCTGGNGCCGACGGTGNGTGGGTTGAGAAAATGGCGAAACAAACACTAGCAGATTTGGACATATAAATTTCACCGGATTTATCTGACAGGCAGATGGTTCAGTGGCTGGCTGACTTGTGNGAAGGATGAATAGGCTTTTTGGCGAATAGAAAGGCTACGCTTCCTACGGCGCCCAAAATAGCCATTGATACAAATGCAGTTGTGTAGTCCTGATGTCGGTCGAAAAGTGTCCCAGCAAACACTGGGCCTATCATGGTCATTATCATCATTATAATGGCGGATATTCCCATGATTTTGCCAAATGACTTTCTTCCGAAATATTCGCCTCTCATGGCGGTTGTTATGGGGGCTCGTGCTCCAAACCCTGCTCCGTATATTATTGCAAAGAGTAGAGCTGTCCATACGGAACTGACAATAACAGCGAGGGCGACTCCAATTGCCTGNAGACATCCAAAACAAAACAGTGCATATCGTTTTGTTACCCTGTCTCCTATAACCCCGCCAAAAAGTTGGGATAAACCACCTATACCCATAGATATACCCCACACCAAAGCCGCGATTTCGAGTGTTAGACCCTGATTCTTAAAAGCTAATATCAGGTGTACCATCATGGTGGAGGTCATCATAGCTGAGGCTCCGTGACCAATTGATATGTACCAGAATGCTTTTTCTCTGATTGCTTCAGTAATTGTGAAATCCTGATTGTTAGTCACAATACTGGCTGATTCAGCGGCTATGTTTTCCTTGTTTTTTATACCGTCTGGAACTTCTCCTATCTCTTCAGGAGTGTTTCTAATGGTTTTCCAAATCAGTATTGGCACGAACAGGAATATTAGAGAAATCAATACNGCTGTGAGGCGCCACCCGAGTATTTCGGGAAGCATCAATAATGCTAATAGGGGAACAATAGCGAATGTTCCGACCGAAAATCCCACTCCTCCTATTGACATAGCTAGGCTTCTATTTCTATCGAACCAGTTGTTAATGATTACTGTCATTGGTATCCATGCCCCTAGGGTGGATCCCAGCATTATCACGAGATAGGCAAGATAAAATATTAGCGGGTCATTCCATCTGGAGTCTCCTGGTGTGAAAGGATTTGTTGCACTTAGTAATAGATACCCTATAACTCCGACAAAAGCTCCGGATATCGCTGTTTTTTTCCCCCCGAACCTGTCGATCAAGTAGCCCACAATTGGCGCGGCGATGCTTCCCTCTAGTTGTCCCAATGAAAATGCCCAGGATAATTGCCCTCTTGCCCATCCAAAATCACGTTCTAAAGAGTCAATCCAAAGCCCTGTTGCTCCAAATGTTGGGCCTGAGAGGATTGCATTTACAGCTAGAGCGGTAACTGCTATCCACCAACCGTAAAATATTTTGTTTGGGTGAGGTTTAGGAAACAAAGACGTCCGGCTTTCTTTAGAAAAAGAAGTTTGAGTAGATCTCGTGCGAGCCTGCCACTTCGTCAACTCTCTAATCTAGGAAGTTTCAAACCTAAGGTTAAAGAATTGACGAAACTTCACTTGAAGTATTGCTATTAGTCTCCCGTTGGTACCGCAGCTTCTTCTGAAATTTCTCCAATGGGTTCCCCGGTCTTTGGACTAACCTCGAATGGACTGCGTAACTCTAGTTCATCCGCGATTTCTCGTACAGCTGGAATTACTTCTTCTCCCATCAGGCGAAGGCTTCTCATCTGATCATCGTGAGTCATGGCGCCGTCACCATCCCAGAAAAATACTGATCCTGGCCTTAGGTACTCCAACACGTGTCTTATTTTTGGAATTACTGTTTTGGGAGTTCCNGAAATAATCGTGTAGTCTTCGACCTGCTCTTCAAAAGATCTAGAAAGTTGTCCGCCTCTGTTCGCTGTTGCAACATTGGCGGTTGGGAGTACTCTTCTCCGCGATGTTAATCCTGGAAGTTTCAACAAGGCAGGATTTGCAGTTCCTTCATTTCCAGCCAGAAATGGATTGCTTGGTCCTTGTACAAATTTCCTTGCGACTTCCTCTGCTAATTCCTCAGTTTCATCGACGTGNACCTTCCACAAATAGCCGAAGTTTTGGGACCCAGCCTCATATCCCTCTTCTTTGGCAGTGTCGTGGTACACCTGAAATGATTGGCGTGTTGGTTCTAATTGGGTGGCCAACATTATGTAAGGTATACGTTGCTTTGCAGCCCAGACGATTGAGTCTCTGCTGACAACTCCTGGAAGCATAATTTGAGGGTGTGGCTTTTGGTAAGGGCGCATCCATGGATTTACGTACCTGTATTGGTAGTGTTTTCCTTCCCATCTAAATGGACCTGGTTCAGTCCAAGCTTTAACTATAAAATCGTGAGCTTCTTGGAATCTCTCCCAGTTATAAGCCGGAGGGGCGTTGTGAGAGACGCTCTCTCGACCAGTTCCTCGCACCCAACCAGAAACTAGACGTCCTTTAGATATCATATCGATCATCGCTAGCTGTTCGACGAGCCATAAAGGATCGTCCCATATCGGGAGAATGTTTCCAAGCAACACTATTTTGGCCTTTTTCGTTATACGGGCCAAAATAGAAGCTTCTACATTCATAGCTCCACCCATGCAGAATGGTGTGCTGTGATGCTCGTTAAGCATAAGTCCATCGAAGCCCATTTCTTCCGCATATACCTTTTCGTCCAAGTATCTGTTGTAGAGGGCAGATCCCAAAATTGGATCGTATATTTCGTTGCTTACGCTTAAGTCTTTTATCGGCAATCCCGTGGCACCAAAGTATCCCGAGTCAGGATCCTGGTAAGGTCTTTCAGTGAAGTGTCCGATGAACATTTATTGCCTCCTCATCACTAAATACGAAGTGAACGAGCATTATTTTGAATCTAGGAACGTTGTTATTATTTTGACAAATTCGCCTGGTTTTTCAATCTCAGGTCTATGACCGACATTTTCCATCACCTGCATTGTGGAACCGGGTATAGACTCTTGATATATTCGGCCGGCATCGATGGGAACTATTTTGTCGTTTCCCCCCCAAACAATCAGAGTATTTAAATTCTTTAGCCTGTGTAGCAGATGCTTCAGACCTAGACTGTACATATAGGGTTTCCATCCTAGTTTGCACGATTGCTCTCTAGCTATTTCCCAAAGTTCGAGCATTTCAGGACTGGGTTCCTCAGGGCATATGAGATCGAATTCAGCACAGGAACTGGAATCGTGTATGGCTTCTCTCAGGTAGTCGGGAGCCAGGTTAAGAAATATGTCATATATTTCTCCNTCTTCAGGTTTGACTCCTGTGGGAGCAACAAGGGCTAGCTTACGAAACTTGGAAGGATCCATAACAGCCATCTCAGCAGCTAGCCATCCCCCAAAAGAAAATCCTACAAGGTCTATCTCGTCTAAGCCCATATCATCAAGTGCTTCTAGATACCATCCTGCAAGATCCCGAACCTGCATCATCCAATCAATCCCCTTAGATTCGTCATAGCCTGGATGGCTAGGGGCGTAAACTTTTCGGGATGTCGACAAGGTTTCGTGATAGCTCATCCAACCTGGGAACCCTAGTTCTCCGTGGAGGATCAGTAATGGACTACCTTCACCGGCAGTACGCATCTGAATTGTTGCCCCTGCCACTTCCAACCTGGATTCTTTAAAAGACGTTTCGCTAACGGCCAATGTTCCCTCACTCTTTCGGATACCAAATGTTTTCGCAATCCTAGTGGTCTCTACGATCTATTTCAACTCATTCTTCACAGAAATTCACTCTAATAGATGCCAAATAGGTCCACAAGATGATATAAATCGCTTTATAACACTTTATGGAAGCTGCACNTTAACACGATTGGAGGTGAATTTTGCAAGGAACCAGGTCCATTTCACAACCAGACGGCCCTCTTAAGGGAGTTAAAGTATTAGATTGGACGATTTGGCAATTTGGACCAGTTAGCACTTCAATGATGGGGGATATGGGTGCAGATGTCATAAAAATTGAGTCTCTCGACGGAGATCCAGGAAGAGGCCTGGCGAGGGCATCAAACCTGAAAATGGATCTTGGTGAAGGTAGGGTGGCGTACTTTGAGGCCTTGAATAGGAATAAGCGAAGTTTAGCTGTGAACCTAAAAACTGAGGAAGGGTTAGAAGTTGTCCATGAGCTAGTAAAAGATGCAGATGTCTTTGTTCAGAATTTTCGTAGTGGAGTTGCAGAGAGGCTTGGAGTTGGCTATGACACGTTGTCGAAGATAAACCCGAAGTTAATTTACGGTTCGGCCAANGGTTATGGCCCAAATGGACCTGACGCTGTCCAGCCTTCGTTCGATGGGTGTGGACAGGCCAGATCAGGATTGATGATGTCTGCAACGGAAGACTATCAAGAATATCCTACAAGGATCACTCAGGGGGTTTCTGATCAAATCGGTGGAATAATGCTTTGCCAGGGGATTTTGGCAGCACTTGTATCAAGGGGTATACGAGGCGTGGGACAAAAAGTCGAAACATCTCATTTGAGTGCCAATATGTGGCTCCAGGGTTTAGGAATTTCAATGAGTCTACTGCAGGGCGGTGTGAATTTCGCCTCATATAGTAGGGAAAGTCCAACAAATCCGTTATCAAATACCTACAATGGTAGTGATGGCAAATCAATAGTGATGATGCATCTCCAACCTGATAGGTATTGGGCCCCTCTTATGAAAGAGATGGGACTTGAACAGTTTATTGAAGACGAAAGGTTTGTCGATATGTCGGCCAGAGCAGAAAATGCTACCGACATAGTTAAAATTCTTGACGAGAGGTTTGCGACAAAGACGGTTGCTGAGTGGGATAAGTTATTTCGAGATTCTGAGACTGATTTTATCTACGCATTGGTTCAAAGTATTGAAGAACTCTCAGACGATATTCAGGTTCAGTCCAATAATTACATAACGCATTTTGATCATCCCGTTTTGGGTGATGTTCAGATGTGTAACCATCCAAACATATATAGCGACACCCCGGCGGGCATCTGGAAGGAGGCCCCAGAGGTAGGGCAAGACACAGAGGAAATTCTTATAGAAAATTTGGGATACGATTGGGATGATATAGGCCGGCTTCAATCTGCCGGCGCAATCCTGTAAAAATATATTGCCTTATTAAAGGCATTCAATAGAGAGGAGACAGTATGGCAGAAATAGATGGGGGACACCTTTTCGCGAAGGCTCTAAAGAAGGAAGGTGTGGAGTATATATTCACCTTGAACGGAGGTCATATATACAACCTGTATGAAGGTTGTGCAGATGAAGGTATTAAGATAGTTGACTTTCGACATGAGCAGGTAGCAGCTCACGCAGCTGAAGGTTGGGCTAAAGTTACTGGCAAACCAGGTGTTGCTATTGTAACCGCTGGGCCTGGGGTAACGGATGCCGTAACTGGTATCGCGAATGCTTACCAAGCACCAAGCCCTATGATTATGATTGGAGGCAACGCAGGTATTGCAGACCATCTACGCGGTGGATTACAGGACTTCGATAGTGCGACTTTTCTAAAACCTGTAACCAAATTCTCTGAACAGGTGAAAAGGGTAGAACGTATACCCGAATATGTCGCGAACGCTTTTAGAGCAGCAACAAGCGGTGTACCTGGCCCAGCTTATCTGGAAATCCCTATCGATATCGTAGGTGGCGTGACTGATGAAGAAAATGTTAGATATCCTGACAGATATAGAACCGAGGCAAGAGCTTTCGGTGACCCAGAATATATACAAAAGGTCGTCGATATTTTAAAGAATGCTGAGCGCCCCATGATCCTTGCGGGATCAGATGTCTGGTGGTGTGATGCTGCTGAAGAGCTTAGGAGATTTGTTGAAACTATAGATTCTCCAGTTTTCCTTAATGCCATGGGNAGAGGAAGTCTTCCTTCAAATCATCCAAATTTAGGGAGTTTGGGAAGGAGATATGGCTTGGTCAAGTCTGACGCTGTGGTCCTCATTGGAACTCCAATAGATTTCAGATTGAGCTATGGTGAAGACAGATTGTTCCCCCAGAACCCGAAGCTTATAGAAATCATGATGGATGGAAACAAAATTGGCCAGAATAGAGATGTTGATGCGGGTGTGGTAGGAGACGTTGGTGCGGTTTTGGGTCAGGTTCTAGATGGATTAGAGGCATCTGGATACAAATCCAAGGGAAAGTCTTGGGTCGAAGAAGTTATGACCGAGGACAAGGCATTAAAGGCTGCTGATGAGGAACTACTGAATAGTGACTCTAACCCGATACATCCCATGAGACTTTGCAAAGAACTAAGAGATGTACTGGATGAAGATGCCACTGTTATAGGTGATGGAGGTGACATCGTTACTTTCGCTGCCAGAGTACTTAACATAAATAAACCTGGACACTGGCTTGACCCCGGACAGTTTGGATGTCTTGGAGCTGGTAGTGGGTTTGCTGCTGCTGCTCAGCTAGCCAGACCCGGGAAACAGGTCTGCATAGTCTATGGAGATGGTGGATTTGGACTGACCGGATTTGATGTTGAGTCATATGTGAGATTTGATTTGCCGATTGTTTCCATAGTTGGTAATAACGGGGCCTGGAACCAGACCACTCAAGGTGTGGTTAAAAGAGGGGGAAGAGCTCTTGGGACCTATCTTTCACAAGACACCGATTATGCCAAGATAATGGAAGGTATGGGAGGTCACTCAGAGCGGGTGTCTGANCCAGACCAGATAAAACCGGCTCTTGAGAGAGCCTTTGAGTCTGGTAAACCGGCGTTGGTGGACGTTGTAATAGACCAAAATGTCTCCTATGGAACTATGGGAGGAAGGTCAAGAGAGCAGCGTCAGTACTAGTAATAAATATTAGGGCCCCTGTACTTAAAGGGGCCCGTTAACAAAAGATGGGGGTCCATAATATGACAAACAGAGAACATCACCCTGAGGAAGCTTTTGTAGGAAAGGAACTTGAACCTCGAGCGTTTGAGGTATCTACAAATCATGTACAAGATTACTTTGAAGGTCTTAAATTGGACTCCGATTGGTATGAAGATAGCGGGGAAAGTAGTGACAAGTTACTTCCATCAATGATTCTTGTAGACGCTGAGTCAATGGCTGGAGCCAGTTTCCGTAATAATTTTGGCAACCTATGGATGCGTCAAGAGCTCGACTTTCATGCTCCTTTAACTTCGCAAACAGAGATGAGAGTTGAATCTCGAGTCCAAGATATATACGAGTGGAGAAACAGGACGATCGTTCTTCAAGAATCCACCATCTATGGGGAAAATGACACTATTCTCGGTGTGATGCGCCATCATCAGAGTTATTTACTCGACCAGAATTCAGGCAGAGTGGCGCTGAGAAAGCCTTCTGATAAAGAAGGGGTTCGGAAATTCAATGTCCCAAAAGGTGATCTATTGGATCCAGTCACGAGAGAAATTGATTTAGAGATGTGTGGAACATTCTTTCATGGGAACAAGCACTATCACACAAATCGAGAGGCATCTCAGGAGCTAGGATTTGAGGAGGTGGTCGTTGGGGGAAAAATGACTATTTCCTACATCGGGGATATGTTGGATCGAAGCTTTGGCCAGAAATGGTTTGAAGGTGGCAAGCTGGATGTTAAATTCACCAATATTGTTTGGCCAGGTGACAGGGTAACAGCGAGAGGGGTACTTACAGATGAAAGATCTGTAAGCGACGATATTGCAGAGGCTCGGGTGTGGATGGAAAAAGACGACGGTACTGTGGTTATAGTTGGCAACGCATATATACCGGACTAGTGGTAACAGCCTGTAGCTTTTTCTTAGTACCGAAACACATTGAGTGAGTCTTTTGATGTGGTCGTTATAGGTGGCGGCCCATCTGGAAGTTGTGCCGCTTCCATGGCGGCCAAAGCTGGTTTGTCCGTTGTGCTTCTCGAACGCCACAAATTTCCTAGAGACCACATAGGTGAATCCTTGCTTCCGGCCAGTATGCCGATACTTAGAGAGTTAGGTGTTGAGGCGGAAATAGCTGCCGCGGGATTTCCTGTCAAACATGGGGCCACTATGGTGTGGGGGAGTGGNTCTGAACCTTGGACGTGGAGCTTCAGTGAAACGAACCAAGAATACACTAACGCATATCAGGTTAACCGCCCCGAATTCGATACTATTCTTCTCAATAAAGCGCGAGTTGTAGGCGTAGATGTTAGAGAGGAGAATCAAGTAATTGAAGTGATTTTTCTCGATGAAAGAGCCGTGGGAGTTCGTTGCAATAACCGACTAGGAACTGAGCTTTTTATAGAGTCCNGAATGGTTATAGACTGCAGTGGTCAATCATCCTTGATTTCCAGGGCTAAGAATCTTCGCCAATGGGATGATAGCTTTCAAAATCTCGCAATATACGGGTATTTTGAAAACTCGACTCCCCTGCCTAAACCTAACGAGAACAATATTTTTATTGAATCTTTTTCAGAGGGTTGGATTTGGAATATACCTTTAAAGGAAAACNTTGCTAGCGTTGGAATTGTGCTAGATTCAAAAAAAGCATCACAGGAATTACAATCCAGGGATGTTGAAGATTACTTTCAGGTGAATCTGTCATATGCGAAAGAATCTAGTCGGATGCTTCAATCAGCAAAGCTTCTCAAGCCNCCCCAAGTCGTAAAGGACTGGTCATACACNTCCAGCCAAATCGCCGGTCTATCTTGGGTCCTAGCAGGTGATGCGGCTTGTTTTATAGACCCATTGTTTTCATCAGGCGTACATATGGCTCTTATGTCGGGAGTTCTAGCATCAGCTTACGCGGTCACGGTACTATCAGACCCAGATATGGANATAGCNACCGCCCGTGTGTATGAAGATATGATCAGAAGGGAGTATTCCTTGTTCAGGGAGTTGGCCCAACTTTTCTATCAGACAAATAGATCTGTTGACTCTTACTTTTGGGAGGCGAGAAAAATATTGGGCCGAGGTGGGATTTCTACTGGGCGGGAGGCCTTTATCAAAGCTGTATCTGGACAATCTGTAAGGGGTTATGAAAGGGCTGTTTTGGAAAAGGGGGAATTACCAGAATCGTTCAAATATGCTCTTGAATCGCAACAGAATGATAGGGATTCTCGACGACGGGAGTTGGAAATGTACGTTAATGACTGGAATCATCTGGTCCCTTACTTACATGAAGATACCTATGTTGTTAGAAAGCCTGTTTTATCTGCAGGTAGGTTCGAGTGGGGACTCGTGCTCCACTCACCTGAGAGACAGGATGATACCGATTGTAGTTCGTTTGTTGCATTGTTATTAGATTTGATCGACGGTGAAGCGAATATGCGTTTAATATCTGAGCGAGTCAGAGATAAAGTGAATAGTCCGGACAAAACAGTTATCAACGAGTATTTGAAGAAAACTGTAGAAATACTCTATGTAGAAGGGGCTATAAGTAAGTTACAGCTAGTGAAATAGATTGATTAGTTGGACGCTAGCTTTTTGTGGATTGCGATCTAACCATCTGGGGCCATAGCAGACAAACACCTATTGTCAAAAGTGAGCCCATGATCCCGTTGAATACCAGAGCAACTTGGACTCCGGCTAATTCCGTTATTGCCCCGGAGAGTAATAGTCCCAAGGGCAATCCACCCACAGCCAGTTGCCTAAGTCCCATTATTCGCCCCCTAAGGTTTGAAGGGGTTAGGTTAAGAATCATGGTCGAAATCATGATTACACACATAGATGTTCCAATTCCTGCAGAAAAAAATATTGGCAGACTTACA
>NZSI01000034.1 GCA_002696685.1 Chloroflexota bacterium | reverse complement strand
CTCCTAGCTGTTTTAGCAATCTCACTTCGTTTCACACTTAGCACACACTTGGGGACCTTAGCCTGCGATCTGGGCTGTTTCCCTCTCGACAATGGAGCTTATCCCCCACTGTCTCACTGCCTAGAAACATCTTGCGGCATTCGTGGTTTGGTTAAGTTTGGTAGGCTTACGCCCCCGTACCTATCCAGTGCCCTACCTCCACAAGACTATCTAAACGCTGTACCTAAATACATTTCGGGGAGAACCAGCTATCTCCGAGTTCGATTGGCATTTTACCCCTACCCACAGCTCATCCCAGCATTTTGCAACATACACGGGTTCGGTCCTTCACCCAGAGACTATCTGGGCTTCAACCTGGCCATGGGTAGCTCACTCGGTTTCGGGTCTAATCCAAACAACTGTACGCCCTATTAGGACTCGCTTTCGCTTTGGCTCCGGAATTCCAATTCCTTAACCGTGCTGTATAAATTAACTCGCCGGTTCATTCTTCAATAGGCACGCAGTCAGCCCGACGCATCGAGCCTTCTACGGCTTGTAAGTTTACGGTTTCAGGTCTATTTCACTCCCCTCCCGGGGTACTTTTCACCTTTCCTTCACAGTACTGGTTCACTATCGGTGGCCAAGAGTATTTAGCCTTGGAGAGTGGTCTCCCCAGTTTCCCACAAAATTTCTCGTGTTCCGTGGTACTCAACAACGTTCCGGAAGTTCTTTTTCTTTCGCCTACAGGACTATCACCTTCTATGGTCGTCCTTTCCAGGTGCGTTTGGCTAGAAAAAGATTTTGTAACTTCCTCCCCTCATTCGAGGTTAGGGGGGGTACGTGTTACAACCCCGCTCGGACATAGGACCTCATTCCACTGAGCCCGTGCGGTTTGGGCTATTCCCCGTTCGTTCGCCACTACTAAGGGAATCTCTTTAGATTTCTGTTCCTCATGTTACTTAGATGTTTCAGTTCACATACTTACCTTTCCTTAACGGAATGTCCTGGTATAACCCAGGACGGGTTTCCCCATTCGGGTACCCTCGGCTAAGCTTGCTAGACAGCTGACCGAGGATTTTCGCAGTCTTGCTACGCCCTTCGTCGGCTCTTGGCCCCAAGGCATCCACCGTAAACCCTTAATAACTTGACCCTCATTAAGGCATTTCTATTGCTCTCAATAATGTCGGTCCGGACAATTGCGGAGTCCAGACCTTGGTCTCCTAGTCTCCTAATGGAAACCAGGACTCGTTACTTTTCGACAGAAATTCAGTTGTTAAGGTGCAAAAAAAAAGCCGGGGGATTTCCCCCGACTGAAGTCAGGTTCCGTATCTTTTTATGTTCAGATTACGTTATTCATTTCATTAACTAATGCAGTAAACAATGCTATACCCGGCCTTTACTGCAGTCAATAGTCAATAGTGATAACTTCAGAGCGAAAAATAATTGACTAAACGGCCCTACAGTAAGCCTCTTTGCGACTACTAAAGTATAATCGGAGCATAAATCTCTAAGTGGTTATATGAACAATATAAATTTATCAGAAAGTGTAGATGCCCAGACTTTAAAATTAAGGCGGGATGAGGAGTTACTCTATTCGTCGGATTTTGCCATCCTGACAAATCGCAGGATTCTTGTTCCAAATATCGGGAACAAAAGAGTTCCACAACTTTTATCAAACTGGCAAGAAGCTCCTATTGACGAGTCAATGCCACCCCAACTCAAAAATGGGGGGAAGCAAAGTAAGAGAGAGTTTGGCACAAGACTTACTCTTATCGGGGCGGGGTTGGTACTGATACAGATTTTGCCTTTCTACGTAATCGACCAAAACCTGGTAGGGATTTTAGGCCGTTTTTTTGAGGTTATTTACTTTTTAATATCCATGTTTTGTCTCACTGTGGGGGTATATTTTGCAGCAGGTAGTTATCTGACTCGAGGCCCGCATACTACTGCACTTTTCGTGTTACCTGGAGGCAAAGATTTAATAGCTCTATTCCCGGGCTGGGATAGTGAAGAGGCCGAAAAAATGGGGAGAATTTACAGGAGGCTTCGTAGGACTCTGTAGAGAAAGTTAAAGGTACTTTCGTAGGCTTGTCTTGCACCTCAGGTAGTCCATGCGGAGAGAGGGGCAGCGTCTATAGTTTGGGTTGGATCCGGGCAGGGACCCTCAGGACGGGACATAGAGGAAGCCCGCCTGCTGTCTGATAAACGCTCTCTCCGCAGGAACTTTGCAATTTATAATACTTGTCATGTAATTCCGTCAATNTATTTTAGGAATCTTTTTTCAGTAAATTAATATCCTNCTTNCAAATANNCTCAGATTTATGAACTGANGCTAGAATTTTGACTCTACAGTTAGCTTGAAGTAGTTTTGCGGTAAATNTCTCAAGAGTGTATTTTGGNGCCTATTNAAATATCAATTAGGAGTTTTCTCTGATGATTAAGAGTTTCGGTAGCCTTTACGCGGGACATGTCGATTTTCCCGACCTTGGATTTGATGCTACNCCTGTCAATGACAGNTGGCTTTCCGAGGAGCAACTTAACACGGTATACAGCAAAGCCGAGGCTATAGCCAAAACTATGGACTCGAACGGCTTTGATATTTTCTGGATGGCGGAACATCATTTTCAACGTGAGGGTTATGAAGTAATACCAAATTTAATGATGTTGGCAGTTCATCTTGCCCACATCACCTCTAACATTAGGATTGGCTGCGGGTTTAATATTTCACCGATGTGGCATCCGTTAAGACTTGCTGAAGATTACGCAACAGCAGATATTCTTACCGAAGGTAGAGTGGTTTTTGGTGTTGGCAGGGGTTATCACACCAGAGAGGTAGAAGTTTTTGGGAATCCCATGATAGACGCGGAGGCTAATAGAAATCTATTTGAAGAACAGGTGGAAATTATTAACAAAGCCTTCTCTAAAGAATCTTTTGCCCATCGGGGTGAAAATTACACGATCCCTCCGGAAGTACCCTATAGAGGTTATGACCTTAAAGATATAACTCTCGTACCAAGACCCGTAAATAGACCCGTCGAATGTTGGCAGCCGATCGTTAGTGCTAGCGAAAGAGGACTAGATTTCATGGCTCGAAATAACATGAAGGGAATTATTGGTGGGGGTGCAGCCGTCGGTGGCGCCAGCGATGAAGTGATTTATTCCTGGCAGAAAATGCAGGAGAAGTATGGTACTGAGACTGAACTAGGTGGTAATTTGTGTATCGGTTACTCAGTTCATATAGCTGAATCAGAAGAAAAAGCTATCGCGGAGGCGAGGCCTTTTTTTGAAGAGAATATGAAAATGTTCGCTCCATTGGGTTTTGTCCGAGGGCTNTCGGATAATCAGATAGACGCTTTGGGAAGTGGATCGGCGGCAAGGTCTGCAGAACTTCCAACACTTGAGCAATCAGTTGAATCGGGAAGTTGGCTGGTGGGAAAGCCGGATTCTATCACCGAAAAATTGATGAAAGTCCAAGAGAGGTATCCGGGAGTTGAGATGGTTAATGTGGGGCAAGTAATAGGGACTCCTCAGAAAGTGATTGAGGAGCAACTACAAAGATTTGGAGAGGAAGTAATACCGAATTTTATTTAGGATTAGTCAGNATAAGCAAAGTCGATTGCTTCCTGAGTCTTATCGAAAGGTGTTGAANNAACTATGATCCCAATGGATGAATCGAAGAAAATTCTTGTTATTACTCCTCACCCTGATGATGCGGAGAGTGGTGCAGGGGGAACGATAGCAAAATGGTCCAACCAAGGGGCAGATATCGCCTTGGTTGTCTGTACTAATGGGGACAAGGGTACTTCTGATAGAACCATTGATTCTCAAAAAATAGCTACTTTACGAAAGGCTGAGCAATCAGATTCGGCAGAGGCATTGGGGCTTTCCAAGGTGGTATTTCTAGATCATCCGGACCAAGGTTTAGAAGATAGCGCTGAATTTAGGGCTCAGCTGGTCAGAGAAATACGAATACATCGGCCAGATGTTGTTTTAACTATTGATCCTGAGCGTGGATGGATAAGACACCGCGATCATTACGTTACTGGCCGGGTTACCTTAGATGCAATTTTCCCCTATGCTAGGGACTACTTGGCGTACCCTGACATGATCGATGAGGGTCTGGAGCCCCACAAGGTTTTGGATGTTCTTCTCTGGGGCAGTGACCACCCTGACACCTTTATTGATATTGATGAAACCTTTGAAATTAAGATGGACGCACTCTATTGTCACAAGAGTCAGATGAGCCAAAGCAGAGAGGTAGGATCGGGAAGGTCGCGGAAAAGGTTCGCTGAGTATGGTCCTAAGGTAAATGCGATACTCGCTGAGCCATTCAAGAGATTGCGGATNCGTGGTTAGGATTTCTCAACTTTTCCGCCCGCTTTGGTTTTAGACATTTTATCCTCGTACCACGCCATATATTTGGAAGTTGGCAAGGTTCCGGTTTTTTGCTTGGAGCGTATTCTGCTGATTTCTAATTCGACTTTTCGCCTCAAATCTGCCATCGTCCCATTGTTATGCGTCACGAGGTCTGCAGCAGGAGCTCGGTCTTCCCATTTCCGTTGGCTGGCCAATCTCTGTTCAGCAGCCGTTAGGTCAAGGTTGTTCCTCGCCATTAGGCGAGAGATTGCCAGACTGTCATCAACCGTGAACAACCACGTGACGTCACTGAATTGACCGTAGCCTGCCTCAATGAAATTAACTGCTTCCATAATGCCGATTTCATGGGGAGCTAATGTATTTCGCCATTTTCCCATAACCCCACTTACTTCGGCGAAAATATCACCGATGGCTTCGGTCAATTTTGCCATTTTTTTAGGCTTCCCGAATACTTTTCCCCCCAGAATTTTTCGATCTATGGCTCCATCATCATCTACCACCATCTCTCCGAAGGCTTTAACAATTCGATCAAAAGCAGGTTTTCCGGGGTCATACATCCTGTGAACCAATTTGTCTGCATCGCAGTGTATTGCTCCTCTAGATTGTAGGTATTGGCAAGCAGTGCTCTTGCCAGAGGCTATCGAGCCCGTAATTCCAATAATCAATGGCATTCAACTACCTCTACTGCAGAAAACAGAACTCTCGACAAGAGTAATTAAATTAAAGCCAAGATCCATATTGGTTTGCTTTATAAATCGGACGCTTGGTTAGCGTCTATAGAACTCATTTGTTTTGAATAGCCGTTGTAATCGCTGCGGGATTCATCGGAAGTTCAACCATCCGGACCCCTATTGCGTCGTATACCGCGTTGGCGACTGCTGCTAGAGGAGGAACTAGAGGAACTTCTCCTACTCCTCGAACACCATAGGGATGAAGTGGATTGGATACCTCCACAATGACGGGNTCTATCATNGGCAAATCTAATGAAGTGGGCATTCTGTAATCCAATAAACTGGAATTAACCATGGCTCCTTCATCATTCATGAAATATTCCTCGTTAAGCGCCCAGCCTATGCCTTGTACAACTCCTCCCTGTATTTGCCCTTCAACATAGTCTGGGTGAATTGCTTTTCCAGCGTCTTGAACGGCCGTATAACGAAGGATCTCAACTTTGCCCGTTTCTGGATCTACCTCTACGTCAACTATATGGGTTGCGAAAGCACTTCCGGGTCCACGTGGATCCAGGTTTGCTCTCCCTACGACGGGGCCACCAGTGTCGGGGAGTTTTGAAGCTAACTCGGCAAAAGACATCTGAAGTACAGGATCCGAGGAATGTCTAAATGCTCCATCAACGAGTTCAATGTCATCCAAAGATGCCTCCCAGACTTCAGCTGCTCTTTGTAGAAGTTGTCTCTTCACGTCTTGGGCGGCTTCGTAGCTAGCCCAACCTGTTTTGAAAGCTCCCCCGCTTCCTCCAGTCATTGACGTATATCCTATTGTTTCCGTATCCCCAACCTGTGGGTTTATATCTTCCACTGGAATTCCTAGTACTTCCGCAACATGTTGAGCAGCGACAGGTCGCAGGCCTCCAATATCCATTGAGCCAATTGTGAGATTGACCGTTCCGTCAAAATTTACGTTTGCGATAGCACATGCAGCGCCGCTGCCGTTGATCCAAAATCCTGACGCAATACCGCGTCCTCTCAAGTTACCATTTTCCCCTTCCCCAAGAGGAGTGGAATAATGCGAATGATTTTTAGCGGCTTGGGCTGTTTCCAGACACCCAATCTTTGGNTTTGTGATACCNGATGGCCTGAGTGTCCCTTCTTTTGCTCCGTTGATTATCCTNAGTTCAATTGGGTCTATTCCAAGTTCTTCAGACAGNTCGTCNAACAACGTTTCGGCTGCAAAGGNTCCAATCGGCGCCCCTGGTGCTCTATAAGCCGTAGTTTTTGGTTTGTTATCCACGATGTCAAATGCGTCGATTAGAACATTTTCAATATCGTATGGGGTNAAAATGCAGTTGGCAGCTGCCCCAACGGGTGACCCCGGGAATGCTCCTGCTTCAAATTTCAAGTCAGCATATGCTGCAAGAATTTTCCCATNATCGTCAGTNCCAATTTTCACATTCATATAAGATCCGGATGTTGGTCCGGTAGACTCAAGTACCTCTGCTCTGGTCATAGTCACTTTGACTGGGGCACCAGATTTTCGGGATAGCAAGGCTGCGATNGGTTCTAAGTANATTGTCGTTTTTCCGCCGAATCCCCCACCAATTTCCATTGGTATCACTTTGATGGAGGAGTAAGGAATTCCAAGCACCAGAGAAGTTTTGTCTCTTATTTGGAAATGTCCCTGCGAACTACCCCAAACAGTTACTCTGTTGTTCGGAGTCCACCAACCTGTTGCTGAATGCGGCTCTATATAGCCTTGGTGCACTGTCGAAGTTCTAAACTCACGTTCTACTATGTGAGTCGCTTTACTAAAACCCTTTTCGATATCCCCAATTTGAAGCTGTGTATGACCCGCGATGTTGTTTTTGTATTCATCGTGCAGAAGGGGAGCATCATCCGAAATAGCAGCCTCGGCGGTAGATACGTAGCTAAGAATTTCATATTCCACTTCAATGAGGTCCATAGCCTCTTCTGCGGTGTGAACGCTAGTTGCCGCAATAGCCGCAATCGGATGTCCTTTGTATAAGACTTTTGACCCTGCCAAAATATTGTCTGTTTGCTGTTTCAAATTTATTGGAGGACCTGGTATGACTGCGACAGATTCGTTTTTATGGGAAGGAAAATCAACGTTAGTTATGACTGAATGAACTTCAGGGTGAGCTTCAGCCTTTGCTGTGTTGATAGAGATGATGCGAGCGTGTGGGTGAGGACTCCGTAAAATTCTACCGTGCAGCATNCCTGGAAGATTAGTATCAGCCCCATACAAAGCCTTGCCTGTAACTTTGTCATAGCCATCATGNCTGACGGGTCTCTTCCCCACCGCTGTTGTCNTACCAGTTTGTNAAGCCATAAANTTTTCCTCNCCTCAGAGTCCAAGAAGTCATTTTGNATGTCATCCAAACAAGGGTTCTCAACCAAGCTGCGNTCNGGTCNGAAATGGTCTAATTGCCTCGATACAATGGATGATTGGTTTACNAGGGCTGTATCTGTCCAGATTGTAGCATATAAAAAGAGATTTCTTGTTCGTAATTTGTGCCTGTATGATATACTTCGCCGGCTTCTTACGTTGGCACTTTTGCCCGCATTTTTTCGTAGTTCTGAATGTTAGGGACTGGATATGTTAAGTATTTTTGATATGGGGGACCTCGGTTAGATGATAGAGATAGTCAATGGCGGTGGAGTTACATCGGCNGTGGGATTTACNGCTGGNGGAACCTATGCTGGNCTCAANACCGAAGTGNATACTTTAGATTTGGGCATATTAATTTCAGACCGTCAAGCAAANNCCGCTGCCACGTTCACCTCAAATAGTATTGAATCCCCATCCGTTNCTGCTAGNAGAAAACGGCTAGAACGAGGCGTGGCTCGAGGAGTGGTGGCCAACAGCGGATGTGCAAATTGCAGTGTTGGTGANCAGGGATTTACTGACGCTGAAGAAATGGCCAACCTCGCTGGATCACAT
Organism: Chloroflexota bacterium; assembly: GCA_002696685.1. The sequence continues at coordinate 102,449 of NZSI01000034.1, read as the reverse complement.
GTGGGACTTCCAGGNGGAGATCTCTTTGTGGCTAGTACTGGGATGATCGGTGTAGAACTTCCGATGGCTCTTATACGCCAAAACGTTACAAATATTGCCTTGACCTCTAACGGGGGAACAGATTTCGCGCGTGCTCTTATGACGACGGATAGTAAGCATAAAGAACGGGCGGTTTCATTTGTTCATGATGGAGAGACAGTTACAGTGGGTGGTGCGGCCAAAGGTGTGGGGATGATTCATCCCAACATGGCCACAATGCTTTGTTTTATAACGACAGATGCGAACGTAGAGGGAGGGTTTCTGCAAGAGGTGCTTTTAGATTCCGTTAAAGCATCTTTCAACATGATTGATGTGGACGGAGACCAAAGCACCAATGATACCGTGGTTATATTGGCCAACGGTGCGTCGGAGACATCCCAAATTTCTGAATCATCCAATGGATCCGCCCTATTGAGAGAGGCTGTTGGATACATTTGCACCGAACTTGCGAAGGAACTTGTGAGAGATGGGGAGGGGGCACAGCGACTTATAGAGGTCACTGTGGAAGGTGCGGAAACGTTGGATGAAGCAAGAGTTTCTGCAAGAGAAATAGCGTCATCTCTCTTGGTTAAAGCTATGGTCCACGGAAGAGATCCTAACTGGGGTAGGTTGGTCATGGCATTAGGAAAGAGCGGGATTTCCCTTATTGAAAAAAAGGTGGATATATTCATCAGCGAAATACATATAGTACATGAGGGAGTGGCTATTCCTTACTACAAGGAAGCAGTTGTCAGTGCTATGAGCGGTAGCGAAATTCCTTTTCGGATATCCTTAAATATCGGTGAACATTCTGCCACAGCTTGGGGATGTGACCTGACCGAAGAGTATGTGATTTTTAATTCTGCGTACAGTACCTGATACCCGAAGTCTCAGCCTAAATACACACATCAACAATAACTTCCCCGAGGTATTAACTAAGAAGTGAATCCACAGTATCCAAACTTTGATGAAAATTATGAAGATCAGATTGATTATGAACGAGATCTACGTTTTGGCACGTCTGATGGCGAAAAAAAATCTGATGAGAATGCAATCGATATGATTTCTGAACCTGAAATAATCGTTGTCAAAATTGGAGGTAGTACGCTTGGAAACCACGACACGTCGCTAGATGACTTGGTTCTGTTGCAAAAAGAGGGGATCAAATTCGTTGTGGTTCACGGCGGTGGTAAGGTCATATCTGAGTGGATGGAGAAGCAAGGTGTCAGGCCTCGGTTTGTAGATGGNCTTCGAGTCACNGACGCACCCAGCTTGGAAATTGTTGTCGCTGTGCTTACCGGATTGATCAATAAAACCCTTGTGTCATCGATTAACTCCAGAGGAGGGAATGCCATTGGATTATCGGGGGCTGATGGAGGGATGATTAGCGCCTCTATAACTAATCCTGACCTTGGATTTGTCGGNAAAGTTGATGGGGTAAANTCTTCNCCTATCAGAGCTGCACTGGATTCAGGGTTCATACCGGTTATAGCGCCAGTTGGGTTTGACATNAGCCGGCAACCGGATGANGAAGGGGNGTTGCTTAATATTAATGCAGANACTGTTGCGGGTTTCATTGCTTCANCTCTAAAAGCGAGCAGAATGGTTTTNCTAACTGACGTTGAGGGCGTACTGGATTCCTCACATCGTTTAATACCAAGNGTCACTAAAAGACAAGCCGACATGCTTGTTNGGTCCAATGTTATTGCTGGGGGCATGNTACCTAAAATGGAAGCTTGCCTGGAAGCTCTCAATGGAGGGGCCGTTTCCCAAATTATCGATGGTCGTGTGCCTGGAGCTTTGAAAAGTCTCGTATCAGGTGAAAATATTGGAACAAGAATAGGTTAATAAGTAGAAAACTATGACTGACGGATCTTTGCCACCTCTCGATCTTAACAATTTGTCTATCCCAAGCGGCCTGAAAGGACGCTTGAAATGGGTCATATTAGCTGCCATTTTGATTGGCTTAATTTTTGCGTTGTCTATGGGCAGAGGTATTCTTGCCGATTGGCTGTGGTTTGGCGAATTGGGATTCAGNGGAGTTTTTGNCAAAGTNATCTTGACAAAAATTATATTGTTTATCTTTGGATTCGNCGTANCNGTNGTTNCGGTAGGTGCTGCTCTGCTTGTGGCAANAAAAANCTCTTCGGGTTCAATCGANGCCTCNGTACCTGAGTCCCTGGTTTNTGTGGTAACCAAAGTAATTACAATTGGGGGAGTGGTAGCTTCGATTATTCTCGGGGTCATTTTTGGATCCTTATTCTCCGGCCAGTGGGAGTTATTTCTTAGATTCACCAATGCTGCCACTTTTGGCGTTTCCGACCCTTTGTACGGGCGGGACCTATCCTTTTTTGTATTTGCCCTNCCAATGTATTCATTTGCTCAAAGTTGGATTTTCGGTGTGGGAGTTGTATGTCTTATAGGNTCTGGAATCATTGCTTTTGCGACCTACACGATGAGAGGTGTCAGCTTCACCCTAACCCCCGCACTAAGAAATCACATCGTCATTATTGGGTCTCTGTTGGTTCTAGTTGCTTCAGTAGGTCTTTGGATTGACAGGTTAGAACTTGTTCATTCGGACGGCGGAGTAGTGTTTGGCGCTACATATGCTGATGTTCATTCCAAACAACCGGCGCTGCTAATAGCAAGCATATTAGGTGTTTTGACAGCTGCAGCAATGATCTTTGGAACCTTCACGGGTAGGGTACGGTTTGTTTTTGGAATTGTGGGGCTCTGGATAATTCTAGTTTTTGCCCTGGGTAATGGTTGGCCATCCATTGTGCAGAAATTTACAGTTGATCCAAATGAATTTGTGAAGGAAAAGGAATTCATTCAACGGAACATGGATTACACTCGGCTTGGGTATGGTATAGGCGATATTACGGAAACATTCTATGAGGCTCAGGGACGAGTAACCTCCGAGCTTGTGTCAGATAATATAGCGACCATCGAAAATATAAGACTCTGGGATTACAGACCGTTGACGAGTGTATATCGCCAGATTCAGTTGATTCGACCGTATTATGACTTCAAGGATGCCGATGTAGACCGATATATGATCAACGGCGAATACAGACAAGTTCTTCTAGCAGCACGGGAAGTTGCAACGGAAAAGCTTGATGAGTCAGCTCAGACTTGGGTCAACACCCGACTTTACTACACTCATGGTATTGGCATCGCAATGAGCCCGGTTACTGAATTCACTCCAGAAGGAAGGCCTGTTTTCTTCGCAAAGGATATTCCAACAAATGGAGAAATTCCTGTTTCGTCCCCAGCCACTCGAGAGTCTCCGGAGTTAGTTGTAAAGAATCCGAGGATTTATTATGGAGAAAACACACTTGACTATGTGATTGTAAATACAAACACGCAGGAATTGGACTATCAGACAGGCACTGGTGACCTTGCCAAAACCAACTACAGTGGTGAAGGTGGAGTTCCTTTAGGATCTTGGTTACGTAAGTTGGTTTATGCGTGGGAAATGGGTGATATCAATATATTGATCAGTGGGGAATTGAATTCTGATAGTAGGATTCAGTATCGGAGAACAATACAGGATAGGATCAGGACAGTAGCACCATTTTTAATGTTGGATAAAGATCCCTATATAGTGGCTGACGCTGGTCAGTTGTTTTGGGTGCAGGATGCTTATACAACGTCTGCTGACATGCCTTATTCTGACCCCGTCTCTGATGAAGTGAAAGGTGAAGGTGGAAGTTATAACTATGTTAGGAATAGTGTGAAGGTGGTTGTAGACGCCTACAACGGGACCATGAATTTCTACCTCTGGAGTCCAGAAGATCCTCTGGCCAAAACCTACGATACTATTTTCCCTGATCTATTTACCAGCACGTCTCAAATGCCTGATTCGCTCAAAAGTCACATGCGATATCCTCAAGGGCTTTTTTCGGTTCAGGCTTCGAAACACATTAAATATCATATGGAAAACCCCGAGCACTTCTATGGAAATGAAGATTTGTGGGCGATTCCACAGGAGAAATTTGGTCAGGGCGAAACTCTTCAACCCGTTGAACCTTACTACGTAATAATGAAGCTACCTGGGGAATCTCAGGAGGAATTTGTACTTTTGATGCCTTACACCCCCAACGATAGACCCAACATGGTTGGGTGGTTAGCTGCGAGGAGTGATGGAGATGCTTATGGAAATCTGGTTGCCTATAATTTTCCAAAGGATCGTCAAGTCGATGGCCCAGAACAGGTGGAGGCAAGAATAGACAATGATCAGGATATATCTGCCTGGTTTACACTAAGGTGTTCAGAGGGTTCCACCTGTATAAGAGGGAACTTATTGGTGATTCCAGTGGGTGACTCCATTTTGTACGCAGAGCCAGTTTATATTCAGGCGGAGGGAGTAAGCTTTCCAGAACTTAAGAAGGTGATACTTGCCACTGGCGATAAAGTCGTAATGGCTGATTCGCTTGATGAAGCCATTACAGGACTGACAGGCAAATTATTCGGACTTTCACAGACAGAATATGCATCTTCTGATTCTTCCCCAGCCTCCACCGGGTCTGTTGTCCCGGTACATTCAGAGGAACAGGCTGATAGGATAATGCGCTCTCTAGAAATTTTAAGACAAGAACTTGATTCACTGAATGCTTTAATTAATGAGTTGGAGATTCCAGAAAAAGGAGACTGAGATGGCTACGACAGAGCAATGGAAAGACCTTGAAAGCAAATATTATATGTTTCTTGTTCGTCGACAGCCTATGGTATTAGAGAGAGGTGAGGGTGCTAGGGTATGGGATGTGGACGGTAAAGAATATTTAGATTTTACATCCGGTTGGGCTGTGAATAATGTTGGACATTGCAATGAGGCAGTGGCGGATGCCATCGCAAAGCAGGCGAGAACGCTTCTTCAAACGTCGAACCAGTTTTACTCGATACCCCAATTGAAAATGGCTGAAATTTTGGTCGAAAATAGCTGTTTGGACAAGATTTTTATATGCAATAGTGGCGCTGAAGCCAATGAGGGAGCTATTAAATTAGCGAAAAAGTATGGGAAAAAAAATAAAGATGGCGCCTTTGGAATAATCACAGCTCTTAATTCTTTCCACGGTCGAACTATGATGAATGTGTCAGCCACTGGGCAACCACATTACCAAGAGTTGTTTGAGCCTATTCCAACTGGGTTTACCCACGTTCCCTTTAACGATCTTGACGCCATTAAATCAGCAACTAATGAAAATACTGTGGCTGTTATGTTGGAACCGGTCCAAGGAGAAGGGGGAGTGAATATTCCAGATGCCGAGTATCTGCCTGGTGTACGAACTTGGTGTGATCAAAATAACATCCTTTTGATTTTTGATGAGGTTCAGACAGGACTAGGTAGGCTAGGGACACTTTTCGGATACCAGAATTTTGAAGTTGAGCCCGACATAATCACATTGGCTAAAGGTCTGGGTGGAGGTGTCCCGATAGGGGCCTTTATGGCAAAAGATTCGGCCTGCGCCTTTGATCCTGGTGATCACGGATCCACTTTTGGAGGGAATCCACTGACGTGTGCGGCGGCTCATGCTTCGACAAAATATTTAATAGATAATAACGTTTCTGAGAACGCTGCCAAAATGGGAGAATATCTTGGAGAGGGTCTAAGAAAAATTCAAGCCAATCATGAATTCATAACGGACGTTCGGGGCATGGGATTGCTTTGGGCGGTTGAATTTGATTCTGATATAACCCCGGAGGTTATTGCAGCCTGTAATGAGTCTGGGTTGCTTATGAATCCTATGAGACCGAATACTATTAGGCTGATGCCGGTACTAACGATAACAACGGCAGAAATTGATGAAGCGTTGGATAGGCTTGAAGAGGGCCTAAAGAACGCAACCTCTTGAGAGGCCAAGACAGTTGAATTGGAGTGAATTACGCACTAGTGAGGATGTAGTATTTGGAGGAGCTGTTTCAGGTGGACTCGATAGCTGTACAGTAACTCATTGGCTGGCTAGTAAAGGGATTAAAGTCAATTGCTTCACTGTTGACCTCGGACAACCCGACGAGACAGATATTTCGGAAGTGTCACAGAGAATGATTGGATGTGGTGCCGAGTCGGCGATGATAGTGCCAGGGCAGGATGATTTGGCAAAGGCGGGCTTGAAAGTTATACAGGCTCAATCCAGATATGAAGGCGGCTATTGGAACACTACTGGCATCGCTAGACCTGTCACTGTGGAAGTGATCCTCAGGGAATTTTATTCCAGGGGTATTTCTGTGTTGTTTCATGGCGCCACAGGAAGAGGAAATGATCAAGTTCGTTTTCAATTGGCGGCAAATATCATTGACCCTAATGTGAGGGTTTATGCTCCTTGGAGGGATCCTGAATTTCTAGAGTTCTTTCCAGGAAGACAAGAGATGATAGAGTACTGCGAAAATTTCAACCTTCCGATTCGTCCAGCTCAAGAATCACGTTATTCAACCGATGCGAATTTTTTAGGCCTGACTCATGAGGCTGGAGATCTAGAGGACGTTACGATATCCCCAAGTTTTGTGGAGCCAGGTATGGGAGTTTGGCCTTGGGACGCTCCTGACATCCCTGAGTATGTGACTATTGAATGGGAAAGCGGCGTTCCGATATCTGTTAACGGGGACAAGTTACCTCTTAGAGAAGCGTTCGTTCGTTGTAATGAAATAGCCGGACGAAATGGCGTTGGGATAGGAACTCATGTAGTGGAAAATCGATTTGTGGGAATAAAATCCCGAGGGATATATGAGTCTCCTGGAATGGACTTACTTGGAAGTAGTTATGAGTTTTTGCTGCAGTTTGTTCTGGATAGGAGATCGCGGGAATATTACGATGAATTATCCACGCTGATCAGCAGGCAGATTTATCAAGGGTATTGGCTTGATTCAGCTACCCGTTCGGCCTTGGCCTCCGTTGAAGTTTTTAGCTCTCTTGCCTCGGGCAAAATTCAGTTGAAAATTTATAAAGGAAACGTATTTTTTGATACTGCCGAAGACACGAAGGAAGCTATGCCACACTCACTTTACACCGATGATGGTTCTATGGAAGGGATTGGCAGTTATGATCACGTGGACGCTGAGGGATTTATAAATGTGCTAGGTGTATCCGCCCGTAATGTCGGTAATCGACAATACAAACCTGACGGATCATAGGGAAACAAAATAAGGAAGGAACAGTCCTGTGGCTAGCCGAACTTCAGAAGATGACCGCAAACAGATAGTATCCATGGTTCGTGATTTTGTTCGCCGAGAGGTTGAACCAATTGCCCAGACTTACGATAACGAAGATATTTATCCCCATGAATTGATCCCTAAAATGCGTGACTTGGGATTGTTTGGGATCACAATTCCCGCTGAATATGGAGGTATGGAATTAGATTTCACAACGTTTGCGATAATTTTTGAGGAAATTAGCAAAGGTTGGATGAGCCTCTCTGGGATCATAGGTACCCATCATGTTCTCAGTCATATTGTGTCCACATATGGGACTGAAGAGCAGAAACAGCGGATTCTTCCCCGTATGGCATCAGGTGAATTAAGGGGTGGATTAGCTCTAACGGAACCTGAAGCAGGAAGTGATGCTCAAAATATATCCACCGTGGCTAAAAAAGAGGGTGAGGAATATTTAATTAACGGTCGCAAGGCGTTTATCAGTAACGGGGAGAATGGCAACGTATTCGCTTTAATGGCCAAAACTGATCCAAATGCGGATCCAGCGCATAGGGGGATAAGTTGCTTTATATTCGAGAAACCGGTCGAAGGGTTTCAGGTAGGTCAGCACATAGATAAATTGGGTTATCGCGGAATAGATACATGCGAGTTGATATTTGATGATTGCAGAGTAGGCTCAGAGAATCTTGTGGGTGGAGAGGAAGGGAAAGGATTTCATCATGTGATGGCTGGACTAGAAACAGGGAGAATAAACGTTGCTGCTAGGGCTGTAGGTGTCGCGCAGGCTGCATTTGATGCCGCTATTGAATATTCCCAAAGAAGAAAGACCTTTGGTAAATCTATTTCTGATCATCAGGCTATTCAGATCAAGCTGGCTGATATGGCTTCCAAGATTCATGCGGCAAGGTTAATGGTTTATGACGCTGCTGAAAAAAAAGACTCTGGTGAAAGGAATGATCTTGAAACGGCGATGGCAAAACTTTTTGCGAGTGAAATGTGTGGAGAAGTGGCAATGGATGCAATGAGAATACATGGTGGTGTGGGATATACAAAAGCTCTGTCTATTGAACGCTACTATCGCGACGCCCCACTCATGATTATTGGGGAAGGGACTAACGAAATAATGAAGCTTTTAATAGCTAAACGCCTGCTTCAGCGACATGCAATCTGACGGCTCAATGTGGAGAGTATGATGACTTCTGGGAAAACGATTATAGATTCTAGAGATTCTTTTGGAGGGTGGTTCGAAGATTTCCATACGGGCCAACTCTTTAAGCATTGGCCTGGTAAAACTATTACCGAGATGGACAATCATCTTTTCTCCCTTATAACTATGAATGATAATCCTCTTCATACTGATGAAAACTATATGGCAGGTCATCAACATGGAAAAACACTGGTTAACGGGCTTCTTGTGTTGAGCCTAGTGGTTGGCATGAGTGTGAGGCAAACGTCCGGTAAAGCAGTGGCTAACCTCGTCTACGAAGATGTTACTCATGATGGACCCACATTCCATGGGGACACGATTTACGGAGAGAGTGAAGTTTTAGATGTGATTCCATCTAAATCAAGAAAAGATAGAGGCGTTGTCTATATTGAGAGTAGAGGTATTAATCAACGAGAGGAAAAAGTGCTTACTCTTCGCCGCAAATTCCTCGTTAAGAGGCGGCCAATCTGACTATATAGATTGATGTGCAGATCCGTAGACACAAATAGAACAAAGGGGACATTCTGCACAATCCGGGATCTTTTTACAGCAGGTTTTTCCAAGAGCAACTAGTAGACCATGATACTCTCTCAAGTCATTTAGGGCTCCCCCAAATTCGGTTTCTAACATTTTCTGCCAACTTTCATATGAGTTACTGATGGGTGTTATCCCAATTCGGCTAAAGATTCTTTTGGTATATTCGTCCACAACGAAGCGTGGTTCGTCTAATACATACAACATGATGTCGTCCGCAGTCTCGGGGCCAATTCCCTTTATCCGCAAAAGAAGCCTTCTTTTTTCGTTAGCCGGAAGTTCTTTAAGTTTTTCTATACAGCTACCAAATTCTCTTTTTATCAATGAGGCGAGAGATTTTAAGGTTTTTGCTTTAACTCTGTGAAAACCTGAAGGTCTTATTAGAGAGGAAAGCCTTGACTCGGTCATTTGGTTGATACTTTTGATGTTGAGGACATTGGCAGTTTTTAAAGATATGATCGCCTTTTCGGCGTTGTTCCAATTTGTATTTTGAGTTAAAACGGCACCCACCATAACCTCAAACGCCGTTTCAGCTGGCCACCATAATTGTGGGCCATATGATTCGAGGAGTCTTTTGTATATAGTTTTGGTAATTTCCATGATTTGCCGGAGTTTCAGAAAAGATGAGTAATTTTCAAGATATTTTGATAGATGCGTCAAATGCAGCCAATAGTCATGTCTGTGTCGGACTTGATCCTGATCCCGAATTAATGCCTGTTTCTGACGTTTATGAATTTTGTGTGTCGGTTATTGACGCGACTGCTGACGCAGCAGCAGCTTTCAAACCTAATCTGGCTTTTTTCGAGGCCTTGGGTGCGCCTGGATTTGTGTCTATGAAAAGGGTTGTGGAATATATTCATAATAAATATCCCGGCAAGATTGTTATTGGTGATGGAAAGAGGGGTGACATCGGTTCGACAAGCGTCAAATATGCCAAAGCATTGTTTGAAATATGGGAATTTGATGCTGCGACCGTAAATGCCTATGGTGGATATGAATCGATTGAACCATTCTTAAATTATACAAATAAAGGTGTGTTTTTATGGTGCAAGTCTTCTAATCCAGGAGGGACACAATTCCAAGGGGATGAGAAAACGGAAGGGAATCCAGTTTTTAAAAAGATGGCAGCCCTAGCCAACGAATGGAATGCCGAGGGTAACCTAGGTCTGGTTGTTGGTGCTACTTATCCTTATGAACTCAAAATTGTGAGGGAGCTGGCTCCTAGTGTTCCTATGCTTATTCCTGGTGTGGGATCACAAGAGGGAAATCTTGAAGGATCCGTTCTTTCTGCCATGTCAAAGTCAGGCGCAAATTTTTTGATCAATGCATCTAGGAGCATTATCTATGCCTCAGAACGGAAAGACACATTTCAGGCTGCTTCAGCTGAGGCAGCAAATAGCCTCCGGGAAAGAATAGAAAATATCATAGGCAGAAGTCCGAGGTAGGTACATTCGGTTATTATGGTCCAGCAGTTTTCAATTGACGATATTGTAGTCATGAAAAAGCCTCATCCGTGTGGCGCGTCTACCTGGATAGTTGACAGGATAGGAGCAGATATAGGCATTGAATGCAGTGGATGTGGGAGGAGACTGGTGATGCCTAGGTCTCAGGTTGAAAAGAGGGCTAAGGAGATCCGATCCGGCCCACTCAATAATTGACATACTTTTTCAAAGACCAATTTCCTAGATTGATTTTTGTTGACACATAAGGGGGGTGAAACTAGAATGGCGGCCCCCAATCGGTATCGGTACCGGCTGGGCAGGGAACGATAAGCTGAGTAATTTATAGGAGATGTGCCCAGATGATGGAGCTAGAGATAGAAAGTATCCGCGTCAGGCAGGAAACCAAGCAAAGAGCTGTTGTCCTCCGGGTGAAGGAATCGGATCTGTATCTGCCAATATTTATCGGTCATTTCGAAGTGGAAGCTATACGGCTGAAACTAATGGATGTAGAAGTTCCTAGGCCTATGACACATGATTTGATAGGTTCCATCATAGGAAACCTTGGAGGATCAGTTCAGAGGATAGTAGTTTCTGAACTCAAAAATGACACTTTTTTTGCAAAGATAGTTGTTGATTACAATGGCAACAGCATTGAAATAGATTCCCGCCCAAGTGATGCATTAGCTGTCGCCGTTAGGACCAATGCCCCCATATTCGCTGAGGACGACGTGGTGGAGCAGGCAGGAGTCAATTTAGAAGTCGAAGTAGATGGATCTCAGTCAGCAGACGACAAAGAGAGCCCGTCAACCCCTGTTGCGGAGGAGGAGTTGGAGAGCTTGTCAGCCTATACTGACTTTATTGATAGCTTGGATTTAGATGATCTTGGCAAAGATGATTGAGCTTCAGGCGCCTTCTTGTTTTTAGTTTTTAACCAATGGTTATTTTGACCATTTTCTAGACATTGTGATAATCTTAACAAGCGTTCGAAGGTGCGGATTGTGACTCTCAAAAAAACGGGAGTGGTGCTTCGTCTTCTAGGCGTTGGATGGTATGTCGGTATATGTATAGGTGTTGGCGCTCTTTGTGGCGTGTGGGTTGACAGCCATTTCGGATTCACTCCGGTTTCGACACTCGTCGGCGTCTTTGTGGGCCTTACTGCTGCAGTCGCTGGCATGTACATAATGTTAATGGCCGTGCTCAGATATATTGCTGAGGAAAGTCAGGAAGGAGACCCGTAAATAGTGGCGAAGTTGTTGGGCAGCCCAAAAGCTCTCTCAATCAGTATAGCCATAGCTGCCGTTTTTGTTGTCAGCATTCTCGGTGGAGCTCTTGGGAACTCGTTGGGTTTCGGTTTCCTTGCTAGTTCTCTGCCTGCTATACAGCTCCCCGCAGAAATCGTTGTTCAGGGTTTCGCAACTCCAGTGGGTGATTGGAATCTTATGAACACGATGGTCACGACGTGGCTAGCCATCATAGTGCTTTTCATAGTCGCGCTCTTCGTCAGAAGGGGGCTAAGTGAAACACCAGGGCGCCTGCAGGCGCTTTTTGAACTTATTATGGAGTTCTTCCTGAATCTTTGCGAAGGTATAGCTGGTCCTGAAAAAGGACGAAAATTTTTTCCTCTCGTATTTACGATATTTATATTTATACTGGTCGCCAACTGGATGGGAGTATTACCTGGTTTCGGAACTGTTGGTCGAGTAGCTGATCCTACAGAAATAGCCCACCACCACGGGGTGCATAACTACGCGGATCCAGCTGCAGATCACGGGAGTCAGCCTGCCTCTGGACACGAGCAAGAACATTCTGGACACTTGGAAAATGTTAATTTGCATGTTTTCACTGGTACAGGGGGAATTGCTATTTTGCAGCCGGGGTCTCTTAGCAAGGAACTTACATTTCGCGACTATGAGGAGGAACATGGGGACGTAGGAGTGGGTAACAGAGCAGGTCATCTGGTTCCTTTTTTAAGGAGTGCCAATACAGATGTAAATATGACACTTGCAATGGCCTTGATAGCAATGGTGATGGTCCACTATTGGGGGCTGAGTATATTAGGTCCGATGACGCATCTTGGGAAATTCTTTAATTTCAAAGATGGTCCAACTGGATTTTTTGTTGGTATCTTGGAAACAATAAGCGAATTTGCCAAAGTAATAAGTTTCACTTTTAGGCTTTTTGGAAATATATTTGCTGGGGAAGTTCTTTTGATGGCTATGGGATTTTTACTTCCCATGATCGGGATAATTCCTTTTCTTGGGTTGGAGCTTTTTGTCGGCCTAATACAGGCTCTTATTTTCTCCATGTTAACCTTGGTTTTTGCTTCAATGGCAAGTGTCGGTCATGGAGACGAAGAACATCATTAAGTTAGTATTTTGAATAACAATTTGCGGGATAAGAATATAGTCAGGTAGCAACTACCGGAAAAACACATTAAGGAGCGTGAGATGGAAGGCGATATCATGAATGTTGGGGCTGGTCTTGCTATTGGCCTCGGAGCGATAGGACCTGGTATAGGAATTGGAATTCTTGCATCAAAGGCACTGGAGGCCATAGGCAGGAATCCTGAGGCTGGTGGTCAGATTCAGCAGAACATGATTTTGGCTATAGCTTTCACAGAGGCGATAGCAATTTATGCTTTGGTGGTAGCAATAATTATTAAGTTCGTTTAGCACAGGATACCGCTTTCAATTAGGGCACTTCCCGTGCCTTAATCGATGGCGGATTTCAGTTAGGAGATCCTCATGGACGCTCTAGGTATAAATCTACCTGGTTTGATAACTCAAATCATTAGTTTTGGCATCCTGTTTTTCATACTGTCTAAACTTCTTTATAAGCCTCTTGTGTCATTGATGGATCAGAGGGCTGAGAAGATACGAGAAGGTCTTGAAGCCTCTGATATGGCGAGAGAACAAGCGGCGCGCTCAGAGGAAGCCATTCAGCAGCAGCTGGTTGAAGCTAGGGTTGAAGGGCAAAAGCTTGTGTCGGAAGCACGTGAAACTGCCGACAAATTTAGAGAAGAGGAAATGGTCAGGGTTCGAGATGATATCGAACTGGAAAGAGTTAGGGCTGAGGCTAATATCCAACGTGAGCGAGATGCTGCTATAGAAGACCTGAGGAGGGAATTTGCCGGATTGGCAATTTCGGCGGCGGAAAAAGTCGTCAGATCTTCCCTTGATGAAGAGGGTCACAAAGAACTTATAGAGAGTGTTCTCGAGGAAAGTACTTCAGGTAATAACTAATATGTCACAGACTGTATCAGCAAGAAGATATGCGCAGGCTATATACGACATTGCTCTCGAGAGAGATGATGTGGATAAATGGCTTGATGATCTTTCCGTGCTCTCTAATTCTGTGAGAGATGAAACCTTTGTGAGATTTGTTGACTCACCCCAGATAGAATCTGAGAAGAAGACTTCAGTAGTAAAGGAAGTCTTTGCTGAGGTGGTATCTGAACTTGCAGTTAATTTGACATGCCTTCTGGCATCTCGCGGAGCTGTGTCAAGCTTGCCTGATATAACCGATGCATTTCAGGAATTTGTAGATTCCGAAAAAGGAGTTGAAAGGGCTGAGATAATTTCAGCCGTTCCGCTCACTAAAACGCAACTTGAAGCAATAACAAAGAATTTAACGTTGTTGGTTGGGAAGGAAATCTCTGTTACAACCCTTACTGACGAATCGATAATTGGAGGATTTGTTGCTCGGGTCGGCGACAGACTCATTGATGGGAGCGTCAAAACCCGTTTAGATGATATGAAAAGGGAACTTATTAAAGGGACCTAGGAGCTCAGGACTGAAATATAGAAAAAATTAGTGGACGGTTTTTATACCGTGAGGAAATGGGAGGGTGATATGGCTGTCAGAGGACAGGACATAGCATCGGTTATAAAAAAACAAATCGAAGGTTTCGGAAGTGATTTGGCGATGGTTGATGTGGGGTCCGTAATTGAAGTGGGAGATGGTATAGCCAGAGTACACGGACTTTCTGGTGTGGCTTACAACGAGCTCGTCGAATTTGAGGGCGGGATTGCCGGCATAGCGTTGAACCTCGAGGAGGATAGTGTTGGAATTGTTATCCTCGGAGATCCTCTCGGAATCAAAGAGGGAACCGAAGTTCGCGGTACCGGGCAGGTGATGCAAGTTCCAGTTGGACAGGAACTGCTCGGGAGAGTTGTAGATGGTATTGGATCGCCAATTGATGGAAAAGGTCCGGTTGAGACAAATGAAACTCGCGAGGTTGAAATTGTTGCTCCAAACGTGGCCATAAGACAATCTGTCGATACTCCGGTCCAGACAGGCATTAAGGCGATTGATGCCATGATCCCGATAGGAAGGGGACAAAGAGAATTGATAATTGGTGACCGGACGACAGGTAAAACTGCCATTTGTGTGGATGCGATCATCAATCAGAAGGGTGGCGATCTGACTTGTATTTATGTTTCTGTGGGACAGAAGGTTGGAAAGGTTGCCCAGACGGTTGGGACCCTAGAGCAGTTTGGTGCGCTGGATCATACGATTGTAGTGGCAGCAAATGCATCCGATTCTGCTCCAATGCAGTATCTGGCGCCTTACACAGGGTGTGCCATGGCTGAGTATTTTATGGCTCAAGGTAAAGATGTTCTGATCGTCTATGATGATCTTTCTAAACATGCTTGGGCTTACAGGCAAATGTCACTTCTACTGAAGCGCCCTCCCGGTAGAGAAGCTTATCCGGGGGATGTTTTTTATTTGCACAGCAGGCTTCTGGAGAGAGCAGCTCGCCTAGACGATGCTCACGGTGGCGGATCTGTTACAGCTCTACCGGTTATAGAAACTCAAGCGGGTGATGTTTCAGCATACGTTCCTACTAATGTTATATCGATCACTGACGGTCAAATTTACCTGGAACCCGAACTTTTTAATGCTGGTATTAGGCCGGCTGTGAACGCCGGTTTGTCAGTTTCTAGAGTCGGGAGTTCTGCCCAGACAAGGGCTATGAGATCGGTCGCGGGCCGTTTACGGCTTGAGCTGGCCCAGTACAGAGAGTTGGTGACTTTTGCTCAATTCGGCACCGATGATCTTGATGCAGCTACGAGACGTCAGTTGGAACGAGGGCAAAGAGGGGTAGAAATTCTCAAACAGGGACAAAATGCACCCCTTCCAGTTGAGCAACAAGTTTCCATCTTGTATGCCTTGAATGAAGGATACCTTGACGACATAGAAATTGATTCTGTTATTAACTGGGAACAGGAATTTCACAGTTATATGACTTCGAATCATTCAGATGTTTTGAAAAGTATATTTGAAGAAGGTGATATCAGTAGTGATACTGAAGAAAGCCTTAAATCTGCAATTGATAGCTTCAAACAAAGTGGTTTGGCGAGTTAGATGCCAAGTGTAAGACAGATTGCAAGGCGTATTAGAAGCGTCGAAAACACCGCGAAGATTACAAAGGCGATGTCAATGATTGCCGCCTCAAAATTAAGGCGTACACAGGATGCTGCGACCAAAGGTAGGTCTTACGCAGAAAACATGGCCCAAATGGTTTCAAATGTGATGTCTCAAATAGATTATGAAAGTGGCTCACAACCGTTAGCGGAAGAACGGGAAATAAAAAGCATTGGGTTGATTTTAATAACGCCGGACAGAGGGCTAACCGGCGGTCTAAATTCAAATGTTCTAAGAGCAACAGGTGATTTTATAGGGACACAATCCGTACCTGTAAAAATCGTCGCTTCCGGTAAAAAAGGTCGTGATTACTCCCGAAGAAATAACATAGAGATTATTAATGAATTTTTAGGGATTGGTGACAGACCTTCCAGCGATGATACTGAGCCCGTTTCGGCCGCCATGATGGAGGCTTTTGAAAATGGAAGTGTTGACTCTGTCTTCGTGGCCTACGCAAAATTTGTTAACACTACCTCACAAAGACCCGTAATCGACCAGCTTGTACCGGTGGTGCCCGTAGATCTGGCCGTATCGAATAATGCGGGATACATATTTGAACCCGATGCCAACGCAGTTTTGTCGCAGCTATTACCTAGGTATTTTCAAACCGTTGTCCACCAGGCAATCCTCGAAGCCAATGCTAGTGAACAATCGGCACGAATGGTGGCAATGAATCAGGCAACCGACAATGCTAATGCGATGGTTGATGATTTGACATTAGTAATGAATAAACTCAGACAAGAAACTATCACAAAGGATCTTCTCGACATAGTTGGCGGTGTTTCCGCTGTTGAGGGTTAATTTGATTTTGAAGACTTTAGTTAGGGTCTAGGAGCAGAGAATGGCAACCGGAAAGATTGTTCGGATTATTGGAACCGTCGTAGACGTAGAATTTCCGCCGGATGGGATGCCATCCATATATAACGCCTTGGAAACCTCTATCGGCGACGAGAAGCTGGTTCTTGAAGTAGAACAGCACATTGGCAACAATTGGGTGAGATGCTTGGCCTTGGGCCCTACTGAGGGCTTGAAGAGAGGTATTGAGGCCGTGGATACTGGAGGCGCCATAGCGGTTCCAGTAGGAGATCCAACCCTTGGTCGACTTTTCAATACACTAGGTGAAACACTTGATGGTTTAGAAGAAATAGATGGGGCAGAGACGTGGCCTATTCATAGGCAGCCACCTACCTTTGAAGATCAAGCCACTGAGGTAGAGGTTTTAGAAACAGGAATAAAAGTGCTCGACCTAGTCACCCCTTTTACGAAGGGAGGTAAGATTGGTGCTTTTGGTGGTGCCGGAGTAGGGAAAACCGTTATTATCCAAGAGTTGATAAACAATATCGCAACTGAGCACCAAGGCGTTTCCGTATTCGCTGGAGTTGGAGAAAGATCGCGGGAGGGTAATGATCTTTGGCGTGAGATGCAGGACGCCGGAGTTTTACCCCAGACTGTTTTAGTTTTTGGTCAAATGAATGAACCTCCTGGTGTTAGGGCAAGAGTTGCTCAGACTGGTTTGACCATGGCCGAATATTTTAAAGAAGAACGGGGTCAAGACGTACTACTGTTTGTCGACAACATATATCGTTATGTACTCGCTGGAATGGAAGTATCTGCCCTACTTGGAAGAATGCCATCGGCTGTGGGATATCAGCCTACTCTGGGCACGGAGATGGGGGCACTCGAAGAACGGATTACTTCCTCAAAAAATGGTTCTATAACCTCAGTGCAGGCAATATACGTACCAGCTGACGATTACACAGACCCTGGTATTGTCACGACATTCGGTCACCTCGATGCCGTTATGACC
This sequence comes from Chloroflexota bacterium, assembly GCA_002696685.1. Next base: position 84,865 of record NZSI01000034.1, on the reverse strand, counting down.
CTAGAAAGGTCCTTAGCAGCCCAGGGCCTTTACCCAGCAGTTGACCCTTTGACGTCATTCTCAAACATTCTTGAACCAGGTATTGTTGGGCAAGAGCACTACGATGTCGCGACTGGAGTCAGACAGGTTCTTCAGCGCTATCAGGAATTGCAGGACATAATCGCAATTCTGGGTATCGAAGAATTGTCAGATGAAGACAAGACAACAGTTGACCGTGCTAGGAAGATTCAAAGATTTTTGACTCAGCCCTTCAATGTAGCTGAACAGTTCACAGGACAAGCTGGTAAATATGTATCTGTTAGAGATTCTGTCTCTGGATTTAAACGGATATTGGATGGGGAATTTGACTCCTTGCCTGAACAGGCCTTTTACATGGTAGGTACTATTGAAGAGGCAGTCGAAAAGGCTGAAGGAATGGCGGAGAGCTAGTGGCGCTGATTTGGGACAGAGGAAAATAAATTGATTTTAGAGATTGTTACAACAGAAGAAACTATCTACTCTGGAGAAGCCGACATAGTTATTGCTCCTGGCGTAGAGGGACAGTTGGGTATATTGCCTAGGCATGCTCCCTTGCTTACCGCAGTTGCCAATGGAGATGTTGTGACTAGGAAGGGTACAACTGAGGAGATAATCCCTGTGACTGGAGGATTTCTCGAGGTCCTCAATAATAAAGTCACAATCTTAGCCTAAAGTAATTTTTCCGATGCAGGATGTGTCTTATAGATTTTCTTTCATATAGAAAGTCATAGATTGCAAAGACAATACTGGATCAATGTTTCTCATAATTATGTGAGCTGGAACGTGGGGAGCTACAGGAGCGTAATTCAGGATGCCCTGAACGCCGTGTGTAATCAATGCATCAACAACCATTTGTGCTTGTATTGCAGGAACCGCGACTATTCCAATAGTTATATCTCGTTCTTTAATCGTCTCTGGCAAGTTTTCCATACTTTCAACAGATATATTACCTAGCATAGTCCCGTGACGAGTAGAATCTCTGTCAAAAGCAGCAACTATCTCAAAACCTTCCGGGGAGAATCCTGGGTAGTTAATTATTGCTCGGCCCAGTCTTCCAACGCCCACCAGGCAAGCACGCCAGCCACGATCGATGCCTAGTATCTGTCTTAACTCATCAAGAAGGAAAGCTATGCTATAGCCTCTTCCCTGTTTACCGAACCTGCCAAAATAGCTAAGGTCTTTTCTGATTTGAGCCGGAGTCATCTGTAGCAGGTCACCAAGTTGTTGAGAGCTTACTACCTCTGTGCCTTCTTCAATTAGCTGATTTAACACGCGAGCATATATTGGAAGTCTAAGTACAACAACTTCCGGGACTTCTGAATGAATTGTCTGGGTGCTCCTGAGCATATTTACGAATATAGACTACGGTTTTCAGGGCTGTATACTACTTAGGGCTCATTCGGAGTATAACCGAATTTTGACTAATTGTGAAAGGATTTACTATCACTTGCGAGTACTTGAATGACAGATTAATTTCCTAAATGAGATTAATTTCTTGACTGGATTTCACGCCTATTGGTAAAATTGCAGAGCTTTTTTGGGTCGATTGCGAATTCCTAATCAATCACAAAAAGCTGGTTGAGAGAAGGCGGCTGTAAAAAACTGATCAAAGTTGGTCAGAGTTATTTCTAGGAAACCCGAACGCGGAGGTATTTGATGACCCAGGAAAAAGCAGAGCTTCACAGAGGACTGAGGGAAGTTTATATTGACAGGACAACTTCCAGTTTTATAGATGGAAAAATTGGCAAGCTCTATTACCGTGGTTACAACATTGACGATCTCGCGACAAACTGTTCTTTTGAAGAAGTGATCTACCTGGTGATGATAGGGGAGCTACCAACTGAAAGGCAGCTATCTGACTTTACAACCCAACTTCGCTCAAATATGGAAATACCGGATCAAATTGTGGATATTATCAAGGCCACAAAAGAAGCCCATCCTATGGATGTGCTCCGAACTGCCATTTCGGCAATGGCTGCATTTGATCCTGAGGTTGATGACAATTCATCTGAAGCTACCCTTCGGAAGGGGACCAGACTTACCGCAGCTGCCCCTACAATAGTGACTACTCATGCCAGAATACGTGAAGGTAAGGAGCCAATAAAACCAGACCCTGATATGAGTTTGGCGGCAAATTTTCTTCATATGCTTTTCGGAGAAATTCCTGATCCAAGAGACGTTGCACTTATCGACAAAGACTTCGTTCTTCATGCGGAACATGGATTAAATGCATCGTCTTTTGGTGCAAGAGTATCGGCTTCAACCCAGGCTGATCTTCACTGCGCTATTACTACGGGGATCTCTGTTCTAAAGGGTCCCTCACATGGTGGTGCTGCAGAGTCGGTGATGACTATGTCGTTAGAGATCGGAGAAGAAGATAACGCTGAGAAATATGTTAAAGACACCCTATCTGGAGGGGGACGGATCATGGGTTTTGGGCATCGTGTTTATCGTGCTGTCGACCCCCGATCCCTACATTTACAAGACGATCTCAAGGAATTAGGAGAGAGAAAAGGACAACCTAAGTGGTACTCCATTCTTCAAAAAGTTGTTGAAGTAATGCAACCCTACGCAAGGAGAGGTATCTGCCAAAACGTCGATTTCTTTTCTGGGGCGATGTACTTCCTTCTTGATATTCCTGAAGATTTATTTATTTCAATCTTTGCTATGGGTCGTATACCAGGTTGGACCGCACAAGTTATTGAACAATTTGAAAATAACATTTTATTAAGGCCTCGTTTGGAATATGTCGGGGAACTGGACAGAGAATTTATATCGATTGAGGAAAGATCCTAAATCTCTTCCTGCTGAATTTTGTACAAACGAAAGGAGACATTGTGGTTAAACAAACAACGGCTGAAGAATGTGTTCATCATTGGGTACTGGACCAACCTAATGGCCCAACCAGCAGTGGAAGATGCAAACACTGTGGGACTAAAGAGGAGTTTCGCAACTCTATGCAGGGATCTGGCTGGGACCGCAGCGGGCAAGCCCGGAAACCTAAACAGAAGAGCAGCTAAAAGTTCCATGGCGGATTCTGAAAAGGCGTCGATATTTATCGACGCCTTTTTGGGTTTATATGGGGTATCGGCAGAGTTCTGTGGTTATTGATAAAAATAGGGGCGGCGCATACGGTGAGGTAGTCAGTCAGATACGTAAAACTGGGCCTATATCATTTGAAGAATTTATGGATATTGCTCTTTATTCCGGTAATGGCTATTACTCCAAGCCCGCATCTTTTGGGGTATATGGTGACTATTACACGAGCCCCTCCCTACATCCATTTTTTGGGTATTTGTTCGCTATTCAGATCATGAATATCTGGGAATACATGGATCGACCGAACCCATTTACANTTGTTGAAATAGGTGCCGGAGACGGAACCCTTGCGANTGATATTGTTTCCACAATACGGGCTGCGAATATAGATTTTTCAAACTGCTTGCAATATATACCAATTGACAGGGCTACAAGNAGAGGATGTGTAGCAGGNGCTGAAATTGTGNCAGCTGACCTCTTGGATTTATATATTTCGGATTCGACTTCATGTGTTGTTTTGTCAAACGAACTTATTGACGCACTTCCGGTTGATATATTTGAAGTTAGAGATGGCCGCACTAANGTTGTTGTGATTGATGTCGATAAACAAGGGAACCTTAAAGAAGAATTGATTGAAACTACCATAGATGAGTTTTACGATCTTGATATTTCTTCTCTGGAGGGATACAGAGGGCCTTTATGTAGAGACTTGGGACAATGGATTCCTACTGTTTTAGATTTAGTTCCCAAAGCCTTCTTCATCAATATAGATTATGGTTATGAGGAATCAGATTATCTCTCAATGGGTAAGTCTAATCGTTTACTTCAAACCTACTACAGACATGTGGACAACTTGAGTCCTCTTCTTCGTGTGGGGGACCAAGACATTACAGCCCACGTAAATTTTACTGCTTTAAGGAGGGCTTTTGCCCANCGAGGGATAAATTCTATTGGGAANATAACNCAGAGGGAATGGCTGTTTGGTTTGGGTTATTCGGATGTGATAGAAGATCTGCGATTGTCAGAGGGATTATCTAGAAGAGAAATAAGTCTTATAGATAGGNTAGTAGAAGTTGAAGGACTGGGTGGTTTCAGGGTAGAAATATCTCAAAGAGGNATTGATGGAGCAGAAATTTCCAAACTGAACAATTTAACCAACTTATCTAGATATTTTNGTGCAGTTCCTCCTGTTACCGACAAACATATGGCATTTCATCTAAATAGATAACATCGCCCAATTGCCTGGCCGTAATTTATGGTGCTTTGAAAATTATCTGGATTGACACTTTCTGGCAGTGGTAATAAATCCNGTATGGCCCACCATTCTGTGTGAGGGTCTAACACTTCTACCACCGACCTCCCAGGGTCTCTCCATCAATTCGATGGTGTTGATCAGAGTGAATTCTCCAACGGTTTTGAGGGTTTGGGCCAGGTCTGCTACCTGCATAATCGTAGGCAGGAAGGTGAGGATTAAACCTCCAGGTTTCAGACATTCGTAAACTTTCTGTATTGTGTGCCATGGCTCTGGCATATCTAGAATTGCACTATCCAATTCTGATTGATAAATATTCTGGGCAATATCTTCGGTAAAGAATTGCACGTTGTTTGGATTTTTGGCTATACCGTGCAAATTGGTTTTGGCCATGTCAGACATATCCTGTCTGATATCGTAGCTGTAGACATGCCCTTCGGGCCCTACTGCATCGGACAGTGCTATCGTTAAAGCTCCTGAACCGGAACCGGCTTCTAAAATCTCTGCGCCAGGGAAAAGGTTTCCGTATGTTAGTACGGCACCTATATCCTTCGGGTATACCACCGTTGCAATACGTTTCATGTTCAACATATATTCGGCTTTTGTTGGTCTGAACGCTACCATCCAGTGGCCGGTCTTGGTTCGAAACCATGTGCCTTCTCTCTGGCCGCATAGTTCTCTGTGATCTATATTTCCGATGTGTGATTCAAAGGAGCCGTCCTTTTCCAAGACAAACATATACTGTCTCTCTCGGCGATCAAACAGTATTACATAATCTCCAAACTGAAATGCGTTGCTATCGCTCATTTATAGAAAACTTCATAGATGTTTCTTGGTGATCTAAAGATTTTCTACTATCGACAAAATGTCTTGGGGATTTAAATCCGTGGCGGCCTTATATGTTTGTGAAAATCGGACTACACCATCTTTGTCTATCACTACTACTGCACGTGACGGGGTGCCAGTTTGATCATTAAAAACTCCATAAGCCTTCGAAACTTCTCCGTGTGGATAGAAGTCGGCCAAAATCGGGTANGGGATNCCNCCTAATGAGGATGAGAACGCTTTTTGAGAAGGACGCGAGTCACAGCTTATTCCCAGAACCTGGGTATCTGTCTCTTCAAATGCCTCGTTGTGTACTCGGAATGAAGAAACTTGGTGCGTTCAACCACCTGTGAATGAATATATGTGGAAGGAAAGAACTACATTTTTCTTACCNTTGAAATCACTTAACGTAATTGGTGCTCCCTCATTTGCCGGTAACGTAAAATCTGGTCCCTGGTCTCCTGTTGCTGCCAATGTCAGCCTCCCTTAATGAACTCATTGAAAAATTTTTTCGGACGAAATCTTTTTACCACATTAGTTTACTATGAAGAACCCCTATAAGACCTTTTTTAGATGAGGAGAGGTATTACATACTAAAAAAGGTTCTCTAACTAATGGGCGAAGCCGGATTATTGTTATGGATTTGGCGATATTCCAATTCACGTATTGCGAATACATATATGTGTAATTTATGAAACACAANATTTCTATCAGATACTTATTCCAAATGCATGTTTAAAGTCTTGCCACACATTTTTCGGGACTTCATTCGTGGCGCTTTTATATACTTCGTCAAATTCTTTTAGGTTAGAGGGCCCAGTAAGGACAATACCATTGCCTTCAACCGGAGCCTGAAGAGCAAATTGTATTGCTAGGTCACGGATGTTCAAATCACGGTCATCACACCATTTCCACATCTNNTGTGCCACTGGCAACACGGCTGGGTCTAGTTTGCTCCCTATGAGAGACGGTGGCAAATCTGAAGGTAGCTCTTTCTCAACATCTATTTTCGGTTCTGGACCTGCCAGCAGTGAGCCCGTTAAAGGGCTGCCCAGAATGATCCCGACGTCTTTTTCAAGAGCTAATGGAATTGTTGTTTTGGCGATTGATTGCGAAAGTAATGTGTAGTCTAAAAATGACAACACGATGTCCATTTCCCCTGTTTCAATGGCTCGTCTATGGAATTCAGGCTGTCTCACACCAATTCCTATATGCCCGAGGCGTTTCTTAGATTTCCAATCGACTAGCACATCCAAACATTCCTGTAGAGGCGCTTCAATGTCATAACGAGGGCCATGTATCAATACTGAATCCACATAATCTGTTCTAAGCAACTTAAAGCTGTTTTCTAAGCTCCATGTTGTTGCTTCTTTTGAAAAGTCTCTAAGAAATCTTGGATGGGATCCCACCTTCGTTTGAAGGTATACTTTTTCTCTCCAGTTCCCAGTTAATGCCAAACCCACTCGGGACTCACTAACTCCATATTCCGGGGAAGTATCGACAAAATTGATTCCACGTTCTATCGCCTCATGGATAGTTTCTACCGCTTCGTCATCTGGGCTTTTGGGGTCACCCAGATACCCACCTCCTAAACCGAGCGCCTTTGGTCTCATTTCGGTGCGTCCCAATCGTCGGACTTCCAGATCGNCCATTTTCTACTCCTATAGACCAATATTTTGGTCCCTTAGTGTTCTAGTTGGGCAAGATTCCCTGATCGAATAGAAGGTTCTTCANATTCTTTTTGTTTTGGAGCCAACGGGCGGATTTGAACCGCCGACCTGCTGTTTACGAAACAGCTGCTCTGCCACTGAGCTACGTTGGCTCAAAGAGGGAATATTAGCCTGAGAATGTTAGCACAGCTAAACGGGGTGGTATCGATTGGATTTATATATATGACAGAGAAGGAAAAGAAATTTATACTTCTTGAAGTCTACACAATAATAAGTAAGGGACTAGCGAAAAGATTATCAATGGAAATGGATAAAAAAGCGCCAATCGTCATAGCCCATCGAGGGTTCTCTTCTGAGTATCCTGAAAATACCGAGACGAGTTTCAATGCAGCCGTGAACGCTGGGTTCAACTACATAGAACTGGATATACATCTTACAGCGGATTCAGTTATTGTCGTAATGCATGATGAGACCGTGGACAGGACCACCAATGGTAAGGGGAATATCANGGACCTCTATTTAGATCAGATCAAGAGTCTGGATGCAGGTTCGTGGTTCGATTCTAATTCACCCTCGGAGGAAGTTCCAACGCTTCGGGAAATCTTAGCAAAATTTGAAAATCGGGTTCACATTTTTGTAGAGATTAAATCCGAGGAGGAAAAATTACTTACAGAGCTTCGGCATTTGTTAGAGTCGATGGGATGGCTTCCTGATAGCAATTACGACAGGTCACAGGGGTCATTAACAGTGCCAGGGATATCGATAATATCATTTTTACAGAGTCAACTAGTGCTGTCAGCAAAAATATTTCCTGAATTAGCACATGGTCTTCTGACTATTGAGGCATCTGATGAGCTAATAGAGTGGTGTGTGGGCAAGGGTATGGTGGGAGTATTTCCTTACGTTGGATATATAGACAAGAATTTCGTATCAAATGCACATAGCTCCGGTTTGTATGTAGGAGCCTGGGGTTTTGAACATCCGGAGCAACTATCAAGAGTTCTTGGCTTGGGACTAGATGGTGTTACTGTTGACTGGCCAGTTGAAGCGGGCGCACTTATAAACAAAGAAATTAGAGTGAATGAGTAGTTAATTTTCTAATTTCCTAACACGGATATCTTCTGCAATTGCTGTTTTTATTCCAGATTCTACATTCACCCAGCGCAGCACCAGCGTCCCGGCGATTATGATCACCAGGATTGAGAGTATAGCTGACCTGGTGTCAAGAACTCCTGTTACAAAAACGTAAAGAAGGGGACCGAAGACGGAAGATGCCCTACTCATAAAACCAAAGAATGAGAAAAATTCCCCACTTCTTGTTTCAGGAGATATCTTAGTAAAAAGACTTCGTGCTAGTGCCTGACTCCCACCCATCACCATACCAACGAATAGTCCAAGCAGCAGCCATTGATATCCGATGCCAAGACTGAGTGGAGCCCAAACCTTGGACCTTATCAGAGAAGGCCACCAGTCAATTGGCCCTTCGCCCAATAATGAGGGGTGTGAAATCCCTATCGACTGTCGGCCCCCAATAGGGCCGTTTATAGCCACGGCACTGTATCGAGATTCTTGTTCGTATTCTAAGGTTGTTAATAGGCGGGCACTATCCTTCTTAGACAATATGCTTCCCTTCTCTATATTGTCTGTTTTAGCTGACCAAGCTTGATCTGTCTGTGAGTCAGTTAAATCTGGGGCAGATGTGACAAGATAGTTACCTCTTGCCTCAACGTATTCCAGCCTATAGTCGTAATTTCGTGTGTCAGCAGGAGAAAGTGGGACTAATGCTATTCCGAACAAAACAATGAATACCCAACCTATTAGTGATACGTACAATGCATTTTTTGTTGTTGTGTGCCTGGCCAACACACTGAACAGCATGGCCCCTCCGGCGGCAACGAATTGAATGATGAGTATGGTTGCCATATTAAAAGCTAACGGTATGTGTAAAGTATCAGCTGCGAATGCTCCCGCCAGTCCCATCACAGTTTGCAGGCCATCGTTGAAAAGAAGATAGGCGACAAGGTATATCAATATTTCTCTGAATCTAGTTATATCGCGTAGCGTATTGGCGATTCCTGTAAAACCAAATTTAGTAACCTGANCAGCGGTTAGTTTGAGAGTTTGGGGATATCGGTTAATAGTGGGGGGTTCGGGTAATACCTTGAATGTCCATAAAGCCCACCCAAACCACCATACACCTATAGATGCGAGGGAAAACCTTGTAATAAGGTCAACATAAGAGCTTTCACTTAACAACAAATTTAAGATCAGGTGAATTAATAGAAGAAGNCCTCCTCCCACGTACCCGTAGGCGAAGCCTCTAGAGCTAACCTCATCTGACAGATTTCGAGGGGCAATGTGCGGCAGAAATGAATTGTAGAAAACCAGACTACCTGCAAATCCTATATTCCCTATACCAAAAGTGATTAGTAACCATATCCAGGCGAACGGCGTATATGCGGAGAAAAAAGTAAGAATAGTACAACTGGCCCCAACAATCGTATAAGTCCAGAGTAGAATCTTTTTCGCCGCTATTCGGTCTGCGATTATTCCTAGTATGGGAGTAGTGATTGCAACGATAGCGGTTGATGAAGCGGCGGCTAGGCTCCAGACTGAACTACCGGTGAAAGTGAATCCCCACAAAATAGCCTCGTCTCCCAGCGCATCTTTAAAAAGAAAAACAAAGTAAACTGGAAATATAGCAACTATACCGCTTGTCGCGAAGGCCGAATTGGCCCAGTCATACATACACCAGGCACGAATGATTTTTCTATCCGATGTTGGAAGATCACTTAGTTTTGCTGTTGCCATAGTTGATTAAAGGTGTCCCTATCCATTCTTCTGTCTGAGTTTATGTGAGGAACTCGTCAAACTGAAATTTATATGTATAGTCCNATTAGGGAGCCATATGGAAGATGGTAGACGGGTGAATGTAGAATCTCTAGGTAGTTTATAAACTAATCTGCGAGGAAGTGAACACAAATGCTTGACTATTACAGTGTGGCTGAATTATTTGATTCAGAAGATCGTCAGATACAGAGNTCGGCAAGAGATTATTTGGATCGTGAATTAATGCCAAATGTTGCGATGTGGTGGGAATCGGGGAAATTTCCAATCANGATCATTCCTGACTTTGGGAAAATGGGATTTCTCGGTGCTAATTTGTCGCAAGAATACGGATGTCCCGGGGTTGGGAATCTTGCCTATGGATTAATAATGTATGAATTAGAAAGAATAGATTCTGGTCTCAGAAGCTTTGCTAGCGTCCAAGGGGCTTTAGTTATGTACCCCATAAGTAGGTATGGGTCTGAAGAGCAGAAGCACGAATTGTTGCCTCAGATGGCTGATGGAAATATTGTTGGCTGCTTTGGACTAACGGAGCATGAAGGAGGTTCAGACCCGGGGGCAATGAAAACCACAGCGGTGAGAGATGGTGAGACTTACATTTTGAATGGAACTAAAATGTGGATAACCAATGGTAATATCGCAGATATTGCCTTGGTTTGGGCCAAAGATGATGAAGGCACTGTGAGGGGATTCTTAGTTCCCACCAGTACCAATGGATTTAAAGCCAACGAAATAGAAAAGAAAATGAGTATGAGAGCCTCTGTTACAAGTGAACTTGTACTAGAANATGTGGAAGTGCCTGCGACTGCTATGCTTCCGGATGCCAAGGGTTTATCCGCTCCACTTTCCTGCCTTACTCAGGCTCGATATGGGATTGCTTGGGGAGCCTTGGGCGCGCTGGAGAGTGTTTACAATGACGCGCTCAGATTCTCCAAGTCACGAAGTACTTTTGGTCGCCCGATTGCCAGTAGACAGCTTGTGCAAGACAAGTTGGTGGATATGGTTACCGATCATACGAAAGGTCTTCTGTTGGCCTGGAAATTGGCGAAAATGAAAGATGCTGGAACTATGGCTTACAACCATGTATCGTTGGCCAAACGTGAAAATGTTAGAGCTTCTTTAAAGGCTGCGAGAACAGCTAGAGAGGTGTTGGGGGGAAGTGGCATTACCTTGGACTATTCTGTGATTCGCCACATGCTGAACCTGGAAACGGTCGATACTTACGAAGGCACGAGAGACATTCATACACTAATCATTGGACGAGACATTACAGATGAGAATGCCCTAATGTAATAATTCTTCTGCGAACCTTATCTAAACGCAGGAAGTACTTCTGACGAAAATAAGCTCAAGCTTTCTTCATTATGTTCTTGTGACAATGATCCTACCCTAAAGTGAAGAATCAATCCTCCCACACCAGCGTGACTCAGTTGAGATATTCTTTTGGATACGGTTGAGGGAGATCCATATATTATATTGTGACGGGAAGTAAACCTAGGATTCTCTAAATTTTCTCTAACGCTTCCCAATTCTTCAGGGGTATTCAAGGTTTCGCGAGCATTTCTTATGTGACGTGTGTATTCTTCAAATGCTGGAAGTGCTCTGTCAGCGGCCTCTTTATCTGATTTAGCGACGACTATGTTTCTCCAAATTCTGGTTTGCGATAGGTTCTTTTTTATTAGACTTTCTTCATAACCGGAAATCCGCATGACTTCCTCGTATTTATGGAAAAGCCGAATTGTTTCTTTGTCGGACTGCACAACCATCATAAATGGACGTCCTTGCTTGGCCATTTCTACCAGGGTTCCTTCAGTGGCTAAAGCTCTTATAAGTGGCGGGTGAGGCTTTGTATAAACAGCAGGTCTAAGTTGAGGAATTTCTAGACGGAAGTATTTTCCCTTGTATGCATAAACGGTTTTATTCGCCCATGAGGATGTCAATATTTCTTCGGATTCAAGTAGCCTGTCTTGTGCTTCATTGAAAGGAATCCCGTAGGCCCTATATTCATAGAAATTAAAAGCTGTTCCTCTTCCTATGCCAAGGGTCACACGTCCTCTACTAAGGTTATCCAACAGGGATATCTGTTCAGCAAGTCTGGTTGGGTGATGCANTGCCATTTGGATCGCAGAGAATCCAATACCAATTTTTGAGGTGCGTCCTATCACCGTTCCAGCAAATGCAATTGGATCAACGTAAGCACATGCGCCATCAAGATGGTGTTCTCCAATCCAAACTTCGTCGTATCCAAGTTGCTCACTGAGAATAGACTCATTGAGAGCTTCCGTAACCGCTCTGTAATCATCTGAAGGGCCGTTAGATTGTGGAAAAAGAAAGTTTCCGAATTTCATGNCAGCCTGTTAGTTAATATCGATTACGAAAATCATTTATGTCAGGGAAACCCCAATAACTCCACCTACAGTAAGTACTATACCCGCAGCCCTAGTCACCATGGCCTTTCCTCTGAAAGATTCGCTGAACAATCCGATCACAGGGATGCTAAGTATTAATGTTAGGCCAAAAACAAATAATGGTCTCGTTGCCATCACAGTGGCAGTTAAGTAGATCTCTCCCGAATAAACGGAAAGGAAGAAGAAAAGTATCGCAAAGAACACTAAGATAACTTCGGTTATAGAGAATACCAGCATAGTTTTAACATTGGTAAATAAAGTTATAAGTCCCTGTCTTACTCCTGGCAAGAAGATTAACGAAACGCAGGTAATTCCTCCCCCAAGTGCTCTTAATGAAAATTGAGTCCACATCGTCATTTCCTCGGCAATAGTTTTAGATAAAAACTGGCTTAGTCCGAAGGACATACTCGCCAATAAAAGAAATACTAATGCCAGTATGCCTACTCCTTCTGTTGAGTTAGTTGACTTGGGAGCAAGAGAGACCATTGCAGCACCTGCGACTGTTACGATCACAAATACCCATGCAAAAAGNCTGACTTGCTCATCCAGGAATAGAAAAGCGAGGAATGCCACAAAAATAGGATAAGTGGAGACTACTGGAACTACACGCGATACGTCTTGGGACTCCATAATTATGAACATTCCAATTAGGTATGTCCCAGAGAATACACCCGATAGCAGGGCCACTATTACGGTAGAGGTATCAAACCCTGAAAAGGTGGCCAACGGTACGGTTGCTATTCCAAGGAGAATTTGGGCTACACCTACTGCTGCCACAAAGATTTTTCCGCTGCCGATGTGATCGCTGATAAGTATTTTGTCGAGTACGGACACTAAGGCAAAAGTAAATGCACTGGCCGCAGCAAACACCATCCATTCCATTTTCGAGTACTTCCTTATTTACCTAGCTGGATATGGGATACTTTTAAGACGGCTCAAAAGTTTTCTGCCAGATACCTGGAGAGTCTGCTTCATGTTCCATTGCATTACGCATACTGGCATTGGATGGGTGGGCTGTTTGTTGTTCAAACCATTCTTTCGTCTGGGAGGTCTTAACTGACTCCATTTCATAGAAAGTCATATAGGCAGGAGTGCCCTCAACAGTTTTGTATCTTCGGCCACGTACCACACCGGGAACAGTTTCATAGTTAGGTACATATACGGTGTTGTACCACTCATTCCATTCGTTTTCTAGTTTCGCAGGTATCCCCATTCGTCCTATCTGTAATGCAGGTGCTAACCCACTGGAGGCTGTAAGTGCGTCCACAGCCTCTGGGAATATTTGCTGGTAAACATTCCGTATATATCTGCTTGCTATTACATCGGGTGACATTTTCTTTGACCATTCGCTTGGATTAGTTTTTAGCTCCAGATATTTAGGAGATTGTAAAACTTCTATCGATTCCAATTCGTATACGGCCAGATGTTTTGGTCCATTAACAACCGCTTCATATCTTGCAGCGCTTAAAATGCCAGGCACAGACAACCTTTCATAGATATGTTCTTCGTTGTACCACTTGTTGAATTCTTGCTCTANTGCTGCTGGTACGTCGCACCATACGGCTAGCATTCCGCTTCCTTTCAGTTTTCTCAAGTGATTTCTCCGATGGATTCTTAATTAGTGGGCAATGTATCACAGGTCGTGAAAATGGCTTCTATTTCCTACTGCAGGTTTTAGAAACTATGTCGCTGATGAAGGTCTTCATTAGCGATTCAACTTTGTGCTGAGCAAAGTTCCATGAGGCTGCATGAGGAGCACCCTCCAGTCGGAGGTATTCGTACAGATGGGGAATAATGTTGGCGAATTGATCACTTTGAGCGACTGGTACGGTTTGGTCTTTCGTACTATGGATGAGCAAAATTGGGGTCTCTATTTCACTGGCTTTAGATATGTAGTCGAGTTCCGACCAGTCGAGGTTTACAAGTTTAGAAACCATTTTTTTTATCGGGGGTAAGAGAGTTGTTATTGGAAATGGAAGGGCTTTAGCTTTCGCAGTTATGATCCCATTCAGGTCCAAAGCGGGTGACTCAAGTACTATCCCATTTATATGTGAGCGAAGATTTGATTTCAGAATGAACTGCAAGGCTATGGAACCACCCATACTGTGACCGAGAATGAATATGTTTTTAGCACCTTGATTTATCACGTATGCTACTGCAGCCTCCAAGTCTCTCCACTCTGTTAGGCCGAACATGTGATATCCACCTCTATCGACGGGAGAGTCAACGTCATTTCGATATTTTATTAACATTTGATTCAAACCCATGGATTCAAATAATGGGGAAAATCTAAGGCTCTCCCTTCTATTNGACCGGTGCCCATGCACGCATACCATCCAAGTTTCACCTTCCCCAGATATTACCCAGGCCCCTAGGTCACCAAGTTCTGATCTGAATCTGACCTCGGAGTAATCTAAACCAATACTGTACTTTGGATTTTTTTGGTGAATGAACACATCTGCCCTGACCCTGTTGCCTAGTTGAATATTGCCACTAGTGTTTACAACTGACCTCGTAATTGTGTTCTGATGATGTATTACTGGGCCATTAGCTATCAGACTTCCTTCTCTGGAGACCAATCCAACTAACGGAAGCTCGAGGGCCCGGGTATCTTCAATACTAGGGTCTATAGTTACATTATTACTATCTAAGTAAGTTATTTGGGAGAAATATTCTAGATTTTCCCTCATAACGGAGAATCCTTGGCGTCTAGCCTCTAGGGAGTAATAGATAAGGATGGAGAATACTAATATAACTAAGCTTCCAGATAAGGCGGTAGCGGCTATCAAAATAATCATCTTATACTTCGTGGAGGTATGAGTAATTCATCAGTGACGTTCAATAACCTGTGCTAGTCTCTGTCCATTCAATAACTAACGAGAGGACTTTATTGTCTCCTTCTCACCAAATTTTACAACCCGAACTTAGAGATTCTGATTCTCCAGCTGTAACGTGTATAGGAGCTCTTAGTCCCGCTGAGGTATATACCGTTGATAGCCCCCTGTTGTGGGATAAGGGAACTGAATGGAATAGCAGAGCTGATTTTTTGTCAGATGACGCGGTAATAGTCGCGGCATCATTGAATTCTTTGGGCTGGAAAGTTGGGCTCGTAACTAATCGACTTGGGGATGATGTATTGGGAGAGAATGTTGTCAGGGAACTTTGCAGGCTCGGTATAGAAGGGACGGTTGTTCTGGATCCCAGTATTGAAACTCCTTATGAGATAGTAATTTCTGACAAAACTGGAGGCCGAACATATATCTGGAAAAGACAAGAGAATGTTTTGTTGACCATGAAGGAATCTGATCTTTCCGTTATTACGGATTCGAAATTTGTCTATGCCGATATATATGACTGGCCATACAATGCTCCCGCACTTGAACAAGCACGTATCCTCGGAATACCTGTTTTTTTTAACCTAGAAGACCTAGCCCTTGTCGATAAAGTGGGGCTAGACGTTTATTCATTAGCCACTGTGGCTCAAATATCAGTGACTGAAAATTTACCGATAGATTTTGCTTCGAACTGGGCTAAGGAGGCTCTAAGTCGTGGGGTTGGAGTCGTAATGATCACAGGAGGTCCAATGGGTGTCCACTACTATTCTAGCGATGTATGTTTTGGTGTCAGTGCTCCTGATATAACACTTATTGACTCCAATGGAGCGGGAGCGATTTTCGCATCGGGATTTCTGTCAGGTTTTTTAAGGAATATGAGTCCAGTAGAAAGTGTTAAGTTTGGAGTAGCAATATCCTCTCTTAGTTGTGAGAAAATTGGCACTGCGCTTCCTGATGTTAATAAAATTAATAAGCTTTTCANGGGTTTAAAAAGCTCAACTATTTAAATTGAAACGCATTTGAGAATTAGACAATTTTAACTGGAATAGTTAAGGGTCCTATATTGAGTCTACTGAAGGAGAAATTTAGTCCGCTTCTGCGACTCTGGCAATTGGAATGCCTGTTTGATAAATGGTTCTCAAAGTTTGGAACGACCAACTTGCAAATACTGCAAACACGAATAAAAGACCACCAACGGTCAACATAGTGTCTGCTGGCATGACATTCCTTAACTCGTTCCAAAAACTAAATTCCAGGAAAGAGATTTCTGCCAAAGCACCGTTGGCTAAGTTCATTGATGCCATGATTCCACCAATATGAACTGAATAAACGGCGCCCACTCTTCCTCGCACATTGTCCTCTGTTACCAATTGGATCATCGTGTGGGTAAGGGTCATAAAGCCTGCTTGGGCNGCACCCATTAGAATCGCAGCGCCAATGGCCATAGGCATATTTATTGAAAGGGCGAGGATGATTGGGGCCACACCACTAAGGAGACCTAAATACAGGAACATTCTCCCCTTGGTTGATTCTTGCCTTACACCTGAAAGAGCTATGACGCTTATTAATGCACCAGCTCCTATAGACATCATCATTAAACTGAAATCACTCCCCTCCACAGCACCGAACTTCTTTACAGAAAGAACGGGCAGTATCGATTCGAAAGACATAGTGAATCCACAATGAAGGAACGCCATTAAAACTATGAGCCTTAGTCTTGCGTCTTTATAAACATATGGAACTCCTTCGACTAGGTTTGAAAAGAAGCCCCTTTCTCTGTCCATATTCCCGGTCGAGGCACTTCGTATTCTTAATGATTGAATCAGGCTGATGAGATAGAAGCCTGAACATAGTAGAAAAGCCCATTCGATTCCAAGGATGAGTAAGGGAAGAATTGCTAGGGGTCCTATTAGTCGAGACCCATGCATGGTTGCCTGATTCAGCGCAACGGCGTTCAACAGACGATCCCGAGGGACTAGATTGGGGACCAAGGCTTGACCCACAGGCATTTGTGCAGACCTAGCGGACCCGTCAATAAATGCCATCGCCATCAAGTGCCACATCTGGATGTCACCTGCAAAAATAAGCACTGCAAGAATTAGGTTGTGGCCTAGGTTTAAGCTGAATAATCCAGCCATTACCTTCCGTCTTTCAAATCTATCAGCCAAGTAGCCACTGAAAGGTGGAATAATAACCCTGGGAATCATTGCAAGAAAGGTCACAATAGCGACATCAAGTGACGAGTGGGACATATCCCATACAAGCCATCCTCTTGCCACTATAAGTGCCCAAGCGGCCGCACCTGCGGCTATGCTTCCAATCCACAAAATACGAAAATCTCTAAATTGAAGTGCCGACAAAAATCGGTTATTAGTAGCATTCAGTAACAAATGTACCGCCGTAACATATTAAAAGTTACAAGCTATTATAGGCCCTAGGAGAGCATATGCATTTTCGTTCTTTTAGGGGGGATAATTCAGTCAATTATCAGGAGTAAATTATATGACTACTAGTTCGTTACCAGAAGAAGAAGAGATTCTTAGTTATTTTCAAAAATTGAGTAATTGGGGACGATGGGGAGATGAGGATCAGTTGGGAACTTTGAATTTTTTGACCCCAGAGAAAGTTCAACAATCCGTTTCTCTTGTGGCCGATGGAACGACCGTATCTTGTGCCCGTCCGGTTGTATTTGATCCGACACCGGACGCCACTGCCCCTGCTGTACATTANATGGTTGAAAGTGGAGAGGGCTGGGAGACCGGACAGAAAGTCACCAGTAGACTATCTCAAGCTGCCACAGACTATATCGGCATGGTATTTCATGGATACACAGTTACACATATTGACAGCTTGGCTCATTTTTTTTGGAAAGGCAAAATGTACAACGGACGCCCATCANATCTTGTATCAACGAACTTGGGAGCAACTGTCGAATCTATTGAGGTTGCGGCTGAAGGAATTGTTACAAGGGGGATTTTGGTAGATGTGCCCAGGATTAGAGGAGTTAATTGGCTGGAGAGNGGAGAGGGGGTCCTTCCGTCCGACATAGAGGCCGCTGAAAATCAGATGGGCTTCCAAATTGAAGAGGGAGACGTACTTTTGGTAAGGACAGGGCAACTGTATCGGAGAGAAATAGAAGGTCCTGTCGACTTTAGGGTAAAAGGCTCCACAGCGTGTCACGCAAGTTGTTTGCCACTGCTGCATCAGCGAGGTATCGCAGTATTGGGGACCGATACTGGGAATGACATTATTCCACCACCATATCCAAACGTAATTCAGCCGATTCACCAGGTGGGCATTGTGGCTATGGGACTTTGGATTCTTGATAACGCTAATTTAGAAGATTTGGCTGTGGAATGCGCTCGGCGAAATCGTTGGGAGTTCATGCTGTCTATGGGACCCCTAAAGCTGACTAACACTACTGGATCCCCTGTAAATCCAATTGCTATATTCTAGTCTAGATTGATCTACAGNTAGGTTGGATATTTGCCAGTTGACGCGTGTTGCCTTATTCTTGTCCACCGCGAAACTTAGTAGGGTCGTTGGTTTTGATCGATAGTAAATTGACAATAACCTTTACGGCTGTGAGGAGGATTTAAATTGGCTGAATTCAAAGTTGTTACACAGAAGCCCGCCGGGGTCACTTTCGATCTGGCAGACGGTTCATATAGTTTGGAGAGATTGGCTCTTGATCCCATTGGAGCTGAAATTGTTGAGATAGATGCCCAAAGCGAGGATGAGTTTATAGCGGAAGCAAAAAACGCAGATGCCTTAATTGCTAGAGGGAGACCAATTACAAGAAAGATTATTGAGTCGCTTGAAAATTGTAAGGTTATATCGCTAGGGAGTGTGGGTGCTGATACGGTTGATGTGGTTGCTGCAACTGAGCACGGNATACCTGTAACGAATGTTCCTGATACATTTATTGAAGAGGTGGCTGACCACACCATGATGCTATTGTTAGCATCTTTTCGACGTCTCAATGTGATGGACGCTATGGTTAAAGATGGGAGATGGTCTGAAGGAAGGCCTTTGTTGTCAGAATTTCCTAGGTTATGGGGTCAAACTCTTGGATTTATATCCTTTGGACATGTTGCGAAGGCAACNTCTGTAAGGGCCAAGGCGTTTGGAGTGNATATGATCTCATTTGATCCATATATTGAGGAACTTTCAATGACCGAGTATGGGGTAGAACCTATAAGTACACTTGAGGAACTCCTACAACGCTCAGACATTGTGTCCATGCATGCACCTTCTACTCAAGAAGTTCATCATTTAATGTCGGAGGACCAGTTCAGGGCTATGAAGCCTACTGCGCTTTTTGTTAATAATGGTCGAGGTCCTACTGTTGACGAAAAGGCACTTATTAAGGCTCTGGAAGAGGGTTGGATTGCAGGTGCCGGTCTGGATGTTTTTGAACAGGAACCTCCTGATCCAGAAAATCCTCTCCTGCACATGGAGAATGTCATAAGTACTCCCCATGTAGCCTCTGCTTCCCAGAGAATGGCCCCAGAGACTCGGAGACGAGTAGGTCAGGAAGTTTCCCTCGTNCTCACTGGCAGATGGCCTAGAACCTGTGTAAATCCTGCNGTGTTAGCAAATGCTGGCCTAAAGCGATGGCAGCCTTATTCAATGGGTCGTGGTCCAGGTTCTGGATAAAAATAACGGCGCTTAAAAACTTAGCAATTACGTGTAAAAAGGGTCTTAAACAGGTCTTGATTCGGAGTTTGCCCGCGGTCTATGGCTAGTTACTTTTTAGGCACAATTGCTGAGATGGTCATGAATATAGCCAGCAAAGCAACCACAGACATTGTGTAGAACGCCAATTCGTAGCTTTCTGTTCCATCTCTGATGACTCCGGATAGTAGTGCTCCGATTGCCTGCCCAAAGGCGTTAAANGGTTCAGTTATTCCTCTAATAGCCCCAAGAGAATCTCGCCCGAAGTAGTTAGCGAATGCTACTGGTGGAATCACTAACGCTCCACCCAAAGAGATTCCAAACAGTGAGGCTACAATTAGGGCTGTTAGGGGACTATTGACGGATATAAACAGAAGTGCAGCTGCCGCCATTAGGGCGGCAACAAGAGCGTAGCAAAATCTGGCAGCAACTTTTTCAATTATCAAACCCCACCCAAGCCCACCCAGCCCTGTGAATACTGCAGTTAGACTCACTGCCGAAGCTGCAACTTTTGAACCCAACTGTATGTCTTGCAAATAAGCAGCCATATGTATATTTGTACCTGACTGGATAACATAGAGGAACCCTGTGCCTACAGCCAGCTGCCATAGGGCTGGTGTCTTCATTGCCTCCCTAAGTGTCCAAGATATTTCTTCCGCTGTATCTTGCTTTGAGGCCTCTCCTTCGTTATCCGGTGGAGTTTCTCCATCTGGCAATACACCCACTGACTCGGGAGTCTCTGCCAGAAATAAAAATGCAGGGAGTAAGGCAACTATCCAGACGGCTACACCCAGAATTTGCCAAGTAACCTGCCATCCGTATATTCCTATCAGTATTGAGGCCATTAGAGGGAATCCGGTCATTCCTATTGAATGACAAAATGAAAGTATTCCGTTTGCTCTACCCCTGCTTTTTATAAACCATCTTGAGACCACAACAGAGGATCCAATTTGCACAGGGCTGCTAAATATAACTCTGCCGATTCCGTAAGTGATGTAAAAAAATACGGGTACTGTTGCCCAACCAGTTAAAAAAGTTGTTATTCCAAGGACCAGTACGCTCACGCTGAGAACGGTCCGGGCTCCATATTTATCGACCGCCCAGCCTGTCGCAGGTGACAAAAATGTAGATGCCAATCCGCCCGCACTTGCCGCTCCAGCAAGAACAGTACGGCTCCATCCAAGGTCATCGGCCATGGGGTACATAAACACGGCCAAGGTTAGGCTCGCTGCTGCGTTGCGAACGACTTGCGTTGAACCGGATGTTGCCAGAATTACCCAGCCGTAGAAAAACGGAGTTCTCTTAGCGAGAATATTTGCGAGATTCAATAATTCCTCCAACGGCTATTGTAGCGACGAAAGATGCTAGCACCACATTATCCAGTGGTCAAAATTTAGGAATTCATCTCTAATATCCTGTGAGAACTGCTTTCTAGTGTTATCGTTAAAAGCTAAGTGCTAGACTGGCATGTGGTTTAATAGTTTGTGAGCAGTGTCAATCAGCTCATGTAATAGTGACTAAAGTGAAATACCTAGTTTTCTAGAGGAGTGTGGGAAGTCTTGGCTGATATTAAAGTTGCAATAATTGGGGTGGGAAACTGCGCCTCCTCATTTCTACAGGGGATTACGAAATATGCGGATGCTGGTCCAGATGAGACCATTCCAGGGCTCATGCATCCGGTTATGGGAGAGTATGGGATTGGTGACATCAATGTGGTCGCAGCCTTCGATGTTGATGCCAACAAAGTTGGCAAAGATCTGTCTGAGGCGATTTTTTCTGAACCCAATAACACCATGAAATTTCAAGATGTACCGGACCAGGGTATTGTTGTGCAAAGGGGTATGACTCATGATGGGGTTGGGAGATACACATCTGAACTCATAACCAGGGCACCTGGTGGGACGGATGATGTGGCACAGATACTTAAAGATAGAGAGGTAGATGTTGTTATAAATTACCTACCTGTTGGCTCAGAGGAAGCTACTAAATGGTATACAGAGCAGGTATTGCAGGCGGGGTGCGGATTTATTAATTGCATACCTGTTTTTATTGCGAGTGGAGAAAATGATTACTGGCAGAATCGCTTCCGAGAAGCAGGAGCCCCTATCATTGGCGATGACATTAAGTCCCAAGTTGGGGCTACCATTACCCACAGGGTACTGACGCGCCTGTTCATGGACAGAGGGGTAGAGTTACTGAGGACTTACCAGCTTAATTTTGGTGGTAATACTGACTTTATGAATATGTTAGATCGAGATCGGCTGGTTTCGAAAAAGATTTCGAAAACACAGGCTGTAACTTCCCAGGTTGATGAATTCATACCTGACAGAGATGTCCACGTAGGACCTAGTGATTATGTGCCCTGGCTGACAGATAGAAAATGGTGTTACATCAGAATGGAAGGTAAGAGTTTTGGTGACGTGCCGCTCAATATTGAGCTAAAAATGGAGGTCTGGGACAGCCCTAACTCGGCAGGAGTCGTAATCGACGCGGTCAGATGNGCCAAAATTGCCAAAGATAGAGGACTGAGTGGTCCTATCACCGCCCCGTCCTCTTATTTTATGAAATCTCCACTTATCCAATATACAGATGATGAGGCTCGCCAATTAGTGGAAGACTTTATTGCAGGGGAGGAGTCCGCTCAGGGATAAGAGTGTGATGCGCGAAAATTTTAAAGAGTAGATAGGTTGTTAAGGCAGTAGTTCCTACTATGAAGATCGGTCAATTTTCGCCATATGATTTCGCTGTACCTGGGGGTGTGAATGAGCATATATCAAATCTTCACAGGAAGTTTGTAGAAAGAGGATTTGATTCCAAGGTAATCGCCCCATATTCTGATGCGGATTCCTCTCTCAAGTACCCAAACAGATTGGATGCATCGTTCATTCCGATGGGAAAACCGATTGCCGTTCCCTCCGGTGGCTCTATCGCGAGAGTCAATCTATCACCTTGGATCTATCGCCAAGTCGCTCATTTAATAAAGAAAGAATCCTTTGATGTCGTTCATATACACGAACCTTTCGCTAGTCTTATTACGCTAGGTGCTCTCGCAGCGGATATTCCAAGCTTCGTGACAAGAGTTGCCACATTTCATACCTACAAGGGGAGCCACTTTTATAGAGTAATGGCCAATAAAATACTTCGTCGTTATGCCTCTAAGTTAAAGGGAAGTATAGCGGTATCGGAAAGCTCAAAACATTTTGTAAAGGAGTTTATTCCCAGCGACTACAAAATTATCCCAAATGGTATTTTTGTTGACGAATTTAAGGAAGCGAAACCATTTTCAGAGTTTACAGACGGGAAAATTAATATTCTTTTTCTGGGGAGGCTGGAAAAGCGGAAAGGACTTCGATATTTGTTGTCTGCGTACAGTGACTTGAAGTGGGATTTTCCTAATATAAGACTTATTATCGCTGGTGGTGGGAATATGGATGCTGAATCTCACAGGATTATTGGATCTCGTAATCCTTCCGATATCGTGTTCACTGGAGAGGTATCTGAGCGTGATAAGGCGCGTTACTATAGAACTGCTGATATCTTTTGCGCTCCTGCGACTGGTCAAGAAAGTTTTGGAATTGTCCTTTTGGAGGCTATGGCTGCAGGGGCAACCATTGCTGCAAGCAGGATTGATGGGTTTTCCAATGTAATACAGGATCACAAGAACTCTATGATGTTTACCCCCAAAAATGTCGGGAGTTTAAGGGGAGTGCTCAGTCAGTTGATCACTAACCCAAAGTTAAGAGATCATCTGTCTGGAGCCGCCTGGAAAGACGTAGAGCGATACAACTGGGACACAGTAGCCTCAGAAGTCATCAGCTATTACCGACAATTAGGCGCCATGACCCGTTCTTCTCGGGAATTCAATGGAGTTACGGCTTGATAACATGAAATACCTTACTTACATGGGTTATTAGCAGGATGTGGAATAGAGACTCAATGAGAATGTTGCTGGAACGATATTATGAAGTTCCAGTTTCCGCCGGTTTTGACAAGTTGGGATTTTCGCCTAACGGTGTGACAATATTGGGTCTGATAGTCACTCTTATTTCCGCAATATTCATTTCTCTAGGTATGTTCCTTGTTGGCGGTATTGTGATGCTTATTGGGAGCGCTCTAGACTTGATTGATGGAGGTTTGGCGAGNCGATTGGGAAAAGTTAGTAATTTTGGTGCCCTACTAGACTCTGTTATTGATCGGTTTCAAGAGGCGCTGGTGTTTTTTGGGGTACTGATATATTTTCTGACTGGGCCATGTGATTCCTTAATGACGGGGTTTGATACTTGCTCAATCGGTCCAGTTCTTGCTTATTCTGCTTTTATAGGTTCGGTTATGGTTAGCTACTTGAGGGCCCGGGCTGAAGGTCTGGGAATAGATTGTAAAGTTGGGATTATGACTAGGCCTGAAAGAGTTATTGCTGTGGGGATAGGTCTTATACTTTCACAGTGGATATCGATAGTAATACTGTTCGTATTGGTGATTATTACAGTTCTGGGCTTGTATACCACAATCCAAAGGCTCGTTCATTCATCGGTGNTGTTGAAAAAATCAGAATAATGTGTCAGTCATAATAGTTTGATACGTAAGGAGGTAGTCTTGGCCCAGTTTCTTAATCAATCTGATAGCNATTTTGTCAAAGCCCGGTTTGAAGAAGAGATGATAGATGACGTTAAGCTAACTCTTTTTNCCGAGCCTGATTTAAAGGGTCTTGTAGTCCCTGGCATGGATTGTGAGACCTGTGCTCCAACTCAGCAGTTGCTAGAAGAAGTGTCCCAATTATCGGAGAAAATACAACTCTTTGTTGTCAATCATAGGGAAAACAGAGAGCTGACAGAATCCTACGGCGTGGGAATGGTTCCCACTATTGTTTTTTCAAGAGATGATGAGTCAAACATTAAATACCTGGGCATCCCTGCGGGTACAGAATTCCCGGTTCTACTNGAANCAATTATAAATGTATCTTCGGGTTCACCGAGTCTTTCTGAAGAAACGATTTCTTTTCTAGGTTCCCTGGAAGAAGAAATTTCTATCAAAGTTTTTGTGACCCCAAATTGACCATATTGTCCTGGTGTTGCCAGTTTGGCACATGCAATGGCGATTACAAGTGACAAAATAGATGCTCAGGTAATAGAGGTACAAGAATTTCCTGAGTTGGGAAGGACCTTTGGTGTGAGAGGAGTACCCCTGACGGTTATAAATGAATCTATATCATTCACTGGAGCCGCTAGCGAGCAAATGTTATTAGAACATCTTAAGTCTGCGGTTGAGTGAGATTGAAACCTTTCCAAATTCACTAAGAAATACCGTGCAGTTATTACATTGAAAATAATTACAGTTCCTATAATTTTACTAATGCTTACTTGTNTTTTTGGCGCCGAGAAACTTGCTTTGGCTTCTTCTGGTGACATTGAAATTTCATCCCATAAGGCGGTTAGTGAATTTCCAGGTGGAATAAGATTTTCAATTGAAGCTTATTCGGAAGATGTTATTGAAGAAATTGCTTTGCGTATGCGGATAGGGGAACAAAAGTCAGGAGTGTACGAGTATTTNNAGATTGAATCTGCACAAAAAGTAGTGTCTGAGCTTTTTTGGGAGACGAATACTTCTAGTAAATATATTCCTCCTGGCACCATACTGGAATATAGTTATGAAGTAACTGATTTAGCCGGGAACAAGAAAGAGACTGAATTGCTGGAGCTTGTTCTCTATGATTCTAGATTTCATTGGGAAGAAGTTGAAAAAGATGGAATTAATGTTGCTTACCATGGTCCAGTCGAGAGCAGAGCGATAGAAATACTGGATGCCATTATTAAAACAATGGACTTCATGGAGCCGGTATTGGGTCAGACAGATAGAAAACCAATAAGAGTGACTATGTACAACAATGTTAGTGAGATGCTTGGTGGTTTGCCTCCGGGAAGTTCTACAATTCGAAGGGAGTTGATTACAGAAGGGCAGGCGTTTACAAAAATTGGAACATTGCTTGTGCTTGGAGGCGGTAGNCTTTCNGANGGAACGGCTTCCCATGAAGTTACCCACATNCTTGTTCAGCGTGCGGCTGGCAGCNTATATAGCAATNTTCCCTCTTGGCTNAACGAAGGATTGGCAGAGTTCGGAAACCTATCACCCAGTTTTTCTTATGACGTTGCTGTGGACTTCGCTGTTCATTCAGGTCGATTGCTTCCAATAACATCAATGCCGACAATGCCTGGTGATCCTGAAGACGTCATTATGTACTACGGTCAGTCTATGTCCTTGGTAGAGTACATGGTTATCCGACTAGGTCCTAACAATATGGTTCATCTCCTTGCCAGATTAAAATCGGGAGAAGATATAGATGCCGCAATATTGTCTGCCTATGGAGTGTCTAAGCTGGAGTTGGAGAATTCGTGGAGAAAGTACATAGGGGCTCCGCTATACGAACCTCCTGCTGAGACATCCTCCTTACCAACTCCGGTGCCTCGTTCGGAAGTCAAGGTATTTTCTCTTACTCCACAGCCAGGGTCGACGTCTGTTGAATCCTTGACGGGAAACGTTCCGCGGGATGAAGTCGAATCAGAAGAATCTGACATAGTGCCTGTTGGGGGGAATGGGGAGTTAGACGGACGTAGTTGTGGCAGATTAGACCAATCGACTCCTGATGGTTCGATTTTGTTACTGGCTGGCTTATTGTTTTTTGTAGGTTTAAAAAGGCCTTNCGCGCAGGCACGCAGCAAATTCGATAGTCGGAACCATTAGGAATTTAAAGCCTGAGGTACAATTTATTGTGCTTAAAAAATCACTAGACAGAGCTAAACAAAATGAATATTTCTCCTGACTGGATGAGGTCTGTAGAGCAGACTTATGTAATTAAATTTCCGACTCAGCATCTTGCTACCTTCGGAATTACTTCGGTGGAATATTTTGTTGTTACAGAGCCTATATACACTGCAATGGATGCTTCAAAAAAAGAATTAGAGTCGGTAGTTAGGAAGGGCAAGGTAATTGCCGACCAGCCCTCTCTTATAACACCAACATATGCATTGAATTTAGATGGATTTAGTGAAAGCGCTTACGAATATATGAGATTTGCCGCACAATCCTACGGGGCCAACAGTCCAGGAATTCTTTACCAATATAGGAATGAAAGCGAAAATCTAGAAATAGTTGGAGGGATACCCACAGAGGTTGCAACTAGGATATCTAAAGATTTGAAGAGTAAGAAGAACGACCTTTCAGTCGTTATAGTTGGGATAGATGAGTTTTGGGATGTCGCTTTGATGAAATTCATTTATGAATTTACAGCCTCTTCAGCCTCTTTTAATGCTAGAGAAATGAAGTCTGGAGGACTTATGGACCCTCAGTCCTTTGCCGGAGGTCTTCCAAGGGCAGCGGTTAATCAGATCGAAGGGATGTTTAAGTCTGTTCAGATGGGCGGTAGCCCAGATATGCTGAAGACCGAGTTAGACAAATGGGGTGTATATAAATATTATGAGGACAGGTTCCTAAGTTTGTTTCGGTGACACCCAGTGAGTTCACATCTAAGTGAATTTTACGGGCGTAACCTCCGATCCAGTATTGGCAGATTCGTAGGCAGACATCACTATGGATAGATCGTCTAAGCCCATCTCTCCAGACATTTTGTTCGGACTTTCATGTAGGATCAGGTCCCTGAAAGACGATATCATCTCCTGANTTCCTCTTTTCGACTTTTTCAACTTAATGGTTCTTGTTANGTTTCCTTTTANNATNTTCATGTCATTGGAAAACGGGTTGAATTGAATTCTTCCAGCGGATCCGTCAATTTGTATCTCTTGCACCGGTTTTCCTATGTCGGTTGATCTAGAGAAAAATATTGTTCCAGACACCCCATTGGAATAGGTAGCAAATAAATTGAGGGCGTCCTCGCCCTCCGACTCATGAAAAACCGATGGGGGAATCACAGCTGAGATTTTTTCAGGGAAACCGGCTAGGCTTAACAAGAGGTTTACCAAGTGTATTCCGGCGTCTATAAATACCCCTCCACCGCTAATTTTCAATTCTCTCCGCCAACCCTCTGGTTCACGGTAGGTTTCAGATATTATTTTTATTGTTCGCAGGCGGCCTATACCAGACTCATCACTAACTCTAATGATCTCCGCAGATTTCTCTACTGTGGGCAAAAACTTATAATTCTCTGCGACCATTAAATGAATGCCTGAATTATTGGCGAGAGCAATCATTTTTTTACCCTCTTCTAGCGTTTTTGCTATCGGTTTTTCTACAAGAACGTGTTTTTTGTTGGAAAGAGCCATTGTGGTGTGGTGCAAATGTAGATTGTGAGGGCTAAATATGTACATCGCATCAATTTCTGGGTGGCTTGCAGCCTCTTCATAACTACCGAAGGAGTGGGCTCCGTCAAATTGACCTTGGTAGGATTTGGCCTTGGAGATGTCCCTACTTGCGAAGGAAAATTTTATTCCGGGAACACCTTTTATCTCATTCATGACCTCGTATGCGTACCCACCGCATCCGACGATGCATATATTTAAGTTTTGCATGGAATTCGGACCTCCATTGCTGGNATTAATGATTGGTGCAATCTATATATTCCGGGTTAGATGCCTACGGTTTTGCATGCGAGCTATGTTAGTATTGATGTGGTCATTAANTCCCTATAAATATACGCTTAGTTTGGAAATATACATATGTATAGACAGCAAGAACCCGACGTAAATCTCGAACAAATCCTTAGTAGGATTAAATCTATATTCGGCGGAGTGGGGAAAGGTGGTGGTAAGGCGCCATTTGTGATACTTGCAGTGCTTGTTATCGGAGTGGTAATTTGGTTCGCCACAGGTTTCTTCACGGTTCAGCCTGGGGAAAAAGCCGCCCTAAGGTTTTTTGGAGGTTTTTCTTCGACCAAGGACCCTGGCCTTCAATGGTGGTGGCCTGGGCCAATTGGCGCACGGGACATAATACGGGTTGATGAGGTTCGTAAGTTAGAACTTGGAATAAGAGGTGATACGCCCGTTCTTAGCGAATCCTTGATGATTACGGGTGACCCTGATGAAAACAATCGACCAGGTGAGGCTCCAAACATTGTAGATGCCCAACTACTAGTTCAATATGACATAAAAAACATCAGAGAGTATTTGTATGAGGTTGTTTCTCCTGACAGTGTTACGCTGAAGGATGCGACTGAAACCTCGTTGCGTCAGGTTATAGGTAGCAGGCCTATTGATGACGCTTTGACCGATAAGAAAGAGGAAGTCCAAGTAGAAACCAAGCAAAAACTTCAAGAAATATTGGATAATTATCAAACAGGGATTCGTATACGTGAAGTAAAACTGTTAAACGTATTTGCTCCTGAGCAGGTTAAAGATGCTTTTGACGATGTGGTAAGGGCTAAGGAAGACAAAGCTAAAATTATTAACTTGGCGGATGCCTACAAAGAGTCTATTTTGCCGCAAGCCCGTGGGCAGGCTTCTAAGATGTTGCAGGGAGCGGAAGGTTTTAGGCAGCAGAAAATTGCGGTTGCTACTGGTGAGGCTGAAAGCTTCCTGGCAATACAAAGAGAATATGAGAAATCAAAAGAGGTTACGAGAAAACGGTTATACCTCGAGGCTATGGAAGAAATACTTCCTGGTATAAATAAAATTCTAGGTAACCCGGACGAAGTAATTTTAGTGAATCCTGACAATTCCGGAATAATGCCGGTACCGTTGGAGTGAACTAGGGGCTTGAACCAAAAATGAGATCATTGATAATAATTTTAATAGCAGCGATAGTCGTAGCGGCGATCATATTACCTCAAATATTTTTTGTTGTTGATGAGAAAAAAGTTGCGATTGTGACAAGATTTGGTGAGATACAACGTGAAGTTAAATCTCCTGGTCTGAACGTAAAAGCTCCGTTCCTGGATAATGTTACCTATTTTGAAAAACGTCTGTTGAACTTCGACGCTCCTCCTGACTCGTTACTTACCAAAGATAAGAAAAGACTTATTATTGATGTTTATGCTAGGGGTAGGATAGTGAATCCAACTCTATTTAGGGAGAGACTGGGAGACGAAGTTACTGCAGCTGCTAGGGCAGCTGAAATCGTTACTTCAGAGCTTAGGCGAGAAATAGCGAGTCATGATCAGTCAGAAATCATTACCACGCAACGTGATTTGATGTTGTCTAATGTACTTGCCTCTGTGAGACCAAAATTAGCAGAATTCGGGATCGATGTTATTGATGTGAGAATAAAAAGGGCGGATTTCCCCGGCGAAATAGCAGAAAGTGTCTATTCCCGTATGCAAGCTGAGAGGAAGAGGAAGGCAGATAAGGAGCGTGCGGAGGGTGCTGAGATTGATGCTCAAGTGAGGGCAGATGCTGACAGAAAAGCTACTATAATCCTCGCTAATGCCGAGCGGGACAGCAGCATAATAAGAGGATGTGGAGAAGCTCAGGCGACGGCTGTGTTTGCTCAAGCCCTTGAGCAAGACCCAGACTTCTATACTTTTCAGAGATCCCTCGAATCTTTTAAAGCGATACTAGCCCAAGGGACTACAGTTGTTTTGCCCCTATCAGGATTCGGACAGCTTTTCGAGGAGATGAGGGGAGGAGTAGATACTGCTACGGTGGTAGAAGCTAGTCGTGAGGTTGGTCTCCGAGACGAACTATTGGGACAAAAATGTGCCGAAGTTTCTGCGGCTTGGACTCTGGCAGCGGAACTAAAAATAGATCAACCCGACTTGGAGTTCGTTTCGATAGTGGATAAAGTATGGCCTGATAATTCCTTAGGGTGTTCGGCCATAGGTTCTGGTAGTGTTCAGGAAATTCCTGGATTTGAAGTAGTGTTCAGCTACTCAAATGAAGCCCACGTTGTTCGCACTAATCAATATGGGTCACTCGTGAAAACTGAAAAATTTTGCTAACAGTATCCCAATAGCTGTCTATTTGATATAGACTGTTTTCGAATGGAAGAAAAAAGTGTTATCCATATTTTTTCGGATGGGATCACAGTTGAAGCTCGGAATCTTCAGTACATAAAATCCGTTGCGTTATCGGCATTGGATGTCTGTGATATCAGAGACACTGAAGGCAGCATAGTCATAACAGATGATGATACTGTCAAGGCACTAAACCGTGACTATCGAGGGATTAATGAAACTACGGATGTGCTTTCTTTTTCCAATGATCATGAGGGGAAGTACTATGGAGATCCCAGTTCCCTTCAAGATCGATTTACTGGAGAACAATTTGTCCTGCCGGACACGATTACGAGCCAATTAGGTGAAGTTGTAATATCTCTTGCACAGATAAAGAGACAGTCAGTCGGGCCTGTTATTGATGAACTGGGGCGTATTGTTGCTCATGGCTTCTTGCACCTGCTAGGCTACGACCATGAAAAAGAGGCTGACAAAATTGTAATGCAACAATTAGAGAGCCGTATCATGAAGAGGGCGAAGCAAATTGTCTGAGGTTCTGTATAGGAAGTGGAGACCGGGCTCTTTATCCGATCTAGTCGGACAGAGTCACATTGCTCAAACCCTGCGTCAGGCATTGAAAAGTGAGCGTGTGTCTCATGCTTATTTGTTCTGTGGGCCGCGTGGAACAGGAAAAACTAGCACCGCCAGAATATTGGCCAAAGCTTTAAACTGCTTGAATCCCTCTGAAGGAGACCCGGACAATAGCTGTGCTATTTGTACGTCTGTTAACGAGGGTAGATCGTTAGATCTTATTGAAATAGACGGAGCAAGTAACAGGCGAATTGCCGATATAAGGGATCTAACTGAAAAGATTCATTACAGTCCCACAGAATCCAAGTTTAAAGTTTATATTATCGACGAAGTGCATATGCTGACACAGGAGGCCTTTAACGCTCTTCTTAAAACCTTGGAAGAACCTCCGCCCCATGCCGTATTAATACTTGCTACAACGGATGTCCAGAAAGTGCCGCTAACTATCATATCTCGATGTCAGAGATTCGACTTTAGGAGAATTTCCGTACTGGATATATTTCAAAAATTACAGGTAGTCTGCGAATCAGAAGAGGTTGAAATCGAGTCGGAGGCATTAATGCTCATTGCCCGTAAGTCCACTGGTAGCTTGAGAGACGCAGAGAATCTTCTGGAACAGGCTATTGTTTCTTTCGAGGCTCCTATTACGAAGGAACACTTATCCGACCTATTGAATCTTTCTGATAATACTCAACCGGTTGAATTACTCGAACGAGTGGGGCAACGAGATTTGAAGGGAGCTTTTTCTGTACTAAACCAAATAATTTCGGATGGAAACGATGCGAGATATGTCCATTCTAGCTTGTTGGAATTAATCCGATATGTATTGCAAAAAAAATCAGGGGCATCGCCTGATGAAGAATATGGGGAAGCTTTGTCTGCAAGACTTGAGAAAGTCACGGAAAGCATCAGTATTGCGGAGTTAATCAGGGTTGCTGTGATACTGGGCAAGGTGAATTTTCAGAACTCTATAAATCAATATCTTCCATTAGAGCTTGCTATCGCAGAAGCCATAGAAGTTAGGTCGGGAGATGTCCCCATAACTGTCAAGTCGCATCCGGGCCCTCAAGCAAAATCGAAAAATGAAGTGAAATCAGTTGATAGTAGTAATTCAGTCAAAACTGCTGATAAACCAGCAGAAAGCCCTGCCAGGAAGTCTACAGAATTGGAGAGGAAAAATGTCCCGTTAAAACCTAGGGCGGCGGAAATAACAAATGTCCCGGTATCTAACTCTGAAAATGAAATTGATGAAAAATGGAATGAGCTACTGCGTGAGCTAAGACAGGTGGGAAACAGATTCAATATAGCAGCTTTGTTGAGAGGAAGCTATGAACGTAAAATCGTTGGTAATTCCCTAACATTTATCTTTCAACATTCCTCTCATGCTGAAAGACTCCAAGGTGAAATAGAAGATCCGTTGGTTCGTAACCAGATAATGGATGCAACGCTTAAAATATTGGGCACAAGATATGATATAGATATTACGCAGCCAGAGAATGGTACATCTGCCTCTGGGCGTCCAGCTTCGCAAAGAAGTCATTTGGTTAGGGCGGCCCAGTCTTTGGGGGCGACCATAATTGAGGAGAGAAATAAACAAACATGATGAACAAGAATATGATGCGACAGGCCCAACAACTCCAAAAACAAATGGCTAAGGTGCAGGAGGAAATAGAGAACTCCAAAGTAGAGAATTCTGTGGGTGGTGGTGTTGTCAAGGTAGTTATTACNGGAAANATGATTGTTGAATCAATTGAGATAGATCCNGAAGTGCTTGACTCNGAGGATGTGGAAATGCTCCAGGATCTNGTGCAAACGGCAATTAATGGAGCGATTGAGAANGCCCAAGAATTAGCATCNACTAAAATGGGTGCTTTGACGGGTGGGTTGAACATTCCTGGGTTAACCTAATATTGCAGTTAACTTCCAAATATAGGATTTGACAGATGATTGGTGATTCTCCAGGAGGTACCCCTCCTGTACAACGCTTGATAGACGAATTCAACCGGTTGCCTGGTATCGGGCCAAAGTCCGCCCAGAGACTAACTTATCATTTAGTTCGTATGCCTGAAGAACAGGCCGAGTCCCTTGCAGCTGCGATAATTTCAATGAAAAGTCAAATTATCTTATGCTCGGAATGTTTCAACATAACAGAGAGGGATCCCTGTGATATTTGCTCAAATGCCTCACGCGATCGATCAAAACTCTGTGTCGTAGAGCAACCTCTAGATGTCGTCGCTTTAGAACGTACCGCTACTTTCAGTGGGCTATACCACGTGCTCCACGGTTCCATATCACCGATTAATGGTATAGGTCCAGAAGATCTAAAGATAAGGCCATTACTTGAAAGAATGCGAATAGAAAGTTTTGTTGAGATTATCCTTGCCATGAATCCAAATCTTGAAGGCGAGGCAACTTCAATGTACATCCATCGCCTTATAGGTGATCTTGGGATCAAGATAACTAGGCCGGCGAGGGGTTTACCTGTAGGAGGGGATTTAGAATATGCTGATGAAGCTACCCTTGGAAGAGCCTTGGAGGGGAGACAAGATTTTTAGAAATAATCCAGACTATATTAGCGAATATCTAGATTTTATTCCCTTTTCATTTGGGACCTACTTAAATCTGGCTTGGTGATGACAAGAGGCAGAAATTATCAGACACAAGCCATTGTCTTGAAATATAGGCCTATGGGTGAGTCTGACCGTCTCATAACTTTTTTTAGCTCTTCTTTTGGAAGAATTACAGGTATTGCTCGAGGAGCCAGACGACCAGGTAGCCGTCTTGGAGGGTCGCTGGAACCCCTTAATTTTGTGCAAATATCTCTATCTAGAGGCCGCCTGTTTGAAACGGTTTCAGAAAGCGTGACCATAAAAGGCTTTAACAGGATTAAATCGGATCTGAACAGGGTTGCATTGGCCCTTTATTTGGCGGAATTGACGGATTCTTTCGCCGATGATTGGTCCCCAAATCAAAAATTGTATGACTTGGTTGAAGATACTCTTTCAGCCTTGGATAAAGAAGAACATTCGGAATATTTGATTCATTTTTTTGAGTTGAGACTTCTTAAATTTATTGGATACGAACCTGAATTTGGAGAATGTGTTGAATGTAGGGGAAAATTGCTTCCTGCTAGATATCCTTTTGCCCCACATATGGGGGGAGTAGTATGTTCAAATTGTCAAACAGACTTTGAAGATTTCCCAACGCAGATTTCATTGGAGACTATGAAGATTCTCAGATATCTACAACGTTTGAAAGATAATGAGTCGCTCTTATCGGGAGTGTTGTTACCTCATCAACCTCTGCAAGAGGTTTCTGACATGCTAAGAAATTATTTAANATNCATTGCTGAACGGCAATTAAAGTCGACTTCGTTTCTGGATCTGGTTACTCAAATGCCCTTAGAAGGCCCAAGTACACTGCCGTAGGTTCCTCGACTATATAAATCTTGGCTGATATAAGTCAGCCTAGGAGCTTATTAATGGAAAGAATTACAAAGGATCATCTTACATCCATGTTTTTAGCCGGCGATAATTTGTGTGGGCTCAACTTGAGGGGATCTGATTTGAGAGGTATTGACTTATCTTCGGGAACCGAAAGGGTTGCCGCTCGGCTCTCCTGTGCAAACTTGACGAGATCAGATCTTAGGGGTTCTCGCCTGAAAGAGGTGGAATTGGTTAGTGCCGATCTTAGACTAGCAAATTTGGAAGACTCAAATTTATTTGGAGCCAAACTCTCACAAGCGGACCTAAGTGAAGCTAATCTTAGAGGGTGTAACTTAATTGGGAGTGTCTGTGAAGGGGTTAATATGACTGGAACCAATCTTAGTGGGACAAATATGCGGAGATCCGATCTAAAAAATTCCTCTATGGTGGGGGCCATTCTCGCATACTCCAGACTTATGGGGGCCAACATCAATAACGCAGACTTGACTGGCGCAAATTTGAGATATGCCAACCTGCAGTATGCCTCTCTAGTAGGTTGCACGCTCAAAAATGTTGATCTGAGTCAGGCTGATCTAAGTTTCGCAGATTTATCGAATGCCGATTTGTCAGGAACTTCTTTAAGAGGCGCGATTATGGTGAGTGCGAACTTTCAACACTCTAACCTGAGTGAGGTGGATTTTGAAGGTGCAGATATGACAGACGCTAAATTTACTCCTGATGCACCTGAATAAATCTGGCCCGGCGCCACCTATAGAAATAAATAGGTGGATCGTTAANAAATAAACATTGNTGCAAAATGGGCATTTTTTATTTAATCATTATTCATGGCATTTCAAATAGTTTTTCTGGGGAAATATACTCAGGGATAATACTCTGATCTACGTTGAACTTTAGGAAAGCTTCTAGGCCGCTTCGGTCTCCTTCAAACCCATAACGTANGGGGTCTCCATTGACTATTTTTGACATATTCAGCTGTAGTTCATTCCGGGTGTCGGGCTTTTGTGTTGATCTCATCTCTTTCAGATAAACATCTTTTGCAGCTGCGAAAATGTTAAATATCTTGTTTTCTAACCATGGATTTTCCCTTAAAACCTGATCCTTAACCACCAGCAAATGGCTTATTGGGTATATGCTGGTTTTAGCAAACCAGTGAGTGTCCAATTCATTGGCATTGGTGAAAAGTGGAACAACCTCATCAGAATCGATCTCTCCCGCCCCTATCACAGCATCCACTTCTCCAGAGGCCAACATTTCCNCTAAATCATTTCTATCTGATGAAATAACATTGTCTGGTGCCGTGTATTCTTCTACGTGTTCATCTCCAGATAGCACCCACGTTACTGTATCCAAGTCTAGGCCATATTCTGTTTGGAGCAGTGCCCTGGTCCAAACACCTGGAGTAAGCGTGTAACTTCTTACTCCCACCCTTTTTCCTGAAAGGTCGGTCGGTTTTGAAATATTTGCTGACTTATTGCAGACTATTGCCCCGTGATAAAAACTTCGAGTTAGAAAAATCGGCAACGCAGTAAATTGCTTTTCATAGTACTTGGCACATATGTAGGTCGATAAGGCCATTTCGGCCACATCGAATTCGAGATTTCTGACCATGCGACGAAAAATCATAGGGACGGGCGAGATTTCTACGTGGTCAAAAGAAAAATGTTCTGGCTTAATGGTCTCGTCTTTGAGGGTTTCAGTATATCCGTAATTCCCGATCGCCGTTGTTAGAGTCAAGTTACTCAATGTAAATCCTTTCCGATTTCTTAAGTTATTGAATTCGGTGTAAATAATTAACTCATGATCATTCCACCATCTACGTTAAAGGCTTGGCCTGTTATATTTCGTGAGCCAGGTCCAGCGAGGAATACAGCCAAAGCCGACACATCGTCTGCCTCGTTAGCCCTACCTATTGGAATTTCCTCTATCATTGCATCTCTTAATTCATTGCTTGTACTTCCTGAATCGTCTGATCTGCCTGTAAGTATGCTAGAGAGCATATTCGTTTGGACAATGCCGGGACAGACCGCGTTGACGTTGATGTTGTGGGGTGCGAGAANGCTTGAGGCTATATATGTCATGGCTATAACCGCTCCCTTACTGGCTGCATAAGCTGCGTTGGAAGTCCTCCGATAACCACGGCCTGCTATTGATGCTGTGTTTACTATCCGGCCACCTCGCCCTCTGTTGACCATTGTTCGGGCTGTTTTCTGCATACAGAAAAAAGCTCCCTTCGAATTAACCCTATGTATTTGGTCCCAGTGTTGTTCCTCGATGTCGAGAAAACTTATGTGACGGGTTAGTCCGGCGTTATTGAATAAAACATCTATACCGTTGAATTCGGACACCGCTTTTTCAACCATCAGGTCTATTTCATTTAGATTACCGACATCTAGTTTGACGGCGATGATATTTCTTCCTGAAGCGCCTATTTCTTCACATGTTTCTTCTAAAGATTGTTTATTTATGTCAGCTAAAACAAGGTTTGCNCCACCATTGGCGAAGCGATTGGCTGCCGATTTACCTATACCGCTACCAGCTCCCGTTATTAGTACCGTTTTCCCCTCAAAATCCATGCTCATGAACTCCCTTCGTGTTACTTAACAATTTCTATGCCGATACATTCAAATTTAAAGAACTATAAAAAAGACTTAATGGCTTCAATGAATGCTTCCGGTTGATCAACCATTACAACATGGCCAGCTCTCTCCACGTCTGTTGAGGATACGTCTTTTCCAATCTTTTCCATTTTGGTCAAAACTTCGTCACTCACAAGACCACTTTCGGCGCCTCGTATTTCATAGATGGGACATTCTATCGACTTGATCGCATTCCAGTATCCCTTAATTAAGGATTCACTGGTCATATCTGGGAGCGGGTTGTCGAAACCCTCTAGATCGGCTTTCCAAGTCCACTGTCCTGATTCAGTCTGTTTGATCCGCGACTTGGTTTCTTCTAGAAGTCTTGCGTCTGAAGCAAANGGGTTCCCTGATCTAAGCCAATTAAACACATCATTTTCTTCGTTGAAATACATAGGTGTGGGAGGAGATGGAGGGGCATTAAGCCTCTCTTGAGAGGGCTCGGGTGCTATATCGACCATTACTATTTTGTTCACTATCTTAGGATTTAAATGCGTGTAAAGGATTGAGTGCCAACCTCCCATTGAACAGCCTACTAACGATACATCGGCTAATTTTTTTTGCTCAATGAATTCACTTAGATCTTGAACGAATTTTTCGCGGGCGTAGCCATCCGAAGCCCACTCACTGTTTCCATGACCTCGTTGATCTATAGCGTAAACGTGATACTTACTGGATGCATATTCNGCGAATTCTCTCCAGGAAGCGGCACTGTTCGTATGGCTATGGAGGCAAATCAGNCTGGGAGTGCCAGGGTTTCCCCACTCGTAATATGCCAAATTCAATCCATTTATGAAGGCCGATTGCTGCGAGGGCATTTGTGACATTTGAAGCTCCTTTTACTTAATTCGTATTTTCCATACTTATCTCCTATCATACAAACATTAGCCATGGGTTGGATGTTCGTAACCGGAAGATTAATTCTTGATAAACCTATTTGATAGATCTTCACTGACTGTGTGCAATAATCTTCTNGAAATGATGAAATAGATTCTAGAATAACAATCTTGGTGATGTGTGTATAAGAACCTAAAGCCGTTTCAACAGTTATCAAATGAGATAGAAGGATATTTCATATAGGCAGTTTTATGATTCAAGTACTTGATGGTATTAGAGTTTTGGACCTTACGCAGGGTATGGCAGGTTCAATTGCAACAATGACTCTCTCAGACTTTGGTGCTGATGTCATAAAAATTGAACCACCCGGTGGAGATCCATATAGATCTTTTTCGCCTTCATTGTTATGGAATCGAGGCAAAAGTAGTGTTGTTATTGACTTAAAAAATGAAAATGGAGCGAGCGAATTCTTAAAGTTGGTCGCTAGCGCAGATGTTGTTGTGGAATCATTTAGACCTGGTTATTTGGAGTCGTTAGGCCTTGGATATGATGGTTTAAAAGTGAAACATCCTAGGTTGATTTTTTGTTCAATCACAGGGTTTGGCCAAAAGGGCCCTTACTCTCAATATAAGGACTACGAAGGGCTTGTGGAGGCCAAGAGTGGTAGGTTAATGATATTCGCCGGCCTGTCGGGTAGGGAAGGTCCGAACTTTGCTTCTGTCAAGGTTGCCAGTCATTCAGCGGCGATGGCTGCTGTAAGAGGAATTGTATCTTCTCTGATGGTGAGGGACAGGGAGGGTATTGGTCAGAGGGTGAACACAAGTTTGCTGCAGGCCGTAACTTATTACGATCTCACTCAGTTTGTACTGTGGCAGATGATGATCAAGTATCCTGAAACATTTGATTTTGATTCCTCCACAATAGCAACCAGACCATCACCGATACAGTATTTACCGGCAAGAACAAAAGATGGTAAATGGATACAACTGGCTAATTTAATTGAACGCCTATTCAGATCTGAAATCCACGCTATTGGTCTCGGCAAAATATTTGAGAATCCTCGTTTTAAGGATGCCCCTAATTTGGTGGAAGAGGAAGACCGAGAAGCCCTGCGACGAATGATTTTAGAAAGGATGANGGAACGCACATTCGAGGAATGGATGAACCTTTTTGTTAATGAAGAGAGTGATGTTGCAGCGGAGCCTTTCATGTCAGCTACCGAAGCGTTAAATCACCCTCAGATGATTCATAATGGACATGTTCAAGTAGTTGAAGATTCCCACGTAGGAGAAATGAGGCAGTTAGGCCCCGCATTTATGATGGAGCCCTGTGTACCTAAAATACAGGGCCCTGCCCCACGTGTTGGGCAGCATACGGATGAATTGCTGGCAGCCGAAGCTTTGGGTAGGGTAAAGTCCTTCACGAGTTCAACAGATTTTTCCGAACAAAGAGCTAACCATCCGTTAGAAGGAACCATTGTCCTAGATTTATCAACAGTAATTGCTGGACCACTTGCCGGGTCCCTTCTAGCTGAGTTAGGAGCCAGAGTAATCCGTATTGAGACACTTACGGGAGATTGGATGAGAGGGCCCTATAACGGTCTAGCCTCCAATAGAACTATGGCGGGAACAGAAGGGCTTTCTATAAATCTAAAAACTGAAAAGGGACAAGAAATTTTATCTCGCTTAATACCTAAAGCTGATGTCCTTATGCATAACATGAGACCCGGTGCTCCGGGGCGAGTAGGTATCGATTTTGACAGGGTGAGGCAACTTAATCCAAATATCAATTACGTTTATATCGCGGGGTACGGTTCGAGTGGCCCATACAGTCATCGTCCTGCAATGCACCCAATAGGCGGCGCAGTTTCTGGTGGTGCTCTAACGCAGGCAGGGGAAGACGCTATACCCTCCGAAGACGTCGATATGTCCATAGATGAAATTGTGACTGTATCCAATAGATTGGGGAGAGCCCAGGATGTTAATCCTGACCCGAATACTTCAATGGTAGCCGCGACTAGTGTAGTTATGGGTTTATATGCGCGGCTGCGTACTAAACTGCCACAGTATGTTGAGACTACCATGATCGGAGCAAATGCTACAGCTAATGCTGACGATTTCTTCGATTTCGACGGNAAACCGGATAGAGAAATTCCTGATATCGACGGTTACGGTACTAACGCCCTTAATCGCCTCTACAGGGCGAAAGCTGGATGGGTCTTTTTAGCCTGCCCGATGGAGTCGGAATGGGTATCTTTATGCGACGCTCTAGGATCTAAATATTTGCTGAGGGATAAGAGATTCGCAACCGTCCAAAACCGACTTTTACACGATGGCGCCCTAGTTGAGGAATTAGGATCCATTTTTTCGGGTAAAAACGCTGATCAATGGGAATTAGAACTTACTTCCCAAGATATAGGATGTGTGCGGGTCGAAGATACGAACATGTATAACTTTTTTGCCAATGATCCTCATATTGCCCAGAATGGATTTACTACAGAGGTATCCCACAAAAAATTTGGCACCTTCTGGAGATACTCGCCAGTGCTCGACTTTTCGGAGACTCCTTGCAAAGCAGGAGGGGGCATACTTAAGGGTGAACATACATTCCCTATTCTCCAAGAGCTTGGGTATACAGTTGACGAGATTTATTCGTTCAAGAATAAGGGAATACTCGACTGGGAATCGCCTGATTCCCCATTGTAAATGTAGCCTAACTCCGGGAAAAATGAAGCAGTAGGGAAGTCGCGGTAATATGCTGATTAGTCGGAAAGGGAACGGATAATTTCTGAGTTGGTCTCGCGCTACTATTTAGATATTGAAGATAATTTTTGAAGTCTTGACGNTATTGTTCCTTTGATTGCAGATTATAGACATATGATGATATAAGCTGCCTAAAACATATTTGGAGGTAATTTTAGATGCTTTTTCATGTAACAGCGAAACATAGTTACAAAACCTGCCCAGGTGTTCAACATGGTGTTGATAGCGATGCGGTTCGAGATATGACAAGTTGGATGGAAGGGAATTCAGACGTAAAGGTTATAGGCGTGTGGGGTTACAACGTTTCCCACACTATATTCGCGGTTATAGAAGCCGACGATATGCAGTTGATAACCAGTATTTTGCGACCACAAATGGCCGCTGGGGACGTTCAAGTTTTGCCAGTAATGGATAGTATTGCCATTAGGAAAGAAAGAGGTCATTGGGCTAACTAAATATGCTGGATTTTGGTTACTACTTTCTGTACTTACCCCGCCTGGGAGTGTTCGGTGGGCCCTGGTACTTTGAATTAATGAGGAAAACTTATGACTAAAGGGAAGGTCTCAAGCCTTTTTGATACACCGGTGAGAATGCCAAATGGACTGCAGTGGTTTGGGGATGAACTATTTGTAATGGACCAACTGACCGATGATGTTTTTGTACTTGATAAAAATGGAAGGATGCAAAGAATAATTTCAACCGAGACTGAAAACGGATCTGGTATTACGTATGGTGGCGGGTTTTTATGGACCGCATGTAATGGCACGGCAAGTGCCCGTCCTTTCAGACCCCACGATGACCACGTATCGAAGGTACGTAAAATCGATCCTGCAACAGGTGAGACTGTCGATTATTTTCGAACACCTGATGGAGGAGGTATTCACGGCTTAGAGTGGGACGAAGGAAACATATGGTTGACCGCGTTCAACCCTAAAGCTTTAATTTTGGTAGATGGGAATACCTATGAGGTAATTCATAAGTTCGGTTGTGACCTGAACGTGTTACATGGCCTGGCCCTAGATGGTGATGGCATATGGTGTTCTGATAGGGCGGATAAAGTGATAGTTAAATATGAAAAAACTACGGGATTGGAAATGGATCGAATACATCTTCCACCTGACGGACCAGACCCTCATGGACTGACTATAAAGGATGGTGTTTTATGGTATTCGGACGCAGACTTTCCTGTCGCAGANGGAATGAGAGGATATCCTGAGATAGGTGTCATAGTGGCTAATGGTTGATTAAGGATTTGCCTGCTGTTTCAGGGTTATATAGATCTTAAAATTACTTTTCTGGGAACAGTTCAATTTTCCAGTTTTCCTGGACTGGCGATACCTTACACTTAACATTAATCTCTAGGGCCTTTGGCAAAACATACGTTGCTAACATCTGGTGCTCTGTCATGAGTCGTATTGTTGAACCCTGTGAAGCCTCTTTTAGAGACTTATTAACATGTTTCATTTGAGTTGGTAGATCCATGCCACATAAATCTACAAGTGATGAGTTCTCGGTCATGGTATTCTTTTTATTATCTTAACGCCGATGAATGCCCCTATAGTCAGTCCCAACGCATACACCCAACCATTTACAGCCAATGATGGGACTGCGGAGAAAAAGGCCCCCAAAGTACATCCCAATCCAAGACCAGCCCCATATCCCATTACACCACCACCAATTAGAGATTGAGCGTAGCGGACCGGTGAGCGAGGTATCCTGATCTTAAATTCTCCNGAAAAAACTGCCGAAGCTAAGGCACCAATTATGATTCCCACGTTAAGAAATAAGCCGTGCGTTAACCAAGTTCCCTCCGTAAAAACAAGGGCACAGGCGCCAAGTCCTTCCATTCCTCTAAGTACAAATTCCGGCAACCCTACGTTGCTCGTTAAAGTTGTTGACCACCTTGAGATTTCACCAACTACGCCTAAAGGATGAAATCTTATGAAAAGCAGCAGGTTCAAAAGCCCCAGAGCGATTCCTCCCGCTATTGGGCTCCACTCTCTCTTAAATGGGAATTTCAGGTAAGTAAAAATCTCATCAAGAGATCCCGTTGGTGCTGGATCGGGCTTTCTTTTTATTTCCGGCATTACAAAACCCATATTCTTGTGTCTTTCCCAAAGAACCGCAAGATACAAAATGAACGCTAATACCACTAACGTTAATGTTACTGACCCCGTATATGAAATCTCCCCAGGAAGCCAAATTGAGGGCTCAAAAGAAATTACGTTGTCCCACCACCAATTCCAAGTGCTGTTTAGAAAGAACAGTCCTATCATCACCCCACCTATTGCAACCCAAGAAGCCAAGTAGCCTTCCCCCATTCTTGATAGAGATCCCGAAACACATCCACCGGCAAGAACCATACCCACACCAAACAAAGTTC
Source organism: Chloroflexota bacterium (assembly GCA_002696685.1). The sequence continues at coordinate 41,767 of NZSI01000034.1, read as the reverse complement.
CTGCAATCAATGTAGATAATCCGACTGGTAGTACGTTAGCGGCAGTAGGGGGTGACCCGAACCCTGGATTAGGATAAACATTGCTCATTACCATAGCAAAACCCACTGTACAAACCGCAAGACCTATGAGAACGCCCTTTATCATTCTTGTCTGACCAAGCAGAAACAAATCACGGAAAGCAGCAGTAAAACAGAACCGGCTTCTTTGTACTATTATTCCAAAAGCAATACCTACCAGCCAAAATATGGCATTGTCAGAATCTCCCGAGAACATTGCAAATGCAAGTATAAGTAGCAATAAAATTCCAACCCCAAGTGACTTTATCAGTTGAGATCTATTGATCTGGGGCTTCGCCTGCGTTACCTCTTGCATCAGCATTATCCTCAGTCCGTCGAATTAACCATTTGATATCCGTCGCCCGTTGAGAAACAACGATACATCTTCACACAGGCATNACAGAAACAATACCCTGACTAGGTATTGGGAAGGGTATTATACAAAAATGTGCGGGGAGCAATTTATATATCCACCGCACATTTTATTTTGGGGAACTGAAGTTAATATAGCCCCCTTGCTTTAACCCGATAAATCGACCTAGGAGTCAATAGGGGTATCTTCCCTGTTACCCCATTCTATCCACGATCCATCATATATTGCTACATTCTCGTATCCAAGAAGATCTTGTAGCACAAACCAACTATGAGCAGCCCTGACCGCTGTCTGGCACAAGGTGTATATGTCTAGATCACCATTAATGTTCGCTGAGCCGTAAAGGCTTTGTAGTTGATCTGCAGGTAAGAACCGACCTTTATCATCCACATTCTGAACCCACTCAATATGTATTGAAGAAGGTATGTGACCATGTCGGAGATTATCTCGATCATCCGTCCCCGCGTATTCCTCGGCACTTCGCGTGTCAAGCACAACAGACCCAGAATCACTTATTGATTTTTTTACAGCTTCAAGAGCCACTATGAGAGATTCATTTTTTTCAGAAGTGAATTCATAATTTGAGGGCTTTACCGAAGGGGATGCAGTCGTTATCNTATTCCTTGAACTTTTAACCATCCCTCCATCTGTCCATCCTTCCGTCCATGAAAAATATGACCCATCGATCATTCTGGCATCCTCATGACCGTAAACCTCAAGCGTCCATAGAAGTCTTGTGGACCAAAGGTTCTTTATGTGGTCAACGATGATGATAGTGTCACTAGGTTCTACTCCCAGGGAACTCAATTTAGCAGCAACGGCGTCTCCCGGAGGAAGCATGCCTTTTACCCCATCGGCCTCCACCTGCAGTTCCTTGGCAGGGTAATTCACTGCACCTGGAATGTGCCCCTCATCAAAAAGTTCAGGCTTCCTTATATCTATAATTTTCACTTTTTCGTTATCAAGATTATCTGCGACCCATTTGGCGGTTACCAATCTTTCAGAGGAGGCATAGCCCTTACGAAACGGATGATCTGAGATATTTTCCAGAGCAGTATCCTGTTCCACTTTGCTACCACCACATCCGCTTAGCAAAGCGATAATAGTGAGCGCTAATATCGCTCCTAACATCCTNTTTGNACTAACTAGATTTTTCATCGTTTCACCTTTTTCCAGTATTTCTAATAAATATCTTGGTTTTCAAAATTATTGTTTGATTACTTAAACAGTTTTATTCTCCATTCTCCCGAGCTTTCTTCCTCTATTTCACAGCCATAACCCCTTTTCATAGCTTCAGGGGGAATTGTTGAAAGAGCAGGTGGATGATCTGTGAGAATCTCAAGAGTTTTGAGAGGAGGGCTAGTTTCATCTAATTCTTTGTTTGTTCTGATCATGGGATATGGACATATTTCACCCCTGACGTCTAAAACAACACCTTCAGTGCTACTTTGTTCTTTCATCTGTTACTCCCTAAGTTCACAAAGGTAACTCGTCAAAATTATTGACATTGTCGCAGTTATGATATCTAGACACAAAAAGGCCCCCAACCTAATTACAGAGCGGGGGCCTTTTTACCCAGTATTTTGGGTTTAGCGCTGTTGGTTACTATATGTGCGAGTATCCAACAAGTCCACGAAAAGTTCCGTGGCCCAGCAAGTTCATACACAAACAAGAACAGCGATAACTAGCATTCATAACCTTGATATTTTCCCAATTATGTATGAACAAGTCAAATTTCGATGTATCAAATATATGTAAGAAAATAAGATTGATTTGTTTCGGCGTATCGAAATTAACCAACCCTAGAGATTGGTGATGAAGATCTATGTTCCCAGACATCCTTGAATGTAAAAAAGCANACCGATATGAAAACAACCAAAATGACGGAGCCTATATATGTGGAATTCGGAGCTCCCAATTGGTTTGCTAAGATTCCCGCTCCGAGGCTTCCAATAGGCATAAACCCCCAAGTCATCATGAAGATTCCGGTAGCTCTCCCTCGGTACCTGTCGTCCAGCATTCTTTGGACAGTAGCTCCGCCGACTGAAAAAAATGACATCATGCACCCGGATACTATCATCATCAATCCAAGAGCTATAAGGTATTTGTTATTCAAACCGAACAATGCCATGAGTATTCCCATCATGACTAGGAATCCGAATAGTATTTTTCCGGGTCTTGCAATGTTCGAAAATGAGGCGAGTATAAAAGTACCCACAAATGATCCTACTCCCGCCGCTGACAATAAAAGGCCTAGGCCNTCAGGTCCCACACTGTAGACTTCGACAGCGTATACCGGTAATAATCCATTTATAAATGGAATGACTAAAATCGCCATTCCTAAATTCATAATTGTTAGTCCTATTAGGGACCGACTTCTTGATACGTAAGAGATTCCGGCCCTGAGTCCCGAACTGAATGATTCGAGTGGAGAATCTGGCACTTTTAACTGGTCGGGTTCAAGTCTTATGAAAAGAATGATTATTGCTGTAATTCCCAGGAACAAAGCCTCTAGCAGAAAAAGAGGCGCCGGGCCCACGAGGGCGATGAGGAAGCCTCCGATCGCTGGAATCACAAGTCTAGTAACGCTGAATGCCATGGAGTTCAAGGCGAAAGCATTTACAAGATTTTCCCTTGGTACGATCTGAGCCAGCAGTGCCATTCTTGCTGGATCATTGATTATCCAAGAAAGTCCGGCGAGAAAAACTACCAGGAACAAATTCCATGCACTAGTGTGACCATAATAAACAACGAAAAAATATGAGGTCATCAAAATGGACCCATAAATAGGCGTGGCAATCAGAAGTTTTTTCTTGTTAAATCTATCTGTAAGTAATCCTCCAAGAGGTGCCCCTAAAAGAACCGGGAGTGCGTCTAGACCAAGGGCAATGCTTGTTACCAGCGCTGATCCCGTGATCTCGTACGCGAGCCAGCCAATTACTACTTGCTGTACCCAGTATCCGCTACTGAAGGCTGATGTAGCGAACCACAGATACCGATAATTTCTATGGCGAAACGACTCAAATGTACCTATTCGTTTGGTAAATTCAGAAAAACTTTTTAGCAATGGCAAAAGAGTTCTCAGGTTTCGGTCTGGTCGACCTGATTAACACGTAATTAGTTTGATCTTTAGTGGCCTTGGGCGAACAGAATACGCCTTCTAAGACACCAAGTAAACAAGAATCGGATCTAAGGCTTTTTTTAATACCTAGCTACGATTTTGTCTGTCTCGTTGATAGCATGAGAGTATCCAATTGTTAATGCGTTTACGTCGTGACAGCAATTCAGCCACGTAGTTCCTTTATCGACAGCTAATTCCATGGCTTCACCAGGGTCAACGGCTGTCCCCATTGCTTTTCCATTGGTCCTGCAGGATTCTCCGACTTTCTGAAATGCTTCCGTGACTTTCGGATGAAGTATTGGATGACCAGGTTCCCGATGAACTCCATAACTTTGAGATAAATCACCCGGACCAACGAAAAGTAGATCGATACCATCTACTTTGGCAATTTCTTCACACGCGTCCACCCCCTCCTTATCTTCAATCATTACACCTAGAAGGACATTCTCGTTCGCGAAATCAAAATAGTCTGGCTTCTCTGCTTTTCCAAACTCTGAATCCCTTCCACCGCCCATTCCCCTCATGCCTAAAGGGTGGTATTTGGCCATTTCAACAAACGACTTTGCCTCCGATGCACTTTTGCAGTGGGGCCATATCAGACCAGAGGCCCCAATCTCTAAAGTCTTTATAACCTGGTTATATGGCCCATGAGGTATGCGAACAAAAACGTCGAGATTGCATGCCCTAGATGCCAAAACTAGAGTAGCTAGATCCCTGAAATCTGCGTGGCTGTGTTCCATGTCTATCCATACACAGTCATATCCCACCGACGCTAAGGTCTCGACGACTGTTGGATCAAATACTCTGTTTATTTCTGGGACCTTTACTATTTCTCCGTCCAGTAGTTTTTGCTTGGTAATGTTCCTTCTTTTCATATATGTCATTGTTTCTCCTAATGAATACTCGGTTGCTGCCGGAGATATTTTGTAAAACTTAAAGTGTATTATTTCCGAGTCCTATAACAGTGGAGATGCTACACCATGAAGATCATAGATTTAAAATGCGCCATCATTGGTGGTCAACCAGTAATAAGAATTAAGACCGATGAAGGTATAGATGGATATGGGTCAGCTGCCCGCCTACGATCNGCTCATATTCGCTGGCACGTTGAACATTATAGGGACCTTATTCTCGGGTCGGATCCCACAGACGTTGAAAGGACTGTCCTTAAGATTCGTCGGTTAGGAGCTTTCAAACCGTGGGGCGCTTCAGTGAGTGGTATTGAAGTGGCATTGTGGGACATCGCAGGAAAGGCCGCAAATGTTCCTGTATACAAACTTTTGGGGGGTAAGATAAGGGATAAAGTGCGGGTATACAACGGAGCAATTCGAACCCCGTTATCCTCGAAAAACCCTGAAGACTACGCAGAATCATCTGCAAACATGAGGGATCTGCCTCAAGGATTTACCATAATAAAACAAGCAATATCTTTTCATGGAAAAATGGATGCGGATGTGCCGGACTACTTTTATGGAGATCACCAGGGAGTCAGCATTCCTGGGAGGCACCCCTCTCCTTCTTATCCGAACCGCGGATTACTGACTGAAAAAGGTTTCAATCACACAGTGGATTGTGTAGAGGCGATGAAGGAAGTACTGGGTGATGAAGTTGGTCTTGCACTTGATTGTGGACCCGGAATGACGGTCACTGACACGCTGAAACTTGCTCAGACGTTGGAGCCTTATAATGTTATTTGGCTTGAAGATACTGTTAGAGGCGACTTTTCCCCCTCTGTTGATCCCGATCTTTTTTTGCAGATCACTCCCTATACAACAACTCCTATTCACACTGGGGAGCAAATCTATTTAAGAGATAATTTCAAAGATTTAATTGAAAAAAAGGCTGTCAACATAATTGGACCTGACCCTTTGGATGTTGGTGGGATAGCCGAGATGAAGTGGATTGCCCAATATGCTGATTTACATGGAATACTTTTTGCTCCACATGGGATCGGGGTGGGGCTGATTGGTTTGGCGGCTCAAGTACAAGTAGCGGCTACTTATCCGGATAACTTTATAGCCTTTGAGTACTCTACCGGCCAGCCGGAATGGTGGTACGACATAATACAAGGCCTACCCGGTCAACAGGGACACCCTGAATCAATCGTTAAAGACGGTTTTATTGATGTATGGGATAAACCAGGTTTGGGNATAACTTTAGATGTAGAACTCGCCAGACAGTATTTGGAGCCTGAAGACGANTTTTTTTTCGATTGACAGAGAATATAGATCTTGGATTCATTTTCAGATTACCTAAATCCAAGCTGTAGATTTATGGAATATGTTAGTTAATAGTCTCCAATTACAGTGTTGACCAATGAACCTATTTTTTCGACCTTTACTTCGACTCTGTCCCCTATATTTATTTCCGCCGTTTCAGGACAGCCGGAGGGAATTATATCGCCTGGATAAAGTGTCATTACCTCGGATACCCAACTGACTAACTTCGGAATCGAAAATAGCATGTCTCTTGTATTTCCAGAAGCTGATATTTTGCCGTTTACGAGGCATTCGATGTCGAGATTGCCAGGATCACTTATTTCAGTTTCAATATGGGGTCCTATGGGGCAGAACGTATCGTAATGTTTCCATCTCATCGTGATTCCCGCGCCTATTTCTGGACGTTCCGGATAGCTTGATATATCAACAGTTTCTCTAGCACTCACGTCGTTTACACATGTATATCCCAGCACGTAATCCAATGCCTCTTTCTCATCAACGTGTCGTGCAACCTTGGATATTACGATTCCAACCTCTGCTTCGTGAATAACTTTCTTACAGCTGCGTGGAAATACTATGTTCCCTTCATGACGCTGATAGGTCCCTGGTTGTTTCATGAATATTCCAGGTCCATCTCTATCATCCCTTTCGCCGTAGTTGGCCGCTATTGCTGGGACCTTATTCAGAGGGGAGATAGGAGCCAACAACGTAACGTCGTTTAAGGAGTGGATTTCACCTCCTAGATTTATGTCGTCGAATGGGCTTCCCTCAATTGATCGGATGGTTTCCTTTTCCAATACTCCCCATTGGTCACCGGTTGAAGTTCGAAATTTTACAATTTTCACGAGTTACTCCTACTAGTTATGCTGCGGTTATATATCCTATGAATATATACATAATTATTCCAAAAAGACTTATAGATCGTTATTTATGAAGTCAGCAATCCTCTCTCCTATCATCATCGTGGCAACGTTTGTATTAGCCCTGACACAGTCAGGCATTATAGAAGCATCAGCTACTCTTAGGTTTTCTGTCCCATGCACCTTACCAAACTGGTCAACCACTGCCAGGGGATCAGAATCGGGTCCCATTTTGCATGTTCCAGAAACATGATGAGTTGTCCTCACGTTTTTCAAAAGCCATTTATTAAATTGTTCCGTTGAACCCATATCTTCTTCAGTGGGTATGACTCTCTCTTCAACTATGTTTTTATATTCCCCACTTTCCACAACAGAGATGCATAGCTCTACGCCTTCTCTAAGTCTTCGAAGGTCTTCCTCTTCTCGTAGAAAATTGTAATCAAGATATGGTTGGATCAGAGGGTCAGCTGACCTGAGAGTGAGACTACCCTGTCCTTTGGCCAGGTATAACATGGCGGTGATAGCTATATGATTGATGGAGTCTTCAGGGCCAAGATAAACGCTTGGGTTCGCTGTGCTGACAGGTTGTAGAAACATGTCATTGCGCAGATTCGAATTGGAAGCTGTATACCTAAGTCCTACCTGAACCCTTTTGTATGGATCAGGGTCTTGTGAACGATTTTCTTTTGTTTTCCATACCACTTGTGCCTGTGGGTGGTCACGTAAGTTTTTACCAACCCCTGGAAGATTCTTTACAACTGCTATTCCGTGGTTCTTAAGTTGCGCGGCGTCCCCTATTCCAGAGAGCATCAACAGTTGAGGCGATCCTATTGCGCCTCCTGAAACTATTACTTCACTAGCTTCTATAGTTGTCGTCTGGTTTTGACGGATGATGGTCACACTTTCAGTCTTAGTTCCGTTGAAATTCAGTGATATGACAAATGCTTCCGGAATTATGGTTAAATTTCCCCTTTTCATTACGGGATTTAAGTATGTGAGCCATGTACTTTGCCTGACCCCATCGATTGTGTTGAATGGTACTGGGCCGACTCCCGTGGAATCAGGATCGTTGTGATCTTTGGCTGAATTAAATCCAAGTGCCTGACAGCTTTTGTAAAAGGCCATCTGGTTAGGTTGCCATTCCTCTTCAGGGTCTCTTTTACACTTTACTGGACCAGATGTTCCATGAAAGTCACCAGAAAAATCTAGATCGGTTTCAAGTTTCCTAAAGAAAGGCAGACAATCCTTATAGCTCCATTTTTCGTTACCAAAAGAAGCCCAGGTGTCATAGTCTGCTGGTTCTCCCCTCAGGAAAATTTGCGCGTTGACTGAACTTGATCCGCCCAACGTTGTTCCTCGTGGAACCAGCATAGGTTGCTGTTGATCAGTTGATCTGGCGACAAACATTCGGCCAGCTCCACTATTCGCTATATCTGTCCAAGAATTTACCTTAACAGGGTCGCCAGATGAGTCGTAGCTCTGTTCAAAGCCCTTAATGAAGTCAGGCATATCAGAAAACCGATGATACATGGGCCCGGATTCAATAAGAAGGACAGAAATATCGGGATTCTCTGTTAGTCTGGCTGCGATTATGGCCCCTGCTGATCCAGAACCTATTATTAGGAAATCGTAAGCATTATCGCCCAATAGGGATGTCTCCAATCATTATAAATTTCATATTCAAAACACTAGAACTTTATTAAGTTCCAGCTTTTTAGTCACCAGATATCAAAAAGCTATCAAATAGCCTTATTCCTGAGTTCTTTTAAGCCATTTTGGATATAACCTTGGAATTGGCAAAGAAACATTCGTCCACCGGCGTTAACCCATCTTCCGATATTGCTGTCATCAGCAGTGGAACCAGTTGAATATCCCGCGGCAACGATTCTCTTCATTGTTTTCTCGACGAGGTCTTTAACTTCCGGGTGGTCTGGATGCCCTAAGTAGTCAGGTCCCATGCTCTGAGATAGATCTCCTGGCACTACCATTAGGCAATCGATCCCTTCAACGGTTAATATTTCATCCAGATTGTCGATTGCTTCAACGTCTTCAATTAGACCTATTAGAAGTATCTCATCATTGGCTTTCTGGATATAGTTAGTTACTCCAAGTCCTTGTCGGGAGCCTCCCATTCCTCGTTTGCCAACCGGGGTAAACTTTCCTCCTCGCACAAGTCTCTCAGCATCAGATTTTGTATCAACATGAGGCACCACTACACCTTGTGCTCCTCTGTCCAATGCTCTGCCCACCAACCAGGGGTCATTGTTGTTAACTCTCACTAAGGAGGTCATGCCCCAAAGATCACACACTCTGGAGATATCGCCTAGGTCGCCCCATGTTACCGACCCATGTTCCATTTCTATCCATATCATGTCCACAAGACCGGTTGATCCCAGGAAGTCGATCATGTCGGTGTCGCTAGAGTTAACTGCAATTACTGTCTCGTTGTTCCTCAGTTTTTGTTTCGCTCTGTTTTGTCTAAGTTCTGCCATGACTTCTCCTTAAATATCGTACTCAGTAGTTAATATCAATTTTGTTTAGAGTTACTAGTTTGATGGCTTCCAACCGTAGATTTTGGTTAGGCTGCCTCCCATTAACGTTGACTTCTCTGATTCGGATAAAGCATCAGTGACCCTGAATGCCTCAACTCCCTGTTCATATGTCAGTAGATCTACTGCTCTGGTCCAGTCAGTACCCCACATACACCTATCTAAACCGAAAGCGTCAAATATTTTTTCAAGAGGTTCCCATATGTCTGGGTACGGGAATGGTTGATGAGACAGAGTGCACGCTCCCGATATTTTTATAACTACATTGTCGAATGAAGCGAGCGAAATCACATTGTCCAAATCAGAAAAAGGATTTTCAGGAACGGGTGGAACGTGTGGTTGAATCAAACCCACATGATCTAGCACAAATCGTGTATTTGGGTTTCGGGCGGCAAGATTGCTAAACATGGACAGATTTCCCGCACACATTACATTAAGCGGAATATTTGCATCTGACACTGCAATACAAATTCTATCGAGACCCGGGTTTTCTTCGCTGTATGTGTCCGCACGTAGAAATAATCTTGCGCCCACAACGCCTGGAATCTCTGCCCATGCAGCGATTTCATTAGCTACATGCTCAGAATCTGGATTGAAGGGTTTTATAAGGGCAAAACGATCTGGATATGCCGCATACACATCAAGAGCATAGCTTGGGTCATAGCCGTATAGGCTATTTGGTGAGACAAGTATGGCACCGTCGACCCCAACTGAATCCATGGCTTTAACCATGTCCTCTCCGCTGACTTCTTCGGGCCCTTGTAGAAATCCTAGCCACGGTCGCTCTTCACTATTACGCAGATAAGAATGAACCTGGCAATCAATAGTTAAATTTTCTTCTGACATAAATTATTTTCCTTTAAAGATTCTGAGCCGATTTTGACTTTAGTGCTTTGAGGTTTTCTTCGGCCCCTTCAAGCAGAAATCCGAGGTCAGAATTACACATGATTACGCGCATGCCTTTGGATTCCCATTCTGACAGCACGGCCACGTTTCCCATGTGTATGCCCGGGGCGATACCCAGTTTGGAAGATATTTCTATCACATGTTCAATTGCTTCAACCACTTCCGGATGATCTGTCTGCCCAGGCACCCCGTATGACAGGGATAGATCCTCCGGACCAACAAGTGCTATATCGATTCCAGGAGTACTCAAAATTTCCTCTAGATTCTCAATAGCTATTTTTCTTTCTATTTGAGCGATGGCAATGGTATCTTCATTTTGCGTTGATATGAATTCTTCTAAATCTCCGAATATGTAATCAGAGTGTGGGGCATCTGAAGATAACCCTCTCACTCCAAGGGGAGGATACTTCATGTATTGAACCAGACCTTTGGTGTCCTCCACAGACTCAACCCTTGGTAACATAAGTCCCATTGCACCGGCATCAAGATTTCCTGCCACAAGGCTGTAATCCAAATTTCGTATTCGCACAAGTGGGCAAATTTGTTCGAGCCGAGCTACCCGAAGTATTTCTCGGACAACCCCTTGGTCAAAGGGCCCGTGTTCACAATCAATCATAAAGAAATCAAACCCTGCTCTATTAAATATCTGGGCAGTAGTGGGGGTGGCCATTTCTTGCAACATGGTTCCATATATTGTGTGACCAGTTTTAATTTTTTTCTTAATTGGATTTCTAAACAAGCTTGACCTCCTAAATATTTCAGTTCGCTGTGCTATGTATGTGTTATTAGCTAGGTATTTTTGTCAGTTGGGTTACAAATCATGGCGTGAGGAACCAGCCTACCTTTGGGATTGAGGGATGGACTTATAAGGGTCATTCCGATTTTTTCCATAATTTTTAGGGATTGTGTATTCTCTTCTCTGGCACTAGCTATTACTTTATTGAAAGACCAATTCTCCAGTCCGAGGGTAAGAACTGCTTGTGCGGCCTCTGTAGCCAGGCCATTACCCCAGTAATTGCGGTCAACCAACCAACCCATTTCTGTTTCTCCCTCGTACTCTCCATAGGATCTCACAAGGAATCCACAGTAGCCGATTAGCATATTTTCGTGTTTTGAGATTAGGGGCCAAGTCGTCCACTGTTGAGTTGAACTCTCAGCCCTGCAGTGCTGGACAAACTGTTCTACTTGTTCGAATGTTGCTGGCTGGTAGTCCCATACATAGCGCATCACCTCTTCGTCAGACATTATTTTGTGAAGTGCTTCAATATCTGCGAGACACCACTCACGAATGATGAGTCTTTCAGTTTCAGTAATTATCCTAGTCAACCCTTCCCCCCAAATAAATGTTTGATTCGGACGAGAACCCTATCACAACATTTTCCAGTTGTTATTTCAGCAAGTGTAGTGTTTAGTTTGCAAAGGCGCTATTGCACCTCCCATAAAAAGACTCAGTTATTTTGGTCATTCTTAAGGTTATGAGGTGCTATTATTTTCGCATTAAAATGCTTGAGAGGGATTTCCAAATGAAGATTAGAAGCATAAAAGCCTATGGGGCGAAGTTCCCACCTCCCACATCCTCAGAAAAACCAGCTCGTAACAGTTGGTTTATGGATACTGAAGTGGCTAATCCTATGTCACGCTATCCAAGATTCAAGAGACATAGAGATCTCTGGAAACCGCCATGGGAAGAATTATCAGTTTGTGTCGTTACGGCTGAGGATGGAACATTCGGTGTCGGAATGACTACCTTCAGTGGCCCCGTTAATTCCCTGATCAACGACCACTTCGCTCCTTTACTAGTCGGTGAAAACTGTATGGCTATCGAAAAAATCTGGGACATGATGTTCAGGCTGTCATCCCCTTATAGCGCAGCAGGAATAGCAAGCTATGCGATTAGCGCGGTTGACTTGGCTCTATGGGATCTGAAGGCAAAAATAGCTGACATGCCCGTATACGAACTTCTTGGTGGTCCTGCTAGGGAGGAAATTACCTGCTATGCGACAGGAAACGATACTGACTGGCACATGGAACTTGGTTTTGGGGCTACGAAGCTGGCATGTCCCTATGGTCCCTCTGATGGTTTAGAAGCTTTGGACAAAAACGAGGAACTTATTTCAAAAAATCGGGCCTTAATAGGTCCCCACGTTGAATTGATGCTTGATTGCTGGATGGCTTTTGATCTCGAATTTGCGGTCAGGCTTGCAGAAAGATTGAGGCCATACAACCTAAAGTGGATAGAAGATTGCTTGATACCTGAAGATTACCAGGGATTCAAAGAATTAAGGAAACGACTTCCATGGCAGTCTATTGCAACTGGTGAGCATTGGTACACGTCTCTTCCATTCCTGTCAGCTGTATCGGACAGATCAGTAGACTATCTCCAACCTGATATACAGTGGGTTGGGGGCATGACTGCTGTCGTTAAAATATGCCATATAGCAGAGGCAGCCGGAATATCAGTTATCCCTCATGGGGGTGCGAATACCTCTTACGGGCAACATGCATGCTACGGTATGCCGAACATTCCTCTCGGCGAGTATTTCATGCAGACAAGCCCTGGAATGCAGCTTGACCACTTCGACAGATCCGGTAGCGAGTCAGCGGGAGTATCAGTACCTCAAAATGGATGTATAGTTCCAAATGATTCACCCGGATTCGGAATTGAATTGACGATGGATGACATTGAGAAAGCAACGGCCTGATACAGAAGGTGTTTTAATCGCCAGTGTTCATAGAATTGAACCTGAATCCTGAAGTTTAGTTATGTCTTCCCAATTGTAGTTTAGTTCCTTGATTAATATAGATTCAGTGTCTTGGCCAAGTTCTGGGGCTTCTTTCCATATGCTAGCGGGAGTCTCACTGAAAGTGACAGGGAAACTGCACATCTTAGTTGTGCCCAGAGTAGGGTGTTTAAATTCAGATATGTAATTGTTCGCTATAACCTGGGGGTCGTCTTTCAACTCGCTCACATACTGAACTTTGGCAAATATTAAATCTTCATATTCATTAAAAATACCTATCCATTCATCGGAAGATTTAGCTTTAAATCGATCGGCGATAATCCTTGTGAGTTCTGGTGATCCAGCGGTCATACCTTTAATTTCACCGACGAATGGATGATCGATATACTCTCTTATATCCAAAGCAGTGGCGAAGTCAGCCCAATACCTGTCAAATTGGGCGCTCATAAATTGGATCCATCGCCCGTCTCCACATTCATAAGCGTTAACCAATGGATTCATCGGATTGGTTCGATCTATAGAACCAAATTGGTAATTAGAGAGGAGTTCCATCCCCACTGATAGTCCTTGCAGCCACATACTGCTGCTTAAATGGGAGACGTCCACCCTCTGACCTTTGCCGGTCTGCTCCCTAGCGAATAATGCAGAAACTATACCGAGGCAGAGTATAATTCCACCCATCTGATCTGACACAGCTCCGGCTATGTATGACGGTTCATCCTGGCTGTCAAAGGTAGCTGACATCATCAGTCCTGACCTAGCCTGTCCGCAGCCATCTAGAGAAGGTTTTGATGCGTCAGGTCCCTCGGGACCGTAGCCAGATCCGGAAGCGTAAATGAGTTTGGGATTAATTTTCCTTAAAGTTTCGTAATCCACTCCGAGTTTTTCTGGAACCCCCTTTCGATAGTTCTCCACAAAAACATCTGCTGACTTAACTAATTCATGGACTATTCGCATACCTTGTTCAGTTTTCAGATTTAGCGCGATTCCTCTTTTATTTCTGTTACATGTTTCAAAATAGGCATTTCTTCCACCTTCAAGCCCTATCGGTCTGGAACTCATCCTAGCCACCGCTCTGCCTATATCGCCGTCAAGGGATTCTATTTTCACGACGTCAGCTCCCATGTCTCCCATCATGGACGACGCCACCGGACCGAATTGATATGATGTCCAGTCCAAAACCTTTAGGCCACTCATGGCTCCTTTCCGTTGAATTGCACTAGTAGTATCGTTCGTCTTCATCACTTCATCTCTCCTTACTAGGTTTATCAAGTAGCAGGTTTTTCAGATTGTTTATTTAGGCCAAGTAAAGCTGGCCGGTTAGAAGTTTACGCGGGGATTTATAGTAGATGGTAAAGATTTCCTTATGAATCAACTAAACTGAATTTAACAGAATTTTGTGGTCATACAAAATCTCTCAAAGTTGTTTATTGATAGTTTCATAACAATGCGTAAGGATTATTTGGTGGTTTCGATTGAGTGTTACCATCCGGAAAGATAGAAAGTCTTGGAATGAGGATTTGATATGTACTGGAAACAAACAGAGGAAACGGACATAAATAAAGTGGAACGCATACACGACGGGGAGGGGCTGATAAAACGTAGGAATCTTTTTGGATCGTCGAGCCACCTACCTGTCGATATTGAAATATGGGAGTTGGATGAAGGGGTAAGCGAAGGTGATCACACACACGGCGATAATCGTCCTTTGGAGGAGTTCTATTATTTTCTGGAAGGTACTGGGGAAATGACTATAGGAGAGGAGATTATTCCTGTTAACATCAATGACGCCGTCATGGTTCCTCCTGGTGTTGATCATGGCATAAGAAACACTGGGCAGGGCCCACTAAAAATGATGATTGTGTGGGGGATTTCTGAAGGAATTTATGATGGCTGAATTGGATGGCAAGCGCCGTTTAAAGACTATATTTATTCGGCGATGGCCCGGTTTTGGACGCTTTTAATGACCTAAATAGGCGACGAATTAATAGTTATTTCCGAAGGATGCTATATCCAGTGGATATCAAGGGGCTGTTTACCAGACTTTCTTGCGTTTAAAATCCGGACGATTTGTCGCAAACGTATATAAACGGCTGGTTGGAGATAAATCTTCTTAGATTCTCTCGAAACACATCCCGTCTACCCTCATACATTCTTTTACTAACTGCAGACATGTGTGGAGATATAATCACGTTTTCAAGATCCCACCAGGGACTATTTTCAGGCAACGGCTCTGTTTCAAAAGCGTCGATGCCGGCTCCTGATATTCGATTATTTTTCAAGGTGTCGAATAGCGCATCCTCATCCACGATGCCTCCTCTAGATATGATGATCATGTGTGAGGATGGTTTCATCAGGGCTAATTGTTCAGTTCCAATCATTCCTCTGGTGTCGTTTGTATAAGGAGCCGTGACAACCAACCAGTCAGATATCTCCATAAGGTCGTCTAGTCTATCAAGTCCCCAAACATCAATAACACCTGGGGGAGGAGCAATTGGATTCTTGTCCACTGCATACACGTCCATTCCGAAACCGGTTGCCCTGCGGGCTACCGCCATGCCTATGCCTCCCAAGGCCAATATGCCCATCGTGCTGTCCTCCATTTCTATGAAGGTAGGACTGTATTTGTCAGCGTCCCATGAATGGGCTTTCTGATCCACCATCATCTCGTTGGTCCGATGTGCGAATGCCAAGCACATTGAAAAAACATGGTCTGCCATTGGAGCAGTATGGGGACCACGTGCATTGGTGAGGACAACATCACTGTCAACAAGTTCAGTAATGGGTGTGAGTGTGTCGATTCCTGTTCCAGGGCAATGAAGCCATTGCAAATGATCAGCCTGAATAAAAACGTCACGGGAAGGTGCTCCCATAAAGACATTTGCATCCTTTATTTCTCTAGCTTGGTCTTCTTCCGAGGATACGAAAACTAAATCCAGGTCTGGGAATTCCTTTTTTAGGCTCTGCTCGAATCCGTCGCCAAAGAGACTTGTAACTACTACCTTCACCGTCTTCTCCTTATCATACGTTCGTTAGACATTGGTAGACCAAAGTGTGCGGATTATACATTGTGAAAAATTATAGGTAGTGAGTATTCCGGAACCCTGATTCCTATTCTCTGTTAATCCAAGTTTTGTAAAACATATCTAATTGTTTGGCATTACGGAGCCGTATGACAGGAACGTCTTCAGGGATATATTCAGACAATGTATTTTCCCTGTTGGCTATTGCTGTGTAGTTGGTTATGTACCACCACCATAGGGAGTCCGTACTAAAAAATTTGGCCCATGATTCGAAATTGTCACCACATATTTTGGTTCGATCAATCATTCTTTTTAAGGACCTGATAAAGATCCGTTTTAACATTACTCGCCATGGCAGGTCTAGCCATATGAACATATCTACTTTAGATGAAGGACAGTCTAGTTTTGTAAAGTAGTTCCCATCTATGATCCAGCTGTTACCGGCGCATCTGATTGATATTTCAAGCAGACGTTGGAAATCTTCTGCAGACCGCTCTATCCAGTTAGGTAGAAAGTGCAGGGCATCAAGCTCGATGTTTTGGTAACCATATCTGCTCGATAACGCTTTGGCGAGAGAGGTTTTGCCTCCACCACCAACGATATTGATCCTTTTTCCTAGGGGGTGTTGTATATCGACTATATGTAAAGACATTTTATGCTAGCCGGTTTTACTTTCAGGTGATTGACTTAACTTCAGATTGTTTCTGTACACCCTATCCCATTTATAAGATGTAATAATGCGTTTGATTCACAACAATGGTTGTTAATAATATGAGCAAATATTAAGGAGTTTTTGTGAAAGAGTCACCTGTGATTACAAAAGTGGAAGCGATTCATGTCAAATATTCCCTTGAAAACCTTGGGAAGGATTACAACACCTTTAACATGGTGTATGAAGCTGGCTCCAATCTTGAACAAACCACATCGATACTTCGTTTACATACTAATGTTGGAATTGTCGGCGAATATGTGGGTGTGATTGGACCAGCTCTTGCTGAGGTAAGAGCGGTTGCGGATTATCTTATCGGAAAAAGTGCTCTATCCAGGGAATCTATATACAACGATATAAAGCGAGCATCTAGGCAGTGGGGAGGCCTGGGCCTGGGTGTCATTGACATTTGTCTTTGGGACATTGCCGGTAAACTCTATGATGAGCCTTTGTACAGACTATTGGGAGGTGAAAAGCGCCCATTAAAGGCTTATGCTTCAACGCTCCATGGTGATGAAAACGGAGGTCTTACTACGCCGGAGCAATTTGGAGAATTCGCCCAACAATGCCTGGAAATGGGCTACAAGTCCTTTAAGGTGCATGGCTGGGGTATAGCTAGAAACAACATTGAAAGAGAGATTGAGAATGTACTCAATCTGGGAAAAAAGTTCAGCGACAAGATGGATCTATTGATTGACCCTGCCTGTGAAGTAAAGAATTTTGGGGACGCACTGAAGCTCGGGAGAGCCTGTGATGAAGCAAAATTTTTCTGGTTGGAAGATCCCTTCCAGGACGGAGGGGTTTCTCAGTTTGCCCACCGAAAACTACGTCAGATGATAAAAACTCCAATATTGCAGACAGAGCATATACGCCTACTTGAGCAGCATGTAGATTTTATAGTTGCAGAGGCTACTGATTATGTGCGTTGTGGTGCCCATGAGGATGGAGGAATAACAGGCGCCATGAAAATCGCACATGCTTCAGAAGGATTTGGTCTTGATGTGGAATTACACGGGCCTGGCCCAGTTCACAGACACGTAATGTCTGCAATCAGAAACACGAACTTTTTTGAAGTTGGCCTGGTGCATCCCCTTGTGAAGACAATCTGGCCTTCCATATACCAGAACTATAGTGACGATCTTGACTGTATAGACAATGAGGGAAATGTCTATGCACCTGATGGTCCAGGGATAGGGGTCGATATCGATTGGGACTGGATCAAACACCATAAAGTTGGAGAAGAAATTATTAGTGGATAGATTCGCGATTTCGAAGGAGAGCGTGTGGCTAACTCAAATATCAAAAATGTTGAATGGAATAATGTAATCGAAGCGATTGAAGAATGTTATTCCTTGGGATGGAGCGACGGACTACCCGTGGTGCCCCCTGAAAAATCAAGGGTTCAGGAATTTATTGATTTTGTAGGTAGAGATCCAGATGAAATACTAGGAGAAGTTCCTGAGAGAAGAAGGCAAGTAACTGTTTTGAAAGTGGCCGCCAATGCTGTGATGGCTGGGTGTCTCCCTGGGTATTTTCCGGTAGTAATTTCTGCTACTGAAGCGATGCTAACTGACGAATTCAATCTGATTGCTCCTTCTTCGAGTCAGGGAGGTGCTGGAATTCTTGTAGTGGTGAATGGTCCTGTATCAAGAAACATAGATATGAATTCCAAGGACAACCTCTTTGGTCCCGGGAATAGAGCAAATGCGACAATTGGCAGGGCAGTGAGGCTGATTTTGATGAACGCTTGTGCTTCAATACCTGGATTATTTGATAGAACAAATATTGGCCATCCTGGTAAGTACACATATTGTATAGCGGAGAATGAATTAGAAACTCATTGGAATCCGCTACATGTTGAACGTGGATTTTCTATGGAGCAAAGCACCGCTACAGTTTTTGCTGCTTGGGAGCCAAGGCAGGTTCGCTCCGCTTCTGAAAAGTATGCTGCCTTGGATTCGCTAATTGATGTAGCCTCCACTCTTGGGACGTCACTTGCAAATGATGACTCTGTGGCAGACGGAGGGCCCTTGGTGAGGCAAGGACAGATTCTACTGACGATGGCGGGGGCATCTGAATTCTGGTCGGACTGGAGCAAAAACGATATCAGAGATTATGTGTATCCTAGGATCAGAAGGTCAGTAGGAGACTTAAAAAGAGTAAAAGCGATTTCTGGAGATTATGTGGAAGGAGATGATGATCGTTATGTTCAATTGGTGCCGGAACCTGAGGATATATTGATNGTTTATGCTGGTTCNCCAGAAGCAGCCGCATACAGAAGCGCTGTAATTCACAGTGAATTACCAAAAGTGTCTTCAACNGCAGTTACGAGGGAAATTGTGGATACNAGTTAGGCAGNAATTNATTTTATCAATCCCTTTTATAGGAGATATTNNATGACCACTACAAATAAAAGAGTTCATCAATTAGTTGATCCGACAACCTCAGCNATTGTTCCTGAGTTCACCTTGTCACCNCGGCTCGATTCTCTAACGAATAAAAAAATGGGTTTAATAGATGATGCGAAGACGAATGCAAAGGAGCTACTTGAAGAACTTGCTGAGCTTCTAAAGGACGGCTTTGGAATCGAGGTCCAAAAATACTATCAAAAGCCGTCAGCAGGGAAACCGACAGATCCGGAAGTAATAAAGAAAATTTCCGAAGAATGCGATTTTGTAGTTGTCGCAATTGGAAGTTGAGGGTCCTGCAGTGCGTGCAGTGTGCACGACGGAATACATGTTGAGAAGCAAGACACTCCTTCCATAACAATTTGTACAGATATTTTTGAAGTGACTTCAAAATCTATGGCGGTGATGTGGGGTGCCGACGAGTATAAAATAATTTATACCCAACATCCCATTTCACATTTGAGCAGAAGTGAGCTTAGAAGTAGATGTGAGCAAATGTTGCCAGCATTGAAACAAGTGTTGCTTGCCTAATAAACTTCTGGGTCGGCATGTAATTCAGGGGCATCGATTTCATCAGGTTCTAGTATTCTCCAGAGCTTCTCGTAAACTTGTATTCTCCATCTTCCTGTGTCGACAACATACACACGTCCAGCATCATCCACTTTGACTGAAGTGGGTGATGCGAACCGCTTTTCTCTATCGAAGTCGACAACATTGTCTCTTAACCTCAGTGCATCAGGATTTGTTAGAAGTTTTTGGACTCCTTTGTCCGTCATGGTTCCGTCACCAATTAACGACTCTAGAAACATGCCTCTGTGGTTGAAGATCAATACTCTGTCATTTCCACGGTCTACTATATATATGTCTCCATGCTGATCAACGGCGACCGAACTAGGTTTATTCAGTTGACCAACACCGGTGCCTGGAGCACCAATTAGCTGGAGTAGTTCTCCTTCTCTAGTAAAACGTTTTACCAGATTGTTATTCCAGTCTGCGATAAGTAACGTTTGGTTAATGGGATCGATCGTTATTCCCCAAGGAAAGCTAAGTTGATGTGGTTCATTCCCAAATTCACCCCATCCTTGTAGATATTGGCCCTGACGTGTAAAACATTGAACTTTGTGATTTTGACAGTTAACTATCCACAGATTTTCGTCTGAATCGATGGTTATTCCAGATGGGGCGTTGAGGTAACCTGGTTCTGTTCCCTTTTCTCCCCACCAACCGACTGTATCACCGGAAGTGCTAAGCATTAATACCGAGTTCGCATGTTCGTCGGTTGAATACAAAATGCCTTTGCTATCGATAGCACACATGACAGGCGATGGGAATTGTTCCTTGCCCCTCGCCTCCATTTCTCCCTCGACCTGTGGGAATATGAAATCGCCATATTCATCATCTAAAGTGACAGTCACGTACCTGTTTCTTGGGACTCCGTTGACGTTCTCCCAGCGATTAAGCACATACAACCACTCGTCCTGCCCGAGTGAAACATCCAATGGCCCGTAGAATCCATCTACTGGCAGTCGCTGGCCGAGGCAAAATCGATACCTGTGGCCCATTCTTAGAAGGGTGGGATAGTTATCTGTGTCTATATTTTTTTCTAACAGCATACTCATAATTTTCCCCATCCAAAGTTAGGTACAAACATATATTGTGTGGTCTAAATATTGAAAACGTTTTCGAATTGGTCGAAAGTTCCATTGACTATAGGATTAGGGTTAAGGTCTAACCACTGTTCCAGAACTGTTGAATAAATGGACCTGAAATCGTGACTGAAATGCATATCTCCATCTAGTTGATCTTCAGGAGCTAAAGAGGGGTATGGATCATAAAATCCCCCTTTCACCCGGTCACCTATTAGGAAAGTTCCGCCTCCTGACCCATGATCTGTTCCATTTCCATTATCCTTTATTCTGCGGCCGAATTCTGAAAATATCATCATGATGACTTCTTCCGAGCCGCTGTTTTCTCGGAGGTCATCAAAAAAATCTCCGACTGATCTTGATAGATTATCTAGAAGTGTTCGTTGGGTTTGAATTTGGGCTCCATGTACATCAAACCCGCCTAGTTGGGCATAGAAAATTCTTGTGCCTATACCAGATAAGTGGACCTGGGCGATACCTTTTAAACTTTGGGATAGTGCGTCGTTGGCGTATTCTATGCTTGATGTATAGGCTGGAGGGGCTGTCTTAAGCATATCTGCACCGGTTAGTGCATCGAGTCCTGTCTGTCCGAGATGGTCCCAAACCACATCTGCTTCTTCAAATTCCTCGGGAGCATACATTCGGGTGAAGGCCTTGATTGCCTGACGCTGCTGCCTTCCCGCTAGGTCGGTGAGTAATCCATAGCCTTCCAATTCAGACACCGATATTGCCGGCGTTCCCGAGAGATACATAGCGCGCGGAAGACCGGATCCAAAACTTACACCAGTGACAACATTTTCTTTGTTAGGATCCAGGTCCCTTATTGTTTTTCCAAGCCAGCCATCTGAACTTAGGGCCTCTGGATTGGCTGTATGCCAAATGTCCATGGATCTAAAGTGAGAGCGGTTTGGAGAGGCATACCCGGTTCCTGGGAAAATAGCTACTTTACCCTCATCCCAGAGATTCTTGACGGAGCCCATGGATGGATGGAATGCATAACCCCCATCAATGTGAAGAGCATCATCTTCCGGGATGCCCACTGTCTTTCTATATTCGAAATAATGGGGGTCATTGTAAGGAATAACCGTACTCATGAAGTCATTCCCGCCAGATAACTGGAGTACTACAAATACAGGAGGGCGGTTGTTAATTGAGTTATCGGGTTTTGTTGTAGTTACCATGATGTATTTTCTCCTTTCTGCACAAAATCAGGTTATAGGGAAAGATTTATGCGAATTGATATTCCCGAGAAGAAACTATAAGTCGCAGAACCTGTGAGACAATCGCTTCAAATTCCTCAGTGCCACATGTTAAATCTGAAGTGACGTTGAGTTCTTCAAACAATATGGCCCTCGAAGGAGATTTGAGATGTATTTTCCCCATCTCAGACAGGCACGCATCTAGCAATTCATCTGGTGTCATGCTCACTCTGTTAGTGGAAATCCTGTCGAGCATTTTCGAAGTTCCAGGGGCTTTCAGGTCACCAATCATTTTTGATGAAAAATTTATTCTTTCCACTAAGTAAGACGAATCTATCCATTCTCTGCCAGTATGCCATCCCTCTACGGTGGGTGGATTCAGGAGGTCTTGTCCCATGTTCTTTGTCGCGGTGGCCATTTTGGTTAGACCGAACTCGTAAGGCGTCTGATGGCGACCGGCCAATATAGCTGTTCCAACCACTAATTCTGCTGGGCTTTTTACCTTGTTAAATCGCGATTCTTTAAAGAAATCACTGTTAAATACAAATCTCAGTACATCTGATATGACGTATTCAGATTCAATAAATACTCTGGCGATTTCGTCGATGCGGGTGGCATCTGGATCGTCTGAAACAAAAAAATCGTAAATCTGAGCAGCGACAAATTGTGCAGTGACTGGCTGCTTCACAATTATGTCAATGATGTCATCTCCATTGAAGTTTCCTGTTTCACCCAGGAAAGTTTTTGGACCATTATCGTGGTCCTCTTCNCTAAATATGAATTCGCTGTCAAAGAAGCCNTTNGGGTATCTAGGTATAGTCTGNGATTTGGTCCATCCTGTGAANGCTCTGGCNCAATCCTTNACATCCTCTTCGGTATAGTTCCCTATGCCCATACTAAACAACTCAAGNAACTCTCTCCCAAAATTTTCGTTGGGGGCCTCAGCATGATTCATCTGTTGATCTAACCAGTAGATCATGGCAGGGTCTTTAGCTAGGGTTAGAAGAAGGTCTCGGAAGTTTCCCAACCCATAATCTCGAAGCATTTCGTAGTGGGTCCGCATCATGGGATTGTTTCCGACTTTAGAATCACCCGTAGCGAACACATCGTGCCACATCAAAGCTACCTTTTCTTCAAGAGGTCTTTCAGAATTGATCATTCTGTATATCCATCGGGCCCGCGTCCATTGCCTTGATTCTTCGTCAGCATGCTGGATATTGTGACGCTCTAATAGATCCTCATTAAGTCGCGGGAACTTATCGACATTGATGAGATCATCAACCAGGGTTTCATATGCACTAGATGCTTTTTGTTCCAAGCGGTCTATTGGTTCCCCAAAGGCCGCCCGTCTCATGAGGTGGCCTACAAGCTCAACGTCAGTCTTCTGATTCAACAACACCATAGTTATTCCCCTCTGTTATATCCACATGCCTTGCACTTTGCTGATGTTAGCATTTTGTCAAGTAGGACAACTATAAGTAAAGCTATTGGGACCACATTCGTTTGTTTGAAACGACCTCCAATTGAAAACATATAGTCGAATGGTAGGCTAGCCAAATAATAATAGGTAGGAGTTTCAATTGGTCTCAAAACAAAAAGTTCTAGTGACTGGCGCAAGTGGGCTAATTGGCGGACTTGTCATCAAAAACTTGGGCGATAAATATGAATTTAGTGCTTTGAACAGACGGCCAATTGAAGGCATTGCATCCATCCAAGCAGATATATCAAATTTTGATTCCATTCACCCGGCATTCGATGGTATACACACAGTTTTGCATCTCGGTGCTCTTGCGACTCCAGGATTGACTAACAATTGGGATGGAATAGCTTCTACCAACATATATGGAACATTCAATGTTTATGAAGCTAGCCGAATTAACGGCGTGAAGCGTATCGTTTTCGCCAGTTCCGGTGGAACTATTCAAGGCTATGAAAGGGATCCAGAATATAAAAGTCTGGTAGATGGAGATTATGAAAACTTGCCGGAGACTTGGCCAATGATTGATCATAACTCGCCCCTTCGTCCTGGCAGTCTCTATGGAGTAAGCAAGATTTTTGGAGAGGCACTAGGTCGATATTATTCAGATGTTCACGGGATATCAATATTAAACTTGAGACTGGGAGCTGTTATAGACACAGACCGCCCCAAAGTTACCCGCCAATACCCTGTATATCTGAGTCACTCAGACTGTGTCCAACTAATTGATCTATGTCTCAGCGCTCCAGATTCTCTCAAATATGACATTTTTGAAGCTGTTTCAGACAATAAATTTCGATGGCGGGACAATTCCCACACAAAGGATGTTCTGGGATGGAATCCTACCGGTGATTCCAATAAATTTATTGTTACGTAGTGAATAGTGTTTGAAAGTCATCAGCTACGTGCGGAATCCCCATATATTCGGCACTACTTACTTGAGTAGGTACTAAAATCGACCCTAAAGATGACTTGTTTCATCTTTGCGTAGGCCCTCAGGGTTAATAATATGAGTATTGAAGACAGTGATATTGATTGGACCCGGGAAGCTTGTGGTGTATGAAAAACTATAGTTTTATTTTATTAGTAGCCCTTGTATTGCTACTTCTCTCTTGCTCAGGAGAATCCGAAGTGAGCAGTCCTGAAATGGCAATTATGATGGACTCTGCGCAGGTCTCTTCACGAAGTTCTGGTGGTGCTTCAAGAATGCAGGCCGAAATCCTCATTCCCCAAGATTCCGGATCAAAAATACAAGTAAATGGATCTTTATCTCTTGAAGTCGATGATATTGATAAAGCCTCGAAGATGGTTCGGATACTAGTTCTATCGCATGAAGGCAGGATTTCCAATTCGGATACAGGTAGTTTTGAACAACGCTACGCTAATATCACCTTGCTAGTCCCTAGCTCAAACTTTTATCAAATAATTGACGACATCAAGAAGCTTTCAGTCTTAGTTTCAAATGAAAATATATATTCCAATGATGTTACTGAAGAATATATAGACACAGAGGCAAGACTAAGTGTCATGAAAGATACGGAGAATAGGTTTTCGACGCTTCTTCAGGATACCAAAAATATTGACGAGGCTATAAAAGTTGAGAAGGAACTGATGAGAATTCGGGGTGAAATTGACAGCCTTCAAGGTCGCATGAATTATTTTGTTAAGACTACCGAGAATTCCGTGCTGAATCTTCGTATGGTTGAATCTATGCCCTTGACTGGAGATCAATGGGATGCGAAAAAATCTATTAGTGATTCATTGCGTAATTTAGTTTCTTTTTCTAAGCACGTAGCAGACTTTTTAATAGGGGTGTTAATTTTCTCTCCTGTAATAGGTGTTCTTGGAGCGCTGTCTTATTTCGTATATCGACTCGCTAATCGTTTTATGAGAAGACAAAGAAGATAAATACCTGACCGTTTTTTTCTTGAAAGTGATTCGGTATCATTCCCGCTACACTACCATCACATTTAATATCAAATAGAGCAGTGATTTTCTGAAGAGGTCTACGTAATGTCATGTCTGGTTATTGTTGAATTCCTTTGCAACCCAGGGAGTAGTCAAGATTTTATAGATATGTGCCGAAGAAATTACCCTGTGACCCGGGCGTACGACGGATGTAAATATGTTTTTCTGTCTGTTGACCAGGTAAATGAAAATAGTTTGGTTATGGTGGAGGAGTGGGACTCAAAAGAACATCACCAAAGATATGTAGCATTCCGTGAAACAGACGGAACTTCAGATTTCATGGATCCTTTGCTTGTATCTCCTCCCAGAGTCAGATATCTAGATCTAACAGACGCTTGACCTGTTTATCAGATCTATCAGTTGTATTCGCACCGATAGCTATAAACTAAGTATTCATATTGAACACTAAGGACATCTATGACAATCAAGGGACCATGTCCTGCTTGTTAGGGAGAGTCTTTCGGAGGGATGGCTGGCGTATATATTGCCAGACGCGAACTGTCCTGGAACTAACTACCGATTCTTTGTTGGCTATTTAAAGGTGAATATTTATGGGTTAGAGAACCATCATTAACTTGCACAATTCTAATGCCGGATGGATCATCTCCGAGTGGGAATCCGACGGGTCCTGTGGAGATCAATTCAGTACTTCCTACTTTTTTGTAGTTATTCCTGTGGAGGTGACCTGTGAAAACAACGCTTACTTCATATTTGGTGATCAAATCGATTATTTTAGACCGCCTCTCTGAAGGGATACCTAGGTAATTGTCGGGCTCATCGATGTCGTTTACATATAAAGGATGGTGCATGAAAATTATTTTGTGTTTGTACTGGGAGGCAACGGCCGTCTGCAGTTCCATCTCTAAGAAGGAAATCAGGCTATCCCATTCATCGAGGACTAACCCAGGGTCATAACAAATAGCACTGTTAATAACTATGAAATAGCAGTTCTTTTCCTGGAATGCATAGTTATATTCTCCAAATCTTTTCTTGTACTCATTCAAAGCGGTTTGTGTTGGCCTATCTCCAACATCATGATTCCCGGCTACCCAGTAAAGCTTTATCTCCTCTTTGAGTAGTCGTGAAATTCTCATCAGCTCCTGAAGCTGATCCTCTGAGTCGGCTTCATGCACCATATCGCCACAAACTACAACAAAGTCGGGGAGGATCTCATTAGCGGTTTCAATAGCTTCAGTAAAAAGTAAAGTTTCTTTTTTGAACCCTTCTAAGACAGGACCCGTATATTCGATATTGATACCTCTTTTCCGTCTCTCCGCTATATCTGATTCACTTAATTTACTGATTGAAGAATACATCCCGAATTGGGGATCGGCCATTTGAACAAAAGAAACCTTCATACTATTCATTATTTAATCCATGTACTTTCCGCTAAATTGATAATAAATTTCGTATCATTTTGACAGTATTTTTCTGATTAGGAGACGTTTAACCCAAGAGCTTCCGCCACTGACCTGTTAACCATTCGACCGTTTGCAGTGTTAATTCCTAAAGCAAGAGAATTATCGGTTTTTGCTGCGCTTATAAGACCGTCTTTGCCAATTAACTGTATGTAGGGCAAGGTAGCGTTACAAAGGGTTTCAGTAGCTGTTCTCGGCACGGAGCCAGGCATGTTACGTACGCAATAATGCGTCACACCTTCATCCACGTAAATTGGATCAGTAAGCGTTGTCTTGCGGCTGGTTTCGAAGCAGCCTCCCTGGTCGATGCATGCATCGACTATGACCGATCCATTTTGCATAGATTGAACCATTGCCCGTGTTACCAAATTAGGGACCGCACCTCCAGCGTCGCGTATAGCTCCAATCACTACATCTGCTGTTGATACAGCGCCAGAGACTGAGTCATGCGACGCAATGTCAGTCTTCAATCGTTTATTATTTTGCAGACGACCCCTTAGTTCCATGAGACGTTGCCTTCCACGACTCAAAACTGTTACCTGAGCACCCATGTTTAAAGCTAATTCTGCTGCATGGAATCCCGCAACTCCTGCTCCGAGTATTAGTACTTTAGCAGGTATCACTCCTTCTATGCCGCTTAAAAGTTTTCCAGAGCCGCCTTGAGAACTTTTCAGATAATGAGATGCCACATCCACGGCTAATCTTCCCGTTAAGGCGCTCATCGTTTTAAGTATAGGCAAGGAGCCGTCGTCCATCTCAGTAGTTTCGTATGCCACGGTGGTTACTTTGTTCTTTAGCAATGCTTCTGCGAGGGCCGGGTTAGACCCCAGTGATAGAAATGAGAACGTAGTTAAACCGGGATGTAGTAGGCTCCATTCGGATGCTTGAAGCTCCTTTACTTTTACAACCAAGTCTGAGGAAGAAAAGATAATGTTGGGATTAGAAACGATCTCAGCCCCTTTGTCTGAGTAATTGGTATCTGGTATGCCACTACCCACACCAGCACTCTTTTCTATAAGTACTCGGTGTCCCAGTTGCATCAGACTTGCAACACCCGATGGCGTTATTCCAACTCTAAGTTCCTGATCCGTAGTTTCTTTGGGAATGCCTATTATCATATTGGTCGACTGCTTTATCTATATCCTTAAAATAATGTGAATCACATGTTCACGCAATTAGTGAGTTTTCCTTCTGCCAAATAGCCTTCTAAAGTTGATAGGATGGCTTCGGCCAACTTTAGTCTTGAAGAGACACTGTGTCCTCCAAAGTGAGGAGTTGCAATAAAATTTTTTAGGGTTAGTAATGGATGGTTAATGGGGATTGGTTCTGGGTTTATCACGTCTAGCCCTGCCCCAGCTATTTTATTCGTTGCTAATGCTTCGTATAGAGATTCCGTATCAACAATCTCCCCTCTGGCAGTGTTAACCAGTACTGCATTCGACTTCATAAGATTAAATTGGTCAGGTCCAAACATGTGGTAAGTCTTATCTGTGAGCGGGACATTTATACTTATAAAGTCGGCGCACTGGATACCTTCTTCAAACTTGGATACCCATTCAATTCCCATTTCTCTTTCCAAATCTTCTTTTCTTGTACGAGAGTAATAGGAAATATTCATTCCGAATCCAATGGCTCTACGGCAGACTTCCACCCCGGTCTCTCCTAGTCCAACTATAAGCAAGTTGGAATCTTTAAGATCCGACCCAAGAAGGCTGTCTGCATGATCAATTTGGTTATGTGATGTCTGACCCTTTGTCCACTTACCACTTCGGACATGTTTGTCCGCTCTATAAATATTTTTTGCGATGGTTAATATCAAAGCAAAATTTAATTCCGCAACGTTGTCCTGCAAAATATGTGGATTATTACAGACCGGTATACGGTTCCTTGTAGCTGTTTCAATGTCGATGTTGTCGTATCCAACCCCAACATCAGCAATGATCTTTAAAGAATCTTTGGCCGAATCTATAATCTCTCTGTCAATCGTCAGGGCTGAATCAGTCAATAAGGCATTGCAATTGCGGAGTTTTTGCATCAAAACGGTTTTAGGAATTTGATATTCCTCTTCCCAGAACTCGAAAGATGCGATCTTATTTACATTATGATTAACGAACGGGGACCTGGGAATAATGGTTGATGGCACAGTACATAAAATCTTGAAGCGATCCATTAGCCCTCCTGTTTTGGCAATTCTAGCAAAATGGATACTTTTCCAGTCAGAATTTGGTTATTTCATTCGGGACTATAAAGGTTCAATGCCATTGTATAATCGTCCTACTCCGACAAGGTACCGTAACTGAAATTCTTAAGGAGAATGTCATGAAAGTAGTTGTAACAAGCCTGCTTGGGGACGGATTCGAGGAAAGTCTCCTAGAGGAATTTCCTGACCTTGACCTAGTTTTTGCGTCGACAGAGGAAGATCAGGCTCGTGAAATTAGGGATGCAGACATTTTTATGGGAGAACCTACGCGGGAGGTTTTCATAGAAGCTCAACGGCTTCGCTGGCTACACTGTCCCGGCACTGGGATAAATAAATTGACCCCGATAACAGAACTTGTCGACAGTGATGTTGTCCTTACCAATGCACGTGGTCCCCATACTGCTCCAATGGCTGATCATGTCTTCTCTATGTGTTTAGCCTTTGCCCATCGCACCAACGATATGATGTCAGACCAGAGAACCCACCTTTGGGACGGTTCTAAGTACACTCGTTCATTCATTGATATGGAAGATGGCACAATGGGAATTCTTGCCTTGGGAGGTATAGGTATGGCTGTCGCGCGCAGGGCGACAGGATTTGGGATGGATGTGTATGCAGTTGATGAGAACCCGATAGCTCCCCCTCCGGGGGTTAAAGATGTCTGGGGTCTGGACCGACTGGATGATCTGATGAAAATATCGGACTGGCTTGTAATAACGGCGCCATACACACCAGATTCAAAGGGAATGATTGGTGAAAGAGAGCTTGCTTTGATGAAGTCAAGTGCTCACATGATTATTATTTCTCGTGGAGGAATTGTAGATGAAGATTCCTTATTCGACGCGATTAAAAATGAAAGAATAGCTGGGGCAGGGATAGATGCTTTTGAGATTGAACCGTTGCCCACGGATAGTCCATGGTGGGATCTGGAGAATGTAATTATCTCACCACATGCTTCTTCCGATAGCCCCCGAACGTATGAAGGTAGGCGCGAAATATTCAAAGAGAACATTCGTAGATTTCTAGCGAACAAACCCTTTATATATGTCTGTGACAAGATAGCTGGGTTCTAGTGAGAGATTTAATAATCCAAAACTTCTTACTTAGTAGAACGCTTATTTTGTTAACTAGAGTAGAGGTGAGAACTAATACGACTTGAACTGTGTAATTTACCCGTATGGCGAAACTCATCAAGAATCACTCCGCAATAATCAGCCAATGTTGATTTGTATTAAAGGGACGGTATTCTAACGAATGAAAAGAGATAACCAGTACGTTAACGATGACAGTGTCTTAACTGCATGTACGGAGCCTGTTTGTTGACTGTTATTGCGCTGTGGTACCTCCGTCTATAACCAGCTCAGAGCCAGTGACAAACCGTGATTCATCTGATGCCAGGAATAAGACTGCAAAAGCGACATCCTTTGGTTCAGCAAAGGTACCTAGTGGAGTTATAGATATTCTGTTAGACATTCGTTCTTCATTAGAAAATATGTCGTGAACCATATCGGTATCTATTAGACCCGGGTGGACAGAGTTACATCGGATCTGCTCTGGGCCATACTCTACAGCAGTCGATTTCGTTAACAGTCGAACGGCGCCCTTACTAGCACCATATGCTGCGGACGTAGAACCGATGAGCCCCGCAACGGATGAGATGTTTACTATTGATCCTCCACCTACTTTTCTCATTGCTGGTATTACTGCTTTCGTGCCTAAAAATACTCCCTTTGAGTTGACGTCGTGTATCCGGTCCCACTCTTCCACAGAAGTTTCTTCGATACCTTTCCGTAGGAGTATTCCAGCATTATTAACCAATATGTTTAACTTGCCGTAAATTTCTATAGCTTTCTTTACTGCTTCGTTCCAATCTTGTTCCTTTGTTACATCTAGATGAATATATTTTGCATCTCCACCAGCAGCGTTAATCTCAGCTTCTGTACTCTTGCCTTCTTCGTCAAGGATGTCACCCAAAACAACTTTGGCCCCCTCGCTGGCAAACAATTTGGCTTCTGCAGCACCTTGACCCCTAGCTCCCCCGGAAATTAGAGCAGTTTTTCCTTCCAGTCTTGTCATGATTCCCTCCTTACATCAGGTTGTCTACTCCACCAATATACATGTATTCATGGAGTAGACATACCTATGGCGCAATGTAGTGATATCGACTTTTTTGATAACCTCTTGGAGGTAACCATTAATAACTGTTGGTATTTAACTTAAGAATCGAAACATTTATGTATTTGGATAAGTAACGTAGTGTGGCCAAGCAGTTAACCAAAGGATAAGGATTGTCTGAAAAAGTTCGACTTAAAATTACTGATGTTAAGCTTATTCCATTCAAAGAGTATCGAACGATCGGTGAAATGGAACCAGCGTGGGATCCGGGAAGAAGCCGGCCTCATGATTTTGGGGCTGAATCGTTTGTTGAAGTTCACACAGACCAAGGGTTGACAGGAATAGGTCCGAGTGTTGATGCCAGACTCATGCCTGCCATAAAAGAATATCTATTGGGTGAGGATCCTTTTGATATTGAAAGGCACGCCCATGTTCTCCGTTATTACGCTTGGGGTGCAGCTTACCATGGCACCGCAGGTGTTGATATTGCATTGTGGGATCTTATTGGTAAAGCGACTGACCAACCTCTCTACAAAATTTGGGGTGGTGGTAGTGACAGAGTAATTCCTTATGCAAGTTTGATTCTTCTTTCTACACCAGAGGAAAGAGCCGAAATGGCGATGCGGTTAATGGAGGAGGGATGGAAAGCTATTAAGATACGGATACATCATGAGACTCTTGCCGAGGATATACGGACTGTTCAATCAGTAATAGAAGCAGTAGGTGACAGAATGACCGTGATGGTGGATGCAAACCAGGCTGAATCCAACGGTACATGGCAACCGGGTATTCAATGGGATTATCGGAGGGCCGCAGAAACCAGCTTGGCTTTACAGGAACTAGGAGTTTACTGGCTGGAGGAACCCTTAACTGGGTTTGAATTCGACAAGCTTGCCCAGCTCAATTCCTCGGTACACATGCCTATCGCAGGGGGTGAAGGTTTACCAGGATTACACGATTTTCTCAGAGTCTGCCAAAAGGACTCCTATGATATTTTGCAGCCGGAGATATTAGTGTTGCATGGTGCGACGGCGATGCGGAAAATTGGTACTTTGGCCGAGTTGTATGGAAAACAAATTGTGCCCCACAATGGTGGAGGCAATCTTGGTGTCATCGCACACCTACACTTGGTTGCTTCATGGAGTCATGCCCCATTTCTTGAAGTTTTGCATGATCCACCAATTGGAGACTACATGCATGGATTCTCAATAATGAAGGACCCTCCAAGGGTGAAAGAAGATGGGTTTATCTCTGTACCACAGGGTCCAGGTCTAGGGGTTGAAATCGATCGTAGTTTGATCAAAAAATAACAGGTTTTTATTTCCCCATTGAGATCTTTCCCATTATTTCTTTGGTCTGGCCAAGAGTTTGTGGTTGCGTGATTAAACGGTGTGGTATAACGACTTTGTGTAGAATGACCTTTCTTTTGTTGGGAGCAAAAATCATTTGAAAAGTTATGTAGAAGTTTAATCGAGACAGGAACGCTCCCTTAAATTAGATATTAGGTAGGAATTATCAATATGTCAGAAATTGAAGCGGGTCAGGCAGTAATAGAATTGCTTAGGGCTGAGGGTGTGGAATATGTGTTTGGGGTCACTGGGCTAACTACAAATAGCATGGTGACACAGATGTATGGCAGAGAAGATATTAAATTTATAGACACTAGACATGAAGAGGGCGCGATACTGATGGCCTATGGATATTCTAAATCCACAGGAAAACCGTCTGTATGTATGACTACCTCCGGTCCGGGCACAATAAATCTAGCTGGTGGTATGTCTCTTGCTCTGAAGGGTCGGGCTCCCGTCATTGCTATTTCCGGTGACACGGCAATGGAGTACATAGGTAGGGATGGTTCCCAGGCTTTTGATCTTGTCAATATATTCAAACCGTTGACCAAAATGGCTGTTCAGGCGAATAATACCGAAAGAGTGCCTGACCTAATTCGTGAAGCATTTAGAGTGGCAATGTGGGGCAAGCAGGGCCCAGTACTTCTTGATATTCCAAGAGACCTATTAGATAAGAAGACCCTTTCAGACCAAATTTTAAGCCCTAATCAGTACCGAACGGTAAATCCTAAGAATTCAGGTGATATTCAATCTGTTACCCAAGCCGCGAGAATTTTGTTAGCAGCGGAAAGCCCCCTTCTGCTGGCTGGGGGAGGGGTTGTGGATGGAGAAGCGTCTCTTGAAGCCGTACGTTTAGCAGAACTTTTAGACATGGCTATGGTTCCTTCTTATGGTCATAATGATGCTATTCCTAACAGTCACCCTCATTATGTGGGTTCCCCTGGTGGCCGCGGTTCGGGAGAAGCACATGAAGTAATGGACAAAGCGGATGTCATACTCGCGCTGGGTACTAGGATCAACCAGGGTTCCAGTTCATGGGATTATAGTGTTATCAATGAAGACACAAAGATTATCCAGATAGATATCGATCCTATTGAGATAGGCCGAAATTATCCAGTGACTGTCGGCATCGTTGGAGATGCGCAAAGGGTAGCTCAACAGATAATAGAGGCGGTGTGTGAGATTTCTTCCACTGGTAAAACTAATAATTCTTGGAAATCAGAATTTCAATCCATAGCTAGGAAGCGAATACAAAGACTACAATCAGAGAGAACTTTAAACTCTGACCCAATGATGCCACAGCAGGTCTTCCCTGAATTAACTAAAGCATTACCCAAAGGCTCAATGGTCACGATCGATGCCGGTGTGGCACCCGGACTTTCCTATGACAGGATTTCTTTCGAAGAGCCGAGAACCATGTTTAACTACGCTGGACAGGGTGCGTTGGGAATGGGTTTTAGCGTTGGATTGGGGACTAAACTTGGCAGGCCGGAAAGAGCTGCAATTAGTATTCATGGTGACGGAGGTTTTCTTTATACCTGTGGAGAATTGAATACAGCTGTACGGCACAATATACCTTCAGTCAGTATTGTGTTGAACAATAATTGTATGGGGGCAGAAAAGTCCCAGCAGAAAGCTTTACACAACGAAAGATATGTGGGCGTGGATCTTGAAAACCCACGATTTGACCAACTGGCAGAGGTTTTTGGAGCAAAAGGATACTATGTAGATCATCCATCAGAAATAACGGATGTGGTTACAGAAGCAGTAAAAAATAATGTGCCTTCGGTGATTGAAATTCCAGTTCAGGAATATTTTCCACCGTCGGCTCCCACACCCCGCTAGCACTTCCATTTTGAGACAAGACTTTGAAACTAGTTAATTTCGGAGATTGCAGTCTGTTTACTTACTATAAAGGAACTTAATTAGGAGGGTCGGAGATGAGACTGAAGGGGAAAGTAGCTTTAATCACTGGTGGGGCTAGAGGGCAAGGAGCTGCGGAAGCGAGATTATTTGCCGAGGAAGGCGCGAGAGTCGTCATAACGGATATTCTTGATGATGAAGGTAAGAAATTAGAAGCAGAGATCATAGAACTTGGTGGTGAATGCTTATTTATGCACCAAGATGTCTCGAGTTCGCAAGACTGGGAAAAGATTGTTTCAGCGACGGTAAGACAATTCGGAAAAATTGATATTTTATTAAACAACGCTGGTATCGCAGTCTGGGGGACAAACGACGACACTTCGGAAGAAATATGGGACAACGTGATGGATATAAATGCCAAAGGTGTGTTCTTAGGTACAAAATATGTAATCCCTGAGATGAAAAAATCCGGTGGTGGATCTATCATTAATGTATCGTCTATTTCTGGAATAATTGGACAACCAACCATCCAACCCGTCTACAATGCTTCAAAGGGAGCAGTTAGGATATTCACTAAATCCACTGCGGTGCAATACGGCCAATATGGCATAAGGGCAAATTCAATCCACCCAGGTGGAGTGGATACGGACATGATTGCTCATAGGATCCAGGGGGATGAATCTAAACAAAGAATTAAAGATACAGTCCCTCTGCAAAGAATTGCCAAGCCTATTGAAATAGCCTACGGAGCACTGTTCCTAGCATCTGATGAATCGTCTTATATGACAGGCAGTGAAATGGTGATCGATGGCGGTGTTACGGCTTCATAATCAACGGTAGAGTACTTTTGTGTACGATGCATTTCGGTACTATTCTCGACACCTTTATTTTGACGAACATGTCCCCCAGAGTCCTTTTCCATACTTGATTCCTTGTTCTTGCTTGAGTAGATAGGATTGTTTTCTGGAACTATTACCTTCCTCGTAAACTCGCGCGTATCCGCCATCAATCAATGTTTCATTAAAATCTATGCCACTCATATCAACATATGCCAGTAATCTATCGTAGTAACCTCTTCTTCCAGACAGTTCATCAAAGATTAGGGTTACGTCTTTCCCTTCCAACGTAGATTTCGCTTTTTCATAGGCTTTAACTCCCCAATCGTGTAAACATTCAATATCGGTTACCCCCTTAAATTTATTAGGCTTGTTAGCTGAGCCAATTTCAGGGGTGTCTATGGCTAAAAGTCGGACTTTGTCGGTATCACCGTTTCTAAAAAGTACCTCAATTGTGTCACCATCGATTACTNTGGTGACCTCCACTATCACCGACATGCNGGAAGACTTGGTTTAAGTTGATGACACAGAGGTTACATTTGTTGATTTACCAGTTGTTATCTGGGGTGCATAAGTTGGATATGTCTTTGTTTTCGCCTTTTCAGATAAACATCCGGTCATCACAAATATCAGGGTGCTAAAGAGAATAATCTTTAATGCCACAAAGCACATAACAGCGAATTTCTCAAATATGAATTTTCTACCGAAACCTTCTCATAGACAAAAGTTTTTAGCTAAACGACAACCGGCNTGCAAATTATTATCTTTCGTACTTCCATATATCACGTGCACCTACATCTACCCCACCATCTACTGCAATATTTTGACCAGTAATCCAAGAAGACTCGTCAGAGGCTAAAAATAAAGAACAATAGGCAATGTCCTGCGGATAACCTATTCTTAACAATGTAGGTTCTGCAGGNAATACTTTACCTTCACCTATTGATCCTCTAAATAAACCTGCCGCAATGCTGTTTACCCGTATATTTTCCTCATGCAACTCACGTGCCAGATTTTTAGTTAACCCTATAACTGCGCTTTTTGCCGCACCATACGCAGAGTTGCCTTCCTGTCTGACGCCGAAACTAGCGGCAACTGACACGATTGAACCACCACCTTGATTCTTCATAATTGGTCTTGCTTCATGTACAAGGTTATAAAGACTATTCACCGTGTTAGAAATAGTCTGGTCAAAGAACTTTTCATCGACGTCTTGTAATTTACGTGAGGGGTCAAAATTACCGCCGGCNGCAGAGTAAATAATGTCCAAGCGTCCAAATTCTTCAATAATCTTGCTGATTACTGATTTCGCTTCTTCCCTGGCAGATACGTCAGCAGGTACAACGATAGAAGTTCCACCCAAATTTTGTATTTGCGTTGCTGTCTCCTGAAGTTTCTCTTCTGTTCTAGCTGTGAGAATGACCTTCGCTCCTTCCTGGGCGAATAATTTCGCTGTGGCCCTACCCATACCCTGACCAATCCCCGTCATTAGGGCAATCTTGTTATTTAATCTCATTTCGGCTCCTTAAATTCACTTAGCGATTTTTGAACAATCATATTCTAGTCTGGTGATAAACTGCCCTGATATTTAGACGTAGTACTTTTCGGGGGAGATAAATGGTTTGAGGTCAAATAGTCATTTAGTGTAAGGGGAAATTTAATTGGTAGATTTAAAACAAATCAAGGTTCTTGCTTGGGATATAGGTGGAACCGTATTTAATTGGAGAGGAACAATCCAGAAGGAATTAGAAGCAATAGCCAGACACCAAGAAAAGGAACTAGACGTATTTCGATTCGCAAGTGAGTGGAGATACGGTATGTTCGACATGCTTGCTAAAGTCCGGAGCGGAGAAATACCCAGGATGAATGCTGATGAAATACACAGAAAAGTCCTAGACGATGTAATTGACTCAAGCGATATTCTCACTTTATCAAAATCTGAAAGGGATGATCTAAATGCTGTGTGGCACAGGTTGGAAGCCTGGGATGACGCACCGGANGCCATTGAAAGGCTCAGAGATAGGTACACAGTAATACCTTTGACAGTATTGAGCTGGTCAATAGGTGTGGATTGTTCGAAATTTAACGGGATTAGTTGGGATGGATTAATATCGTGTGAATTTCTAAGGCAATATAAACCAGATCCTGGGTCGTATCTCCATGCAGCTGAACTACTGAATGTATCTCCAAGCGAGATAATTATGTGTGCAGCGCACACAAGCGACCTTATGGCTGCGAAGGAAGCAGGTTTTAAAACCGCATTCGTTTACAGAGAATTGGAAAAGGCGCGGAATATATCCAACAACACGTTTTCTGAAGAGCCGAGCGTGCCCTTGGAAATGTTCGACGTACATGGGCAGGATTTCTCTGATCTCGCAGACAAATTACTTGCGTGATAATGCTAGGGTATTTATCAAACCAATTAATCTATACCGTCAGTTCATACTTTCAGAAATTGGGTAAAGAGAAGCAACAAATAAAAGTTCCAATAAAGGATGAGGATTGTTAGGAATATTTCAAGAATCTAGTCCACAATACCTCATTGAACTAACGAAAACCAAAACTCGGAGGAACATCAATGCATAAAATGACTGGTGTGCCGGGCGATGATTCTCAGTCTATTTTGAACAATGTTCGGGAAATCGCATGCGATTTCGCATCTCAACGTTCGGAAAGGCAGAGGCGGCGTGAACTAGTAACGGAAGATTTTGATAGGCTTCGCGAATCCGGTTACCTGATGGTGGCTGTTCCCACTACGTTTGGGGGAATCTGGGNTGGTGACACCGTGGGGACTCGGATGGTCTGCGAAATTCTTAAAACTCTTGCCCATGGCGATTCGTCTGTNGCCCTTGTGGCAGCCATGCATCCTGCTGTGATTCAATCTACTGGTTGGACATCGATCTCAGAGGCCCCAGAACCTTATTCTGAAGCGTGGGATGAACAACGCCGATGGGCTTTCCAAACAGTACAAGATGGACACTTCTGGGGAACAATAATATCCGAACCAGGTAGTGGAGGAGACAATACCCAGTCCAGCTCTTCAGCCAAACTGCTCAGTAACGGGGTGCAGTATCTATTGAGCGGCCAAAAACATTTTGGGAGCGGTTCAGGTATAAACTCGTACATGGTTACACACGCTGTGCCAGATGGTGAGACTGATCCAGACACTTTCGTTTTGGACATGCGTGATTTGGTCTGGGATGGCTCTTCGGGAGTTAAACTTATTGCTCCCTGGGACGGACATGGCATGACATCTACACAGAGTCATGGGATGGTTTTTGATAAATTTCCTGCCACAAGATTAGCGTTTCCTGGAGACGATCGACGTGCAATTTTAGCGGGTATGGATAGGCCGGGGGGGGCTTTGTTCGTTGCTGTGATTACAGGTATTGTGGAGACCGCTGTCACAACCGCACGCCAGCACTTGGAGTCGAAACGTGACCTTATGCGATCTTACGAACGCGTCGAGTGGGCGAAAGTGGAAATGGNAGCATGGTTGGTCCAACAGGCTTATGAGGGGATGCTTCGTGAAGTAGAAATAGGAAGCTCCAGAGGTCNCAATTCTCTGTTAGCAAAAGAAACGGTAGCTGAACTTGCAGAATCGATTCTAGTACGAATTAGTAAAGTCATTGGTGGCAGTGCCTACTCTAGACATACACCTTACGGATTTTGGCTTGAGGATGTACGAGCTCTAGGCTTTCTCCGTCCGCCATGGGCCTTGGCATTTGACAGGGTTTTCGAAGGTTCATGGAACTTATGACATTCGTATGTCGCTATGTTAGCGTGAGGGGTTCACATGAGGAGAGATTCATTCTTTCGGTAGAATCCTAACTTCTACGTCGCCGGCCCTTTCTTCCTGGAGGAGATGATAAACCCTGTAATTCAGATTAGCCCATTCTTTCCTGTTTACAGCTGCAGTCATGTCATTGTACGTACCAGTTCCTATCTGCAGGGGCACGTCCAATTCACGGCCAAGTTCCAGTGCGAGTGACATATCTTTCTTAGAGATTGAAAAGGTTGATTCCGACCCGGTACCCCCTTCAAATTTGCCCTGCAAATAAGTATCCGGCATGGATACATTCAAAATGCGTCCACTGCCTCCCGCTCCATTCTTTATGCACTGCATTAGTATTTCTGCCGGGACTCCGGCTTTCACTCCAAGAGTTAGGGATTCAACCAATAGTCTCTCAAGTCCATATTGAAACATGTTATTTGCCAATTTACAGATGGTTGCAGAACCTATTTGACCCGTGTAGGTGACCTTATTACCAAAAGATTCAAAGATAGGTTGGAGCTTAATAAATGTGCTCTCATCTCCTCCCACCATTATTGATAGAACGCCGTTCAGGGTTACGCCATTTTTATCCGAGCGGCGTCCGCTTACAGGAGCATCTAATATTGATACTCCCTTCGATGCGAATGTTTCGTTTAGTCTTCTCATTAATTCAGGAGAGCTAGTACTTAGGTCGGCCCAAACTGAGTCACTGCTAATGCCGTCAAATATTCCATCTTCGCCTGTAGCGACGGCCTCTATTTCAGTGGGCCCGGGCAAGGACGTGAATATTATGTCGCTTTTTAGTGCCACTTCCTTTGGGTTATTTGCCCATGCAGCCCCCAACTCNAGTGCAGGTAAAGCGGCTTTATCATTGATATCGTGAATCGTGACTTTATATGAATTTTGAATCAAAGCCAGACACATNTGCTGTCCCATATTCCCAAGACCAATAAACCCGATATTTATGTCATCCATTGATTACTACTCCTAAGTTACCAGGAACGATACATGTCGATTGCGTACACGATATCATCCAACAAGTCTGCTTAACATTTTTAAAGGAGGGAACGATGAAAGTAGGATTTATAGGCCTCGGCGGTATAGGCAAGCCAATAGCCATAAATATTGCTAAGTCAGGCTTCGATCTCATGGTCACTGATTTGCGCGAGAAACCTTTGAAGGAGCTTGAGCAGTATGGTGCCAGAGTTGCCGGTGACGCTCGCGAGGTTTCCGAAGCTTCGGACTTAGTGTTAGCCAGTCTACCGTCAAACTCAGCTAGTGAGGAGGTGGCATTAGGTCCAAACGGTGTCTTGGCAGGTGCTAAAAGCGGTGATATTTACGTAGAACTAAGTACCATTAGTCCGGAGGTTGTTCACACCATTGCCGAGAAAGCGTCAGATAAAGGCGTGGCCATGTTGGATGCTCCAGTGAGCGGCGGCCTNTATCAACGTCAGGAAGGGACATTGTCGATTATGGTGGGTGGTGACACAAAGACCGTGGCCAAGGCAATGCCGGTGTTCCGAGCCTTTGGGGATAGAATTTTTCACGCTGGTGAAAGCGGAGCAGGGGCGTCTGTCAAGCTGGTCAACAATATGCTTGCTGGAATTAATATGGTCGCCACTATGGAAGCTCTTGTGCTGGGAGTGAAGGCGGGCTTAAGCGTGCAGACATTGAAGGAGGTGATCAGTGCTAGCAGTGGGGATAATAAGGTCTTTGAAGGCTTGGTAGACAAGATCTCTTTACACAGTGCCGAACCACCGCACGGTCAGATTGCCAACCAGGGTCTGCATACCATCGGCAAGGATGTCAGGTTGGCCAATGAGATGGCTCAAAATCTGTCAGTGCCTTTAGCNCTTGGTTCTGCGGCCCTACAACCGTTTCTNGCCGGTTTAGCAAACGGCTGGGCGGATAAAGAATATTGGGCAATTATGGAATTTTTCGAGCAAGAAAGTGGTGTTAGGGTGCGTCCGCTGGAACTAACAGATTTAGAAGGGAAGAAGCGCTGAATCAACTAGCAGGATGGGTCGCAAACGTNATGCTGGTAGAGCTCGCGGGGCAGAATATTCCTACGGNTGTTGCTTGGATTGAAAGAAGTTGGAATAGGTAGAAATTGACACTAATACCAGCCCAATATAAAGTCGCTTGATATCGTGAATTTGGGAAAAATGGAGAACATATGAAAGTAA
Organism: Chloroflexota bacterium; assembly: GCA_002696685.1. The sequence continues at coordinate 769 of NZSI01000034.1, read as the reverse complement.
CAGGTGTAAAGACTTATGTTATTGAAAATGAACCAGGAGTAAGAACTGGTGGAGGCGGGCAAACGGAAGAATGGTACGTTGGTGGTAAATATTTTCTTATTTTGGAACTATCTACCGATGAAGGAATAGTGGGAATCGGAGAAAAACTTACTGGAAGCTCTTTCACGGGAAAAATGACATGGAAAGATTTCAAATCTCAAATACAGTTAGTTCATGAAACAGTTGAGGCTTTTGTTATAGGGCAGGATCCCTTCAATATCGAAAATATCTACTATGAAATGTATGCGGGAAGACATGATTACAGATTACCCAGTCTACATTATGGAATGGTTATATCAGGGATAGAGATGGCCTTATGGGATATTGTAGGTAAAGCTAATAATCAACCAATTTACAATCTGCTTGGTGGAAAGTGTTGGGATAAACTTAGAGCTTACGCTTACATGCCACCTATTCCAGAAGGGAAACCTGAAAATGCAGGGGCTGTGGCAGAGCAATTACTTGCAGAAGGTAATACTGCTTGTAAGTTTGATCCTTTTCACCCTATAACAGGTGTTCCCAGGGATATAAGTTTAAAAGAGATAACTTACGCGGAAAGCATTTTTAAGAGTATAAGATCTGCTGTTGGTGATGAACTGGAAGTTGGATTAGGTACACATGGACAGTTAACAACTTACAGTGCGATAAGAGTCGCAAAAGCGATAGAACCCTACCAACCATTTTGGTTTGAAGAACCTGTTTCACCTGAAAATATAGATGAGATGGCTAG
>NZSI01000033.1 GCA_002696685.1 Chloroflexota bacterium | reverse complement strand
TGAATCTTGGAGCTAGCTAAGGTCTTACTTCTTCCAGCTACTGCTTATTTGGTAGGTTCTTTCCCGTCAGCCTACATTTGGACAAAATTACTACGAAGGGTTGACATTCATGAGGTAGGAACTGGTAACAGTGGCGCCTCAAACGTATCTCGTAGTGTAGGAAATCTGTCAGGGTTAGTCGTGCTATTTTTTGACTCCCTTATCAAAGGATTTCTACCTACACTCTTATTTGTATGGTTGGAGCTCCCAATATGGAGTTTTCTTCTTTCGTCATTGTCTTTGGTGGCTGGGCATAATTGGTCCGTGTTTTCGAGATTTAAAGGAGGCAGNGGAGTAGCAACTTCNATTGGAGTGGTGCTTGGNGTTGGAATGTGGTGGCAAATGCTTATCATGGCAATTGGACCAGGNCTTATAGGTAGAGGNTTAATTTACAAAGATAGTGCTCCTTGGACCATTGCGTCGCTGTTAATGCTCATTACTTTAGCTTTAATCCATGAATCCCAAATCTATATTANTTGGCTNTTAATTGGACTTTTGANTTTGATGGTTTTAAAGCGGTTGATGTCCAATTNNGGGATACCATCTTTTAGACGTGATTTTTTTTCTGTGNTGTTCTTCAGAATAATTTTCGACAGGGATGTTATGTCGAAAAGGGATTGGATCAACTGTGATCCCGCATGATAAAGCGTTGCGAGGTTGAATGAGATGGTTATCCATGGACTTTGTAGTCGACACAAGGGTGTTACCACAAGTCTTTTATGCGCAAGATGCGGTGATACGATTTGTCCTAAATGTATGACAGTATCCCCGGTGGGTTACAGATGTCCTGATTGTTCCAAATTCACCAAAATTCCTACCTACAATTTGTCCAAAAAACTTCTTGTTAAGGTGTTTTTTGTTGCAATCCTTGTTGGGCTTGTGGTTGGAGGGATACTATTTNTTTTCGCGCTGTCTCTTGAGGTTTCCGGCTTGCCTAGGTACCTTAATTATTATTTGTTTATGGCATCTATAGCGATAAGCGGGTTTTTTATAGGAGAAGGCGTAAGTTTAGCGAGCAATAGACGAAGAGGCCGTACTTTAAAATATATTAGTTTCATAGGTGTTCTGGTTTCAATATGCGTATTGCTTACGATGAATGTCGTNGGAATCGGGATTTTTACCAATTTCAACATGCTAATAGCTCTGGCAGTAGCGTTCTACCTGGCTTCTATTCGTGTTTGATGATTAATATGGATGCGATTCATAGTGCGGTCGTATAATGAAGTGACGTAAAATCCNCTTCAATAAAATAAGGGAATATGAATGAAAGAAGATGTCGTAGTCGACAACTTAGATAGTCAAATAGTTCAAATTTTAAAGAAAGATGGAAGAGCTTCTAACGCGCACATTGCCCGAGCGCTTGGAGTAAGTGAAGGGACAGTACGTAGGCGTCTCAAGATGTTGATAGACGGCGGTGTTGTCCACGTGAATGTTAGTCTTGATCCGGCCAAAATGGGCTTGACGACNGAGGCAATAATTGGGCTAGAAGTTGATCCAGACAAAATGGACCCTGTATGTGCCAGCATAGCTGCGTTTGATGAAATAGGATATGTGACTTTAACAACTGGCGCCGTAGATGTTTTTGCCTGGGGTAGNTTTTCTTCTACTGAGTCACTGGGNTTATTCTTACGCAGTAAGGTTGGCAAAATCCCTGGTGTTAGNAGGACTGAAACATACATGTGTATATCTGTTAGGAAGGATTTTGATAGGTNATAATNGATGATTGATTTTCTATTTGCCCNGGNCAAACATAATTATGCTGGAGGGTATATTGCTTAAAAGCATCAGCTGTGGAGCTTTACGTGATGAAAACGTAGGAGAGTCTGTTACTCTTTCTGGTTGGGTTCATCGTCGTAGGGACCACGGAAATTTAATATTTATAGATCTGAGGGACAGAGAGGGATTAGTACAGGTAGTTTTTAACCCTGAAACAGCTGAAAACGCCCACAAAGTTGCAGAAAATTTGAGAAATGAATGGGTGGTTCAGATTATAGGTGAGGTCATAAAACGTCCTGCTGGAACTGAAAATTNGGATATGCCAACGGGGACTGTTGAAGTATATGCTGAGCACCTTACAGTTCTAAACCAGTCACTTACTCCGCCCTTCTACGTCAATGAAGAGGTGTCTGTTGACGAAAACTTAAGGCTCAAATACAGGTATATTGATCTTCGTCGGAAAGGAATGAAAGATGCCTTGGTGGTCAGGCACAAAGTTGTTAAATATATTAGGGACTTTTTGGATGATGCGGGTTTTCTTGAGATTGAGACCCCTATTCTTATAAAAAGCACACCGGAAGGTGCAAGAGACCACGTGGTTCCTAGTAGACTGTATCCAGGTGCATTCTATGCTTTACCCCAATCCCCCCAGCAGCTAAAACAGCTTCTTATGGTGGGTGGGATAGAAAAATATTTTCAAATNGCTCGTTGTTTCAGAGACGAAGACTCCCGCGCAGATAGGCAGCCAGAGTTCACCCAACTNGATCTGGAAATGAGCTTTGTGGATCAAGAGGATATACTGANACTTACTGAAGAACTTTTCACTGGTTTGATAACTGACTTATTCCCTGAAAAAACCATCATTAAACCTTTTCCGAGACTGACTTATGAAGAGGCGATGAAAGATTACGCTAGTGATAGGCCTGATTTAAGATTTGATCTCAAGGTGGCTGACTTGGCTCCCATAGCAAAGACGGTGGAATTTAACGTATTTCATAACGTGCTAGATGCGGGAGGAATAATAAGAGGATTTGCCGNACCGGGATGTTCGGACTACACGAGAAAACAGATAGATGAACTTACTAACTTTGTTAGGGAGAGGGGCGCTAGTGGCCTTATTGCCATAGGCGTAAACAGTGCAGATGACGCTTCCGAGGATTTGGATATGTCGGAAGTGAAATCTAATATTTTAAGATTCCTGACATCNGAACATGTAAAAGGCTTTGCGAAACAGACAGGGGCTAAGAATGGTGACCTGGTATTAATGATTGCAGGGGAAGAGAAGCAAACCAATCAAGCTCTTGGGGCATTACGGCACGAGATAGGAAACAGGCTTAAATTAGGTGATCCTGACAAGTTGGCATTTGCGTTAATAACGGATTTNCCACTATTTGAATGGAATTCTGATGAAGAGAGGTGGGATGCTAGCCATCACGCTTTTTGTATGCCTAAGGAAGGATACGGAGACTATCTGGATAATGATCCCGGCAAGGTGATTGCTCAATCCTACGATTTGATTTGCAATGGCCTAGAGATGGCAAGTGGTAGCATACGAGTACACAATAGAGAATTACAGGAAAAAATCTTTGGGGTTCTGGGATATTCCAAAGAACAAGTATCAGACAGATTTGCACAGATATTGGATGCGTTTGAATACGGGGCTCCACCGCACGGTGGAATAGCTCCGGGCATAGACAGACTGATAATGGTTTTGTTGGCGAAGGAGTCNATCAGAGATGTCATCGCTTTTCCAAAGACCCAGAGCCAAATGGACCCTCTTTTTGGAGCCCCCTCTAAGATAGATGACTCTCAGTTGGAGGAACTGAACATCCAATTGATCCCNGTTGAAGAATAGACTTACGCTGACCTGCGTTCTATTGATGGTAGGTGGATAATCTCTCCGCTTTCTTTCGACATTTTTACTTCGTCTTTACCTTGAATTGCGTCAACATTTACAGAACAGTGAGTTACTCCAGATAAGCTTGGCAGCTCGTACATCACATTGAGGAGCGTTTTTTCTAAAATTGATCTTAGACCACGGGCTCCTGTGTTTTGAGCTATTGCCATCTCGGCTGCTGCTTCCAACGCCTCTTCTGTAAACGATAGAGATACTTTATCCATGTTAAACAACGCCTGATACTGCTTCACAAAGGCGTTTTTGGGTTCAGTAAGAACCTTTACTAGATCTCCCTTTTCCAGGTTGTCCAGTGTCACCATGACNGGTAATCTACCTACAAATTCTGGAATAAATCCGTATCCCATAAGATCATCAGGATTAAGCAAATGCCTTGCATCCTTGCTTTCTTTACTAGAGCCAATCGAGGAACTTATTCCNTTAAAGCCAAGAGTGTAGCTATCACTAAACTCTCTACGCTCTATTATCTCTGTCATGCCTTCAAATGCTCCACCTACCATAAAGAGTATGTCATCAGTTTTGATCTGCATGAACTCTTGATGGGGATGTTTCCGCCCGCCCTGGGGGGGGACATTTGCCACGCACCCTTCTATGATTTTCAAGAGTGCTTGTTGCACACCTTCTCCGGAAACGTCGCGGGTTATTGAAGGATTCGGATTTTTACGTGCGATCTTGTCAATTTCGTCTATATATATGATTCCGTGCTCAGCCCTAGATATGTCGAAATCAGCGGCTTGGATCAATCTGAGCAAAATATTTTCCACATCTTCGCCAACATAGCCTGCTTCAGTTAAGGAAGTTGCATCTGCGATAGCGAAAGGTACATCAAGGATTTTGGCTAATGTTTGTGCTAGATGAGTTTTACCTGACCCTGAGGGGCCGAACATTAATATGTTTGATTTCTGAAGTTCTACATCAGCATCTGGTTGGTTATTAGACCAGACACGCTTGTAGTGATTGTAAACAGCCACACTCAAAGTTTTTTTGGCCCTTTCTTGGCCTATTACGTATTCTTCAAGGTTTTCAAATATTGCTCTTGGGGTAAGGCCTTTTTCAAGAGGATTAGATAAAGTATCTGTCTTATCTTCACTTTCCTCAGAAATAATCTGGTCGCAAAGAGTTACGCATTCATCACAAATGAACACTCTATCTGGCCCGGCAATTAGTCTTTTAACCTGTGCCTGGGCTTTTGTGCAGAAAGAGCATGTATAGTCACTTTGGGAAGTAGTCATGTTAGCACTTATGAGTTGGAATCAACTTTGGAATCAACTGTAGAGGCAGACGACATAACAATGTCAACAAGGCCGTATTCCTGTGCTTGTTCGGCACTCATGTAATAGTCGCGGTCAGTGTCTCTAGCAATTTTTTCGTATGGTTGCCCGGTATGCTCTGAAATCACGTTTCGAATTTTATCTTGCATTCGTATTATTTCGCGAGCTGCGATTTCTATATCGGATGCTTGTCCTTGGGCGCCACCTAGGGCCTGATGCATATGNATCGTAGAATTCGGCAATGAAAATCGTTTTCCTGCAGCCCCTCCACACAATAAAACAGTTCCCATGCTAGCTGCCATACCAACACATATGGTAGAAACATCAGGCCTGATCAATTGCATAGTGTCATATATTGCTAAACCAGCAGTTATGACACCCCCCGGGGAGTTAATATATAGGTTTATATCTCTATCTGGGTCCTCTCGATCCAGAAATAAAAGTTGCGCGATGATGGCGTTGGCAACCTGATCATTGATGCCGCTGCCAAGAAACACGATTCTTTCTTTTAACAGAAGAGAGTAAATATCGTAAGATCGTTCTCCCCTTGGATCTCTCTCTACTACCATTGGGATTAAATTTTCAGGTTGGTGAAGCATTTTACCTGTCTCCTACACCATGGGTTGGGGGTTTATTGTTTTTCGNACTCTTCTANCGACGTATCTGCCANGTCATCTTCAGAAGAGTTTTTTCCTTCATCTTGATCGGNTTTACCATCTGGATACCCTTCAGCTATGTCTTCTAGTCTTTCCATAGTCTGCTCCATCCGCATAGACCTGCGCATATAGTCCATCATTTCTGTGGTCTGACTCGAATCAGGTTTTTCATCGTCTGAATCGGAAAATAGTTCATCTATCCGCTCGTTTATGTCGTTGTCAGAAATGTCTATATTTTCTTGATCGGCCAGAGCTGAAAGTACGAAGGATCTTGTAAGTCTTCCTATAGCTTCCTCTCTAGATTCTTCTTGGAGTTCTGCTCTGGTTTTACCTATTGAGGTGAGGTAGTCATCGAGGACCATGTTGGCCTGTGCAACCATTCTTTCTTGCTCTTCGACCATGTGAGAAGACTCATGCTCTATCAGCAGTGGGGGTAGGTCTACAGTAGCTGATTCAAGAAGTGCTTGAATGACATTTTCCCGATATGCTCGAGACGCCTCGGTCTCTGCTTCGTTGATAATGCTTTTATCGACCTCTTCTCTCAGGTCATCTAGGGATTCATATCCTTCGCCTATACTCTGGGCAAATGTATCGTCTAGATCGGGAAGAATTCGCTCCTTTACGTCTTTTACATTAACTTCAAATGATATGTTTTTCCCTGCTAGATTTTCATCCTGGAAGTCCTCTGGAATATCAAGGTCAAAGGATGAAGGAGAATCACTTTCTAATCCCACCAGTTTGTCAGAAAAACCTGGGAATGGTCGTCCAATATCTTCATTGACGAGATATACTGCGTCACTTTCATCCAGTATGACTTCGTCGTCTAAAATTCCCTTTATCTGTGTGGAAACCATGTCGCCCGTCTGTACCGATCGGTCAACGGGNTCCCAAGATGCTACGCTCAGTCTCAACTGTTCAATTCGTTCGTCAATTGCATCGTCTGGTAGAGACGGANCTTCTCTTTCCACCCTAATCTCTTTATATTCTCCTAGATCTATATCTGGCTTCATGGGAACCACAGCTGAAAACTTGAAAGGGTCCAAACCTTCAAGGTCTATGCTTGGCATGCCCACAGCCTCGATGTCCTCTTCAGTTATTGCTTTGCCAGTTAACTCAGGGAGCATAGAATCCAGTATTTCATTTAGTAGAGACTCCCTGCCGTAGTACTGCTCTATGATACTTCGGGGAGCCTTACCTTTCCTAAAGCCTGGTATGTTGATCTTTTGCACCACGCGGCTATAAGCACGCTGGAGATAGGGATCTATATCTTCATCATCCAGTTCGATGTGGAGAGTTGTTTGGCGTTCTACAACCTCATCCTGAGTTATTTTCACGGGAGGCTCCTAACGGACAAAACTTTTATGAAACAGCCGTGCAATTATATCACTCAGGTTGGGGATAGCTATTCTGAGTTCTTCGATGGTCTACATTGTTCGTTATTAAACAATAGGAATTAGAGAACCCTAATAACAAAATCACTCCTAGTTATTTTTCTGATGGTCAATTGACAATGTTGACACCGGGCAGTTTCCTTATTAGGATCGTTTGTCATTAGGATCGNTTGTTGAATGNTGCTTCACAGGCCTGNGTTTNAGGAATTATCTATTCACTAATCANGGGATAGAGATGTCAGATAAGTCTGAAAAATATGAAGATGAGATTGAAAAAATCTTGGAGAATTCTGAAGATCTTCCCGAGCCGCCTAAAAATCTTCCCCAGCTAGAAAACCCTATATTACAGGACCTGAAGATTTGGATTGGNCAAAGTGTAGGGAGAAGGTTTGGGCTTGTGTCCCCTCTAAAACTGATGATTGTTTCAGCTGTGATGGGGATTTTGTTTTTGGTCACAAGGTTCCCCTTGTTTGCATGGTTGACACTGGTTGCATTTTTGGGAACATATCTTGTGTTTTTCTTGGGCAGGAAATCTCGGTAATACTGAAGTAACGGAGATAATTGCGCAAAAAAAATACAGGCCCAGAAAAAGGCCTGTATTTTAGGCAACTCTAGGATTTTGCAGCTGTTTACACTGCACACTCTCCTTCGCCACGCTCTAACTGGTATTTCACAGTTTTTGTCCAATCCATGTAATACTGAAGTGAGTCTCGATTAAGCTCTGGAAGGTTCTTGAATTCTTCCAGTATGGGTTCGATGTTCTCCGCTCCCACTCTAGCTACGTACTCCTTGAATTCCTCTCCCTCTTTTCTATCAGCCTTGTAGTGGGACAGTATTTTACCTATAGCTTCAGGAACACGCTTTGCCGGTATTTTTGTCTTCACACGTTGACCTATTCGGGTGTCTCCACCGTCAAANCTACCACCCAAAAATAATTCATATGCTGGTATTTGNCCCCCCGGGCCCTTAGCAGCAGCACCATGGAATCCNATATCGCCTATGTGATGTTGCCCACATCCATTTGGGCAGCCTGACATTTTTATATGCATTTTGCGGATCAGTGGGTCACTGGTGTCCATCGATTCCACCATTTCACTTATCGCGCTGCCCAATCCCATAGAAGATGTGATTCCCAGTTTGCAGCTATCGGTTCCAGGGCATGAGACTATATCTGTAATTTCATGAGCCCCTGGGTCTCCCAGCCCAATTTCATTTAGCGTTTCCCACACTTCGTAGAGAGCCTCACCAGGAACCCATCTAAATGCAAGATTTTGCTGGTGGCTAAGACGCATCCTGCCNCCTGCGTATTTTCGCGACATTTCAGCTATTTGATGGAATTGATTAGCATCCACATCACCTAGTGGCAGTTTAACTGTGACTACTCTATATCCTTCTTGCTTTTGCGCTCTGACGTTTGAGTCCTCCCACCTATCAAATTCCTTGCTTGAACCGGTTCTATAATTGCCTTTTAGTGAGGGAGCGTCCTTAGATTCATCCTCAATAAAAAGTAAAGGTGTTGGATCAAAGGACTTCTTTGCCCATTCTNCCTTTAATTCTTCTTCNACCTGAGCCCTGAATTCGTCCATTCCAATTCGGTCTATATAAAATTTAATTCGTGCCTTCATACGGTTTTTACGTAACTCATCAGTCTTGTGAAATATCCGTATGACAGCTTCAGTGACCTTTATATATTCTTCAACGGGGACGAATTCAAACAATGCTTGCCCAATTNTCGGCATTATCGATGTACCACCACCGGTAACCATTTTGAATCCCCTTTTGCCGTCTCTCATCTTGGGGATGAATCCCATATCGTGGATTGCGGAAATGGCATAGTCTTCGTCACTATCAGAAAAAGAGGTTTTAAACTTTCTCGGTAGTGATTGAGTGAATGGGTGTCTGACGAAATATCTAGCGTATGCCGCAGCATAAGGAGTCACATCAAATGGTTCGTCTGGGTTAACTCCGGCCATTGGAGAACCGGTAACATTCCTAACAGTATTCCCGCACGCCTCTCTTGTTGATAATCCAACATCCCCTATCATTCTCATTATTTCCGGAGTTACTTCTAGTGGGATGTGGTGAAACTGGAAATTCTCCCTAGTCGTTACATGCCCCCTGCCAAGGGGAGCATATTTTTCGGCCAATATCCCCAATGTATCCATCTGGTCAGCGTTAATGCCTCCAAAGGGCGCCTTTATTCTCATCATTTGTGATTCAGCTTGTCTCTGACCGTATACTCCCTGTCTCAGGCGGTAGGCCATAAAGTCGTTTGGATTCCATTCTCCCGCTTGAAATCGGGCAACCTGTTTTTCAAAGTCGACAATTTCTTCGGGGAGTATCTCAAGAATTCCCTGTGTTTTGGGCTGCCATTCAGCAGTAGTCATGTTTAAATCTCCTGCCATCGATCATTCGCCAACCATTCCCACTATGGTAGATATTCACTTGATTCGGTCCATTAACGTCAGCTAACCGGTACCATAGTAAATCANCACCCACTATGATTGCGATTTACTCTAGCAATCACAGGCATGGCTGTCAATTAAGTTAGGCACAAAAGAGTAAGTATAATGGTTGAGTTAATTAANAATAAATCATCAAATTAATCTAGGAAATATCTTTGTTGAACATACCCATATATTTTGCTTTCACTGCCGGCATTATTGCTGCATTTAATCCCTGCGGTATGGCCATGTTCCCGGCTTACGTTGGGTATCAGGTTGGATCTATATCGGGAACAGACGGTGTTATAAAGCTAGTGATTAGGGGCCTCTCTAGAGGGGTGGCGGTAACACTTGGNTTCGTCACCGTTTTCGGATCGCTAGGGTTGATNCTGGCTATCGGTGGCAAATTCATCGCCCCATTTCTTCCCTTTTTAGGACTTGGTGTAGGTATCGGAATTACCTTAGTCGCGCTTTGGATGCTATACCAGAAGAGAACCTTCGCTTTACCAGGATTATCCGGTTTTGAAGTTGGCTCTTTGACCGATGTACNTAGTACTTTTTTGTTTGGCATTGCTTATGCGTTGGCTTCGGTGAGTTGTGCACTTCCCATATTTCTGGCAGCCATTGGCATAGTGGTGGGGTCGGGATTGACGGTTGGTACTTTTCTGGATGTAGTTCTCGGATCACTTTCATATAGTCTGGGGATGGGGCTTGTGATGACGGGAGTCACTATGTCAGCATTGTTTTTTGAAAACTCNCTTTCTCGAATTATTTCTAGGGCNACCGTTTACGTGGATATTTTAGGGAAAATAGCCATGTTGGGAGCAGGCATCTATCTTATATGGTACTGGCTGGTGGGNGACGGCAGGNTAATTCTNGAACTTCGATNGGATCAGCTAATTNCGTAACTTAGTTTGGGAGATGGAATAAAAAAATATCCCATCTCCTGTTGCTAACATTTGATTCTTTAGGCTTTATGAACCCGCAACTACTGGGTTTCTAAGAACCCCCACACCACTGATTTCCACTTCTACAACATCCCCGGGATGTATGTCCCCAGGTGTTCCTGGTGTTCCGGTCATTATTACATCACCTGGATTCAGAGTTATCACAGCGCTAACGTATTCGATTATTTTGGTTACCGGATGCAAAAGATCGGATGTGTTTTGATTTTGTTTCTCTTCACCGTTGATCCGGCATATTACCTGAATGTTTGTGGGATCTAAATCTGTAGTCATCCACGGACCTATGGGNCCGAAAGTATCAGAAGATTTTGCTCTTGCCCACTGCAAATCGTTTTGTTGCCAATCCCNGGCTGAAACGTCGTTACCACATGTATAAGCGAAAACATAATCCAGCGCATCACTCTGAGTGGCACCCTTACATTCCTTTCCGATCACAAGGGCTAATTCGGCCTCAGGCTGTATTTTTACCCCCTCATCCAGCGCCACTTTCGGTATCACTATATCCTCGTTCTGGGCTATTACCGTTGTAGGTGCTTTTAGAAAAGGTTCTGGNGCATTAGGGCCTGGTCTTCCCCCTAAGTGGCTTTTGTAGTTAAGACCTATAGCCACTATCTTNCTGGGTTCTGTAGGTGAAAGCAGCGTAACGTCTGAAACTGAGTGGGTATTTCCCGTTTCAGAATGATCCCTCAAAGGTGAATTTGAAATTTCCTTAAGAACATCTCCATCTAGAATTCCATGGGTCATAGCTCCATTTGCAATATACCGTGCGTACGTCGTCATTAGTATCCTCCCTGTATAGGACAGTTCTATTACTTATTAGGTTCATATGTGTGGGCGAATGGTAGTTTAACTGAACAGTGTGAGCTGTGCTACAACACCCTTGTTATTCGATTAACGTAGGATCTTTTATACCAGCTTCTTCAAATCCTTTCGCTCTCAATATACAGCTGTCACAAGTTCCACAGGGACGGTCGTTTCCTTGATAGCAACTCCAAGTTAGATGTATTGGGGCTTCGATTTGAACTGCCATTCTNGCTATTTCAGCTTTCGACATTGTGATGATCGGTGTCTGAACCTCAAAATCTATACCGTAGGANTGGGAAATCTTGCTTCCCTCGTTCAATGTTTCCACTGCTTTTTCGTAGAACTCGGGTCTGCAATCAGGGTATCCGCTGTAGTCTATGGCGTTTGGAGCCATAAATATGTTTGCCTGGATCATGTTCGGCTTCTCTCCATCTATCTCAATTGCTTTTAAGATAGAGCTTTCTAGGTAGGCTGCGGCCAGGGAAAGAAAAATTGTGTTCCTTAGAGGTACGTAGGTTATTGGAACGCCAAATCCNAGGTTACTCTGCGANGTACGCTTGGGTATTGGGAATCTCTCGGGGTTTGTCAGAGCTGAGTACCATGCGATTTCACCTAAGAAAGAAATATCCATCAATTTATGGTTGAGCTTTAGGAAATCAGCAATGCGTTTAGCACATTCCACTTCTTTGCTATGGGTTTGCCCATAATAAAAAGTAATGGAGAACAAATTGTCTACTTGACTCTTTGCCAGACACGTTACCGTGGTTGAGTCTAGGCCTCCCGATAACAAAGTTACTCCATAGGAAGACATTAGGTCTCACTTCTCATANGTTGCCGTTACGGTGGTATGAAGGCCGCCCCTAATTTTGTAATCTAATTCAACGGACAGACTAATAGGATCACAGATATTTTTCAGGTCGTTCAAAATTATGTTTGCGGCGTGTTCTTGGACAATTCCGACTCCAGTAAATGAGAGTAAGTAGTATTTTAGGGATTTGAGTTCTATACATAGAGTGTTTGGCAAATAGCGCACTTTGAGAGTTCCGAAATCGGGTAGTCCTGTCCAAGGACAAACTGCAGTGAATTCGTCAGTGTCTATCAACACTTCTGTTGAAGATCCAGGATACTCGTACTCAAAGGCCATCAAAAGGTCAGATTTAATGGACCCCTCTGGGGCCATATCGAAGGTGTCGTTCAATTCTTGATACTGTTCTTTTAGTTCTTCTATCGACGGCATATCTTTCGCTCCGTAAAATGATGCTTTTGATAACCTTGTANGATAAACAATTGTACCAATGGCGCTGTACCAATGGTGCAGTTATTGTTTCCATGCCTTTTAAAGNGGTGTTATAAACCTNTGAAAGCTANATTTAGACCCNTGGTAAAGGTAATGGGACTTTCAAAGTCTTATGGAAGAAGGAGGGTGTTAAACCAGCTTGAGTTTGAACTTATGCCTGGATCAGGTTTGGTTGTCAAAGGATCTAACGGAAGTGGGAAGACGACACTTTTGGGGATACTTTCCACAATCAGTCGTTTTGATGAAGGTTTAATAGAAGTTTGTGGAACGAATACTTTGCATGACCCGGCCGNAGTGAGGAGTAAAATAGGATTCGTAGCCCACACGCCTTATTTGTATCCTCAATTGACTGTNAAAGAAAATCTGGTGTTTTTCTCCAGACTCTATCTGGTGTCTTCTGAGACATTGGACAGAAATGTTCTTTTAGCTGATATGGGATTGGATACGAGGCTAAATCAGAGAGTTAGCACGTTGTCGCATGGATTTCAGAAAAGGGTGAGCATAGTTAGGGCTTTGTTACATCGACCCTCAGTATTGTTGCTCGATGAGCCTGAAACTGGGTTAGATGAGGAGACAGTGATAGTGCTGAGAAGGCTAATAGAATCCTTTTTGGCTGATGGAGGATCGGTGATACTGACGACCCATTTAGAGAACATTGATTATGGNGTCGAGATGGACAATCTTTTTCTGGAACGAGGGAAATTAATAGCATTGGCCTAAACGAGGTATGGAATATAAACGAGATTTGATGTGAAAATTTATGTGAGACATATCTTGATCATAGCCTGGAAGGATTTGCTTCTTGAAGTGCGGTCTAGAGAAGTCGTTGTTGCTGTCNTNGTTTTCTCTTTACTTTCGATAGTGGTGTTTAACATAGCGTTTGACCCTACTCCTCGAACAGTTTCTATGGTTGCTCCGGGCATTCTTTGGGTAGCGCTCGCATTTGGGGGGATTCTTGGCCTCTCAAGAACTTTTGCTTTAGAGGTGGAAAGCGGAGGATTTACGGGTACATTATTGTCTCCTATCGCAAGAGACGCCTTTTTTTTGGGGAAGGTAATCTCTAGTTTTGTATTTATGGCGCTGGTTGAACTTATACTGGTGCCGGTAATGGTCGTATTATTCGATCTCGATATACCGGTGGTTCTATTCATATTAGTTTCCTCTCTTGCTCTTCTNGCTGTGTCTTTGGTAGGAACTCTATTTGCTGCAATGGCAATAAATACACGAGCTAGAGAGATATTGATGCCAGTACTGTTTTTGCCAGTAATTATTCCGGCCCTGTTGGCATCGGTTGAGTGTACGGAAATTCTCTTTGCAGGCCATGGGTCGGAAAATTTAGGAAAATGGATTAGTTTGCTAGGGGTATTTGATGCNGTTTATCTCATAGCCACCCCCTTATGCTTTGGATTAGTTGTTTCAGACTGAAATGTTAGGCGGACACATCAGGTGTGTTTACTCAAATCATATGGGAACCACAACTGGATGAAGCTAGCAGAGCTGATATAAAATTCATGGCAAGTCGACGTCACCGGAGTTTGTGAACTTGTACACAAAATTGACAGCTTAATTTAGCGATTGATATATTTTTGGGTGGCGCCGCACCTGAAGAAAGATATGGGTCTGCTGGTTTGTGGAATTAGGCAGTGGTATTTTTGTAGGTTGTGTCAATGTATTTGACCTTATAATGGTCGGGTGGGCTGTTAATTAGGCGGGCATTTCTGGTTGTTNTATAACGGGCATGAGGAGGAGACTTTGAAGAAACAGGACTTTGTAGTCCGATTTGCTGGTGAAGGTGGGCAAGGTGTCGTGACATCTGCTGAAGGTCTCGCCCAGGCGATGGCTCAATCTGGATATCATGTCCAGACATTCTCGACCTTTCCGTCACAGATTCGTGGTGGACCTACTTGGACACAAACTCGGATAGCTACAGAAACGGTGCTAAGTCCGGGAGATGAACTTGATGTCTTGGTGGCCTTCAATGAAGATGCTTATAAGAACCATAAAGATGATGTAGCCTTTGATGGTGTAATTGTTTACAACCAGGGTGAGTTTGAAATAGATGCTGGCGATGACGCTCTGGGTATGGACTTTGATGAACTTGCGAAACAGACCGGAAATAATCGTGCTGCTAACTTTGTTGTCATGGGGGCATTNGCTCAGCTTGTAGGGCTGCCACTCAAAGTTCTGGAAGATTTCAACAGGGAAAGATATACCAGAGGAAGGCCTAGCGACCAGCAGATTATTGATTCAAATAATATGGCCCTTTCGTTGGGATCCGTGGAAGCGGATAAGAGCGGGCTTGTTTTGGGGNAAATTGCTGAAGCCGTTAAGCCAGAAGGCGAGCAAATACTGGTNAACGGTAATATTGCGATTAGCCTTGGTGCGACGGCAGCAGGTTTGGATACTTTTGTTGGTTATCCTATTTCTCCTGCCACACCAATTCTTCTTTGGATGGAACAGAATTTAGTCGGTGAAGGAAAATTTGTATATCAATCGACTTCAGAAATTGAGTCTATAACGAGTATCGTTGGAGCTGGATTTGCTGGTAAGAAAGCCATGACTAGTACGGCTGGACCGGGATTCTCTCTAATGGGAGAAGGGCTTGGACTAGCATGGATGGCTGAAATTCCACTCGTTGTAGTAAATGTCCAAAGAGGAGGCCCTTCTACTGGGCTGCCGACTAAAACAGAACAGTCGGATCTGCTTACAGCACTTTATCCAGGACACGGTGATATCAAACTTCCAGTCATAGCTCCGGGAACCGTTGAAGAATGCTTTTATGCCGGTATTATGGCTGTAAACTGGGCGGAAAGGTATCAGGGCCCAGTTGTTTTGCTAAGCGAGCATGCTATGTCTGAAAGGCGGCAAAATATACCTCGTCCGGATGTGAGCANGGTTGAAATAGAAAATAGGAAAACATATGAAGGATCTAATGGTTATTTAAGATACGATGGTTATGGAGCATCTCCTATGCCTATTCCGGGAGGTTCAGGTGCCTATATCGCTAATGGTAGTGAACACGATGCGATGGGAGATACAACTCACCTGCCTGCCCGTCATATACAGATGACAGAACGACGCTTTAGTAAGCTTAAGTTATTAAATGATGGTACCTTCGAATCTGAAAATGAATCTGCTAATGTAGCGTTGGTTCCATGGGGTGGATCAAAAGGTTCAGTGTTGGCGGCTTATTATCAATTGATAAATGAAGGTTTAGATCTCGGATGGTATTACAGCATGTATGTTCATCCAATGCCAGAGGAAATGCTTAATGCTTTGAGAGAGAAAGACCTAGTGATAGTTCCTGAGTTAAACTACATGGGCCAGTTCGCTACTGTATTGCGATCTGAAGGCATAAAGGCCGTTGCTATTACCCAATACACTGGTCTTCCATTCAAGGTAGGTGAACTAGCTACCAGGGTGAAAGACTTGGTAACCAATTCTGTAGCGGAGGGAGTTTCCGTATGACGCTCAAAAATCCTGAATATGATTTCAAATGGTGCCCAGGTTGTGGAGATTTTGGTGTTAGAAGAGGACTTGAAGGTGCCTTGGAGAAGTACTTGGCAGAGAANGAGCAGCCGACAGAGAATACGGTTGTAGTGGCTGGTATTGGTTGTTCAGGGAACATGGTTCACATGCTAGAAAAAGAGCAACCCTTCGGTATCCATGGGATACACGGGCGTTCGCTACCTATATCAATGGGTATCAAGATGGGGAATCCGGACCTCAATGTTATTGTAGTTGCAGGGGATGGTGACTTTCTTGGAATAGGAGCTGAACACATTGCTCCTCAGGCTATGAGAAACTTGAACATCACGGCTGTAGTTATGGATAACGGGGTCTATGGGCTGACGAAAGGTCAGAGCTCTCCGACTACTGATCTTGGTGTTATCACTAGCTCAACCCCCTATGGGAAAATGGAAGAAAAAGTACACCCACTCAGAAATTATCTAACGATGGGNGTGTCGTTCATAGGGTCCACTATCTCAAATAAAGTTAAAGATATGTCAGAGATGATGTATCAAGCNATGTCTCACCCTGGCTTCTCAATAGTTCACGTTCAGTCCCCGTGCACGGAATATAATAATACTTACGAGGCTCTAAAGGGGAACGTTAAAAAGGGTATTGAACCTCTTGCTTATGACATTCCAGAGGGCCACGACCCTTCAGATGCTGAAGCTGCGCAGGAAGTTGTNAATGCTGATGGAATTCCCCTGGGAGTGATATTCAGGGATACATCAAGACCAACATTTGATCAAAAGGTCAAGGATATTACAGGATCGAAAGAGATGAAGTCAGTTGAGAGCCTTATAGAAGGATTCGCTATCTAGGTTGTTTTAGAATAAAAAANGCCCCTCCGTAAAGGAAGGGGCTTTTTTTATTGGTTCTGTTTTTTATGCTCGGTTTGGTAAAGAAACTATTGCGTAGCCTGGAGTAGTTTTTTGCCCTTCTTCATTCTCAAGCCAAATCTCACATTCGACTATATTTTCATTTTCTTCCACGTATTTCTTTACTACATTCCCTTTAGCGAACACTGGAGTNCCAGGGATATCCATGGCACGGTATTGGCATGAAAGTTTCTTAAGAGTTCCGTCGAANCCNACATAGTCTGTCATCAGCTGCCCAAGGAATGCGTTTTTAAGTGCNCCGTGCAATATGATGTCGGGCAGGCCATTATTTTTTGCAAAATTAACGTCATAATGAATTTGGTAGAAGTCACCGGAAGCTCCGGCATATTTAACCAGTTGCTGAGGAGTGGGGTCTTTCCTCAATGTGGGAACTTCTGACCCTTCTTCAATATCCTCAAAATATCGTTGTTCCATAAGATTTACCTACTTAAATTTAATCTGGTGGTTGGTAACTTATTCCGGTTGTTCGTTGTAGTGCCGCAACATTTCCGAACTGGTTAACATACTTAGTCTCACGAACCATTATTAGCATATTGCCAAATCGTCCTCCCTGTCGCTCATGGACATCGGACAAATATGTTGTTGCGGTTATAGTATCTCCCGCGTGTATGGGCTCAAAATATTCCCACTCGCTTCCCCCGTCTACATTGGCTGGGTACGGGCTCGAAACTTTTATTTTGGGTTCTGGTGTTTCTACATGAGCTATAGATCGTAAAAAAGTTGGGGGGGCGACTAAACCTTTATAACGAGTTTTTCTGGCATCATCTTCCCTATTGAATATTGCATTATTATCTCCGATGGCCTGTGCGAATCTAATTATTGCTCCTTTTTCTATAACGTAAATTGCCGGGTCTGATTCAACACCAACGGCATCTTTCATTTCCTGCGTAATTACAGATTCTGATTCCGGCACGTACTTCCTCCACTGTTGGCTAAGTTATCTTGGTTATGTTAGATTTTGTGGCTTGCTCATGCCCTAAGTCTATGAATTCACATTAGGCAGTGTCAAGATCGTGGATAAATTTTCTTTTTGTTACAGTTTTGTCAGTTTTGCCAAACTAGCTAAGAGTTTTTTTACCCCTGCATCACTTTTGAATGCCACGGTTACCAGTAAATCGCTCCCCGAGATCTCGCAACTCATGACGATTCCCTCACCAAAGGTTCCGTGCAGGACTTTATCTCCAACCTCGTATGAATTCGCTGTCGCTGGCGGATTTATCTTGTTTACAATCCGCCTACGTTTCGGAGGTGGACTATGTTTTCTGGAACTGGTATGCGATAGTTTGTTACTTTGTGATTTTGGGGCTTTTACGACCTTGTTTTTCTTATTTGAATTGGTTTGACTGTTTTGACGATGTTGGGTAGGAGTTTTTTCAGTATTCTCCGTTTCTAAACCAGGCATTTGAATCAAAGATCTTGGGATTTCAGACAGGAATCTAGAAGGAGCCGATGGTTCTGTTCCTCCTCTGAAGCCTCTTCGGAAAGCCCTCATCATATAAAGTAGGCTTTGGGCGCGCGTCATGCCCACGTAACAAAGCCTTCGTTCCTCTTCGATTTCAGAAGGGTCTCCGGATTCTATTGCTCTTCTGTGGGGAAGTAGCCCTTCTTCCATCCCAACAATAAAAACCGCAGGAAATTCCAGTCCTTTGGCCTGATGTAGCGTGATTAAGGTCAAGGATTCGCCAGAGCCATCTAAATCGTCTATATCAGATACGAGGGCTACACTTTCGAGAAATGAGGTTAGACCTTCGCGATTTTCCATATGTGCATACTCCCTGGCGGAGTTCATATACTCTTGAATATTTTCTATTCTTTCCTCACCTTGTTCTTGATCATTCTGTAGGTATTTGGAGTATCCAGTTTGTTGAACGACAGAATCAATGAGATCAATGAGATCACCGTCTATCTTCATGCGAAGGGTCGTAATCATATCTCGAAATTTTCCCAGGGATTTCACAGCTCTGGTCGATAGCTGAATTCCGAGTGTTCCAGTCTCATGTTCTGGCGTCGTAAGTCGCTCAATTACTTCGAACATGGAAATTTCGTTAATGCGTGCAATTCTGATAATTTCGTCAATAGTGCGTTGCCCTAATCCCCGAGTGGGCATGTTAATAATTCTGGCTAAACTTATGTCGTCATCTGTATTAAGAAGCGTTCTTAGATAGGCGGTAATGTCCTTTATTTCTTTTCTTTGATAGAACTTTATCCCTCCAACTACTTGGTACGGTATCCCGTATTTCTGGCACGCCATTTCGAAAGTTCTAGACTGGGCATTGACCCGGTACATTACCGCTATGTCACCGTGAGAATGTTTTCCGGAATCTAACATTCTTGTAACTTCTTTTAATACAAGGTGGGCTTCTTCCTCTTCGTTATACCCTTCCGCCACTGTAATTAGGTTTCCTTTAGAGTTTCGAGTCCAAAGATTTTTTTCCACCCGCTCCTTGTTAGAAGAAATTAATTCTCTTGCGCCCTCAAGAATCGTTTGTGTTGATCTGTAGTTTTCTTCAAGAGGAACAACCGTTGCTTCAGGGAAGTCGTCTCGAAAACTCAATATGTTTCGTATATCAGCATTCCGCCAGGAATAAATAGATTGATCTGGATCACCAACTACACACAGATTTCTATGGGTACTCGCAATCTGCCTAGCTATACTGTATTGCGCTATGTTCGTGTCTTGGAATTCATCCACCATTAAGTAGACGAATCTATTTTGGTACTTGTTTAGAATGTCAGGATTATTCAGAAACAAATTTTGTGTTTTCATCAATAAGTCATCAAAGTCTGCTGCATTACTTTGAGATAGTGTGGTCTCATAATTTTCGAAGACTCGGCCGACCACTTCGTCGTAGTAATTACTTTTTTGACTGATAAATTTCTCAGAATCTATAAGTTGACTCTTGGAATTTGAAATACGAGATAAAATATTTCTTGGGGCAAACGATTTTGGATCTATATCCAAATCTTTCATCGCCTTTTTAACGGTTTCCATTTGATCATTGTCATCAAATATTACGAAATCCGTGTCAAGACCCACTACTCCACCTTCACGTCTGAGTATCATTGAGCAAAATGAATGGAAAGTTCTCGCGGTCACTCGCTCGGCATTTTTTCCCAACATAGAGGAAAGGCGATCTTTCATTTCTGAGGCTGCTTTATTGGTGAAAGTTACGGCAGCTATGTTATAGGGGTTCACCCCTTGCTCTTGAATCAGGTAAGCTATCCTGCTAGTTATGACCCTTGTTTTTCCGCTACCAGGTCCAGCAACTATAAGAACGGGACCGTCCGTTTTTTCAACAGCTTTTTTCTGTGCAATGTTTAGGTCGTCGAGAAAATTAGTATGCATTTTTTGTCAGCAAAATTATAGCACTATTGTTCTTATATTTGATTGAATGAATGTTCTTTGAAGGCCAGATTCATACAACATATAAAGGATCATGTTCCGTGATAATACGGGTTTCTTTATGTAATTCCTTTCTAAGATACACTGGGAGACCAAATAGACCATCGCAAGACTTACCGTCAAACATGAGAAGGTCATGTACGCCTCTTTTGGTGAGTATTTTATCTAGTTCCTCTGAGCCTCTATGGAATTTATTTTCAGATGTGCTACCAATCGTAAAACCCCA
>NZSI01000032.1 GCA_002696685.1 Chloroflexota bacterium | reverse complement strand
ACTTTTCTGTGGTGTGGTGAGCGTGGCCAAGTTGGTTAAGGCGCCAGGTTGTGGCCCTGGAGATCGAGGGTTCGAATCCCTTCGCTCACCCCACGACTGCTCGGGGAACATTTTGTTCTTTTAAGATAAGCTTTCAGAACATTGAATGAATAGGACCATCTTAACTATTCAGCAGCCAGGCTAAATCGGTTAAATTGGAGTTATGGAACTAGGAATCAGCTAGTGAATTTTGATAAGTTTGCGTCAAGCGTGACCAGATTGATTCGGAAATTCTCGTATGTTCGTAGTTTAAGTTAGTGAATCAACAAAGTTATTTATTTCTGAATAGGCATTTATTTGCCTGAAAGTTTAGTCATATTGCCCGAATTCCCTCAAAATATACGAGTCATCAATCAAGGTGAACCCGATGGGCAGGACTGGGCGCTTAAAATTACTTCCTCATCTGGCCGGGATGTTTTCGCCGTTGCTATTAATCCAGTTAATAATTCTCGTACGGGACCCACTTGGTCTTATATCTTTGATGCTGATGGCTTAACTACTGTTGATTTAGGGACACCTAATTCTTTTGCAAATCTAGAAAAAGCCTACTCAAATACTGGAATTTCTATCAGAGAAATAGATAGGTTAATAATCACTCACGGTCATTCAGACCATGATGGTACGGTCCCAGAATTTTTATCTAAGAGTGGGGCTGAATTCTGTGCCCACGAGAGCTATTCAGCATTAAAGGGATTTGATCAATGGGACATTCAGGATCGTACTTCCTCTCCTCTTCAGATCGAGTTGGAACAGCTTGGGCGGGAGAAAATAAATAGAAATGTCTACAAAGAAAGATATGAATTGCATAAGGCGTATTATGAGGCTCGGAAAATAACTTCCGTAGATAGAAATTTGGCAGATGGCAGTACTATCCCGGGTGCCACAATATTTTCAACACCAGGGCATTCTCCTGATCAGATATGTGTTCAGATAGATGATTTGATACTTACCGGGGACCATGTTCTACCCGAAATAACTCCCCATCCCACATCCAAAATGGTGTTTAGGGAGGACATTAAAAAATCCCCTTTAGTGGAACGATTAAGCGAGGAGCATTTATATGGTTTGGGGACGTACATAGAGTCATTAGGTAAAATTATTGCTCTGGGTGAGGAAATGCAGTTGCTTCCGGCTCATCGTTTATTTAATAAGGGCCAATTGAACTTATGTGGAGTGGAGAGAGCATCTGATATAGTCCTTCATCATCAGAGAAGGCTGGAAAGACTTTACGGTCATGTAGGAAGAGGTAAAAGTAATCTCACGGATTTGACTACTAGCTTATTTGATCGCAGCAAGTTGCTAGGAGGAAATCTCATGGCAGCCTTGTCAGAAGTAGTTGCTCATTTAGAGCTACTAAATGACGTTGGTGATATAGAAATCTCTAANGAAGGATCAATGACCCTTATAGACTCGGAGANACCNCGCTACGTAGACTTTATCCAGAATATTGCGATAGATTCCTAGNCAAATATATAAAAGTTCCCCANGAATATAAATCTTAGGCGCCTGTAGCTCAGCGGATAGAGCACTGGTCTTCGGAACCAGGTGTCGGGGGTTCGAATCCCTCCAGGCGCGCCAACTTTATAATTTTAAAAACCTGAACGCCAAAAAGATGTGACACATCAACGTGGGCTTTCCGAGACGGTACATTTCGATTCGATATGGCAATGTTTCATAGAAAATAGCAATGAAAATTAGAGGCATATGCAAATATGAGGTTTCGGAGAATACTAATAGCGAATAGAGGGGAAATTGCTATTCGAATCGCTAATGCTGCCAATGCTCTAGGGATAAAAACTCTTGCCATATATTCTCAAGATGACATTAATTCTCTTCACATTAAAATTGCCGATGAGGCTCAGATGTTGGATGGTATAGGTGTTCCGGCTTATCTCAATGNAGAGAANATTTTGGAAATTGCAAATTCTAATAATTGTGACGCAATTCATCCTGGTTACGGATTTTTAGCTGAAAACGCTNATTTTGCAGAAATTTGTCAAAGCGGAGGGATAACTTTTATTGGTCCAAATATCGAACATTTGGAATTATTTGGGAATAAAAATGTGGCCAAGCAAGCAGCGATAGATGCTGGTGTCCCTGTCATCCAGGGTATAGATCGAGGGGCTACTTTTGAAGAGGTTGTGGAGTTCTTTGACTTTCTTCCCGAAAACAAAGGAATTATGCTCAAAGCCGTTGCTGGCGGGGGCGGCCGTGGTTCGAGAGCAGTATTGAAAAGAGAAGAATTAGAGAGGTCCTTTCGAAGATGTAAGTCAGAGGCTAGAAGATCTTTCGGTAACGATGATATTTATGTAGAAGAATTTTTGCCGCGGACTCGACACATCGANGTCCAGATTGTTGGTGACAGTGATGGGGAGATTATCCACTTATGGGACAGGGAATGCAGTGTACAGAGAAGATTTCAGAAGTTGGTGGAAATAGCCCCGGCTCCCAACCTTTCAGAGGAAATACGAACACAGATAATTAATTCCGCTATGNGCCTTGCCAAAAGCGTTGGATATTCGAATATTGGAACATTTGAATTTTTGGTTCCTTCTGATAGNTCTANTGAGGAAAAACCCTTTGTGTTCATTGAGGCTAATGCAAGGTTGCAGGTCGAACATACTGTCACAGAAGAAGTAACAGGTATAGACATCGTTCAAACTCAGATTCAGATTGCTGAAGGGGCAACTATTTCTGATTTAGATATAAGGAATAACTCGAAGCAACCACCAGTTGGGTTTGCTATTCAAACTCGCGTCAATATGGAAACTTTGACTTCAGCCGGTAATGTTCGACCTTCAAGTGGAGAATTAGAGGTTTATGATCCACCCATAGGTACTGGGGTGCGAATAGATGGATGTGGATACACCACTTACACGACCAATACTTCTTTTGATTCACTCTTGGCAAAACTAATTGTTCATTCAGACTCTGATCAATTCTCACAGGTTATAAAAAAATCCCTACGTGCCTTATCCGAATTCAGAATAGAAGGCGTCCTAACAAACATATCTTTCCTGAGAAATGTTCTTTTACATGAAGATTTTTATAATGGGAGAATTCACACTACATGGGTAGATGAAAACATGGCTAGCTTAGCGGACTCATCTAATAACTCATAGAACAGTGGGGGAGTGCTGGTAATACTGCTCGTTGGTATCCAATAGTATTTCTGTTGTTAAGACTGGGGTCGAAAAATACTTAAATATTGGAACAGAGTGAGTTGATATTTTCTATCCCGGGTTTTAGCTTTTAAGAGTAATGCGGGGAAAGATTTGTGGTGGTTCTACCGGTCAGAAAGAACAGCGAGTGCTTCTGAGGCTTCTTTTTCTAGTACGTCTATATTATCGCCGCTGAAAATAATGTGTCCCATTTTTCTACCCGGGCGTACGCTTTCCTTCCCATACATGTAAATTCTGGCCCTACCTGTTTTTAGAATTAGATCAGTCGTTTCCGCCCGTGACAGTGTCGTAGCTTCGTCACCTAACACATTAAGTAATACTGTACTACCAATGCGAAGAGGTTGTGATATTGAAAGGCCGCATAAAGCCCTGACTTGATGCTCGTACTGGGAGATGGAGAAGGAATCAATAGTGTGGTGACCAGAGTTATGTGGTCTTGGTGCAATTTCATTTACGAGGATTTTGTCGGGGTTCACTAGGAATAGTTCCACACAAAATACTCCAGGGTCTCCTATTGATTTTATGACTTCTTTTGCCAGGTTTTGAGCAGACAATTCAGTCGATGGATCAATTCTTGCTGGGCACATACTCATACGGAGGATCCCATTTTCATGTGTATTTTCGGTAGCAGGGTATGTAATACAGGTTCCATCTGTACCCTGTACCACCANGACGGACAGTTCCATCTCAAAAGGGACCACCTTTTCGGCCACCCAGGGTCCTNCTCCAGNGATTTGTGAACTCATNTGNTCTCTTTCATGCTCCGTGTTTATACGCCATTGTCCGTGACCGTCGTAGCCCATTGTGGCCGTTTTTACAATCCAGGGTAGTTCTTGGTCCACTTTTACCAGATCGCTAGGGCGATTAATCTCTTTATACTCAGATAAAGGAAACCCATTGTCGCGAAGGAATTGTTTCTCTTTGATT
Organism: Chloroflexota bacterium; assembly: GCA_002696685.1. The sequence goes on along the minus strand of NZSI01000032.1, from coordinate 14,463 downwards.
CTATTTTGTGCCAGACCTAAGCTTTTACTGCTTGGCCTTGTGGGTTTATGGGATTGGATAGCTTCAACTAGTTCAACGGGAATGTTTTCCCATTCAAGAGAAACGGCGTCCACAGTAGAAACGAATTCATTCAGAGTATTTGCATCATTGAAGGGGGTATTAAATTTATGGGTGGCGAATCTTTTTGCAGGGGCGCTTTCAGATGGATCCCATACCGCAACCTTGTAACCCATTCTGAGTGCCGCTTCTGCGAAAAAACCNCCTAGCTGACCACCGCCGAGCATTCCTAAGGTACTGGAAGGGGGTGTTTTAATATTTTTATTCACCTTTTGTATTACCTTTTGCGGAGGGGTCACCTAAAACCCTATTTGTAAGTGATCTTCTCCACTCAATTAGTTTCNCTCCGACGGTTTGATCAGAAATAGCTAGAATTTCGGCTGCGAGTATTGCTGCGTTTTCCGCTCCTCCAATCGCAACGGTGGCTACTGGTACTCCACGAGGCATCTGCACGATGGACATTAAAGAATCCATACCTTTNAGATGTTCGAGTGGTACAGGGACACCAATGACAGGGATAATCGTTTTTGCTGCCAACATTCCAGGTAAGTGAGCAGCGCCACCCGCGCCAGCTATAAGTACCTTAATACCCCTTTCCGACGCGGACTCTGCGTATTCAAAGAGCCAATCTGGGGTTCTGTGGGCGGAAACNACCCTCAATTCATGAGGAATACCTAANTGTTCCAAAATANCTGTTCCTTTCTCCAATAATGGGAAATCGGAAGTACTTCCCCCTACGACACCTACTATTGGTGATTCNGCAATTTTTTCCTCATGCATCTTTCTCTCCTGTTCCGGNTTCGCTCTTCGAGAGCGTTATATTATCGGATCATTTAATCCTTTGGTTCATATAGCGTCTGGGCTTTGATATAGTCCTCGGAACTTTTTCGTTCATTACCGATCATGTGGTATACGATGCTCCTGTGTCTATACGCCGACCAGTAGCAGTTGTCGAGTTCTATCGCTTTTGAAAGGTCTTTTAGCGAGGAGGTAAGNTNTCCTAAGTCCGAATGCGCTAAACCCCTATTATGGTATGCATCTTTATATTTGTAATCTAGCTCGATTGCCTTGTTGAAATATTCTATTGACTCTTTAAAATATCCCAGACACATTTTTGCCACACCGATATTGTTCCAGGTAAGTGCATGGTCCGGACATATTTTACTTGCTTCCTGTAGTTGTTCCAGCGCCTTTTCGTTGTCACCCCCATTTGCGAAAGCATTCCCGCTATTAAAATACCGTTCCCACGTCTGTGTTTTATTTTTCATATTACTCACATTATCCAAATCGTAACCAATTATGGTTACAGTTTGATTAAATAGTAACGCGGAAGAGAAGCCTATTGTAAAATTGTGAGCACGATGAACACTTTACGAGCCGGAACATTGTTGTCATTCCAACCCATTTTAGGAATGAGGGATTCAAGCCCTCTTGAATTAGAGACGAAAAATAGGGTTATAGATTCCGTAGGCAAACTTCTTGCCGAGAATGGATTTGAAATGGCAGATTACCCGATCGTTGAACCAACAGAATTGTTTGTAAAGAAATCTGGGGGTGATATTGGTGGGAGGCTATATTCCTTTGTTGATCCAGGCGGCAACCGAGTAAGCCTAAGACCAGAATTCACGTCTTCTGTGATCCGTTCTTTTTTACTAGAGGGCTCTCCGAATGCCGGAGTCAGGCGCCAATATGCAGGGCCGGTATTCAGATATTCAGATGGGAAATATACCAATGAATTGAAGCAATTTACTCAGATAGGTTGTGAATTGATTGGTTCTGATTCGTTGCAATCAGATGCGCAAATTCTGAGTTTAGCTTTGCAGGCTGTGTCTCTAACGGATACTCCAAGTGTAACCGTCAGGATGGGAAATGTGGGGNTGATTAGATCCCTTCTTACGGGACACGGATTAAATGAGACAATCTGTTTTTTTGTTCTTTCTAATTTAGCGACTCTTAGGGCAGGGGCTATGAGCTCCGGCGAAATAGTGAAAAGAGCCACCGACCTTGGATTGGTAAGTGATTTGCAAGGTCAAGCTAATCGGAATCAGCAATTATCCGACAAAGAGTATATTGAGTCCCACATGTCTGAGAACCTGTCTGGCAATACTGGTCGTAGATCTAGATCAGACATAATCAACAGGCTTGTTGCCAAAGAAAATACTAAAGTGGATTCTAAGTCTTTGTCCAAAGCCATTGACCAATTGACTCTGTTTTTGCAAATTGCGGAAGGCGAGCTAAGCCTTGGCTCATCGTTGGATCTCGGGACTGATTTTGGGAAGGATGTTCAGGAAAAGATCAATGAACTGATTTCGATAAGAGAAGGAGTAGGAGATTTTGCGTCGCTTGAGGTTAGATATATCTTAGATTTCTCCACGAGCAGAGGTCTAACCTACTACAGTGGTTTGATATTTGATATCAGTTTAGATGTTACAGGTGATACCGTCGTAGGTGGGGGTGGGAGGTATGATGGGTTGGTGAGAATGTTGGGAGGTAGCGAGGATGTTCCCGCGGTCGGATTTGCAATTAATGTTGATTCCCTCTTATCCTCNGTCACCCAATCGAGCTCTATAGGAAAAAGATGATGACGTTTATTGGATATTATGACCTCTGAAATTGCACCAATGATTGTAGCGATTCCCAGTGACGGAGCTTTATACGAATCGACCTTGAAGTTTCTGGATTCTTGTGGCCTTAAAGTTAGTAGAAAAAACAGTAGAAGGTATACCGCTAAGATTCCATTTATGAACGGCGTTTCTGTTCTATTCCAGCGTGGAGCTGATATAACTGGAAAAGTTGAAGACGCTAACGCGGACCTAGGAATTTTAGGATATGACAGATTTTTGGAGATTCGGCGTGAAGATGGTCCAGCGACGTCTCTCATAGAAAACTTAGGTTTTGGATCATGTTTATTGGCCATAGGCGTGCCTGATTCTTGGATTGATGTAAGCTCTGTTGCGGATTTGGCCGACGTATCTGGTGAGTTCCGGGGGAAGGGAGAAACGATAAGGATTGCAACGAAATTCCCNCGGCTTGTAGAACGATTTCTTTTGAAAAATGGTGTAAGTCATTTCTCACTTGTTGAATCTAGTGGGACTCTAGAGGTGGCCCCGGAGATGGGATTTGCTGACATCATAGTGGACATAACTGCCACAGGCACAACCATGCGAGAAAANCATTTGAAGCTGATTCATGGAGGAACGGTTATTGAATCGGAGGCATGTTTGATAGGCAATACAGAGTCTCTGTTACGACCAGACATACATTCAATAATTGAGGATTTCGTAAGTACTATTAAAGCATATATGGGTTCCAGTCAGTATCAAAAGTGATATACAACGTTAGTTCTCAGCAGACAGTAAATATTGTGAAGGAAATACCATCTAAGAGTAAAATCTCGCGTATTGGTCGTTTGACGATACTTAAGCATAATTGTGTTTTCGTGGCTGATGTTTTCAAAGAAAAAACTATAGGCTAAGGCAGTGCCAAATCTACCAACCCATATCCATTTCGCTCTGGTGTCGCTATCGCAGATACAGGGTTTTGACGTTGAGAATCAAACGGCTGCATATATCCTGGGATCGACCGCACCTGATATTCGAGCTATAACTAAAAAGAATAGGTCTGTGTACCATTTTGTAGATTTAGACTTTGAGGGTGTAGGAGAAGGGCTTAGGAATTTAGTGAATCAACATGGAGATGCAAATAAAATCACAGGATCGCAACCAGAAATAATCTCTTTTATGGCGGGGTACGCATCGCACTTAATTCTTGATGAAACTTGGATCACGACTGTGTTCAGGCCNAATTTTGGCCGTGGAGGCAGACTTTCACGTTTTTCGAGCGACTCTAATCTTATTTGGGATCGTGCTCTCCAACTTGGTCTCGACCGGATGTTTTGGGAGAGTATGAATCCTTACATAAACGAGCTAAAAGAGTATAACTATCCTAACAACATTTCGTTTCTCAAAGAAGAACCTGTGGAAGAATGGAGAAGTTGGATATTGAGGCTTCTCGACGCAGAATTTAGCTGGAATAGACTTAGCTTTATGGCAAATCGGATTGCGAGNGGAGATTCATCGCATCCGGTGATTGGGATGGCAGAGGAATTTCTATCTGATCCTGATGCAGGATTCGAAGAAATACTCGACAAAATGCCAAAAAATGCTATAGAGGAATTTAGTTACGTAGCCCAAAATAACATAGCAAAATTAGTAAGTGGGTTTGTCTCGTGAAGACCGTTATTGGATTCGAAAACTCCCGTAAAGAACTCCTTAGTGGAAGGGGGCTTGGACTGGACTCGACCCCTGATTGGGTATCTAGTTCCGCAGAATCTATTTTCGGTGAGAAAATGGGAATAATCCCCTATGTTCAAAGAATAATTGATGGGGTCAAATCAGAGGGAGATACCTTTCTTAGATCTGTCACTCACCAGATAGAGGATATNTCTCTTCAGCAAATAGAAGTGGATAAAGAGTCTGTCCGTAAGGCCTATGAACGAATACCTAACGATTTGAGGGTGTCCTTAGAGGTCTCTGCGTCCAGAGTTGAGGAATTCCAAAAGAAATGTTTACCGCAGAGCTGGGAGGATAGGGTTTCCGGCTACTCGGTTAATTTTGTGCCAGTAGAGTCCGCAGCAGCTTATGTACCGGGAGGCACCGCAAGATATCCATCCACAGTTTTAATGACAGCTATACCAGCCAAAGTGGCTGGNGTGGATAGCTTCTCAATAGCATGTCCAGGTTCTAAAGAAGATGGATTGCCTCCCGATTCGGTTCTCGCAGCGGCTTATATATCCAAGGTTGACAGGGTATATTCTCTCGGTGGAGCACAGGCGATAGCAGCTTTGGCTTATGGCACTGAATCCGTAGTCAAGTCAGACGTTATATGTGGCCCGGGTAATATGTTTGTAACGGTTGCTAAAAAGCTTGTTTATGGTGATGTTGGCATTGATGGACTGTACGGTCCTACTGAGACAGTAATCCTTGCCGACGAAACCGCTAATCCGGTGCTGTGCGCTGCTGATTTGTTGGCACAAGCAGAGCATGANCCTCTCGCAAAACCTGTGCTTATTACAACCTCCCAGACGTTGGCAGAGGAAATTGAGACCGAGTTGGGGATCAGAGTGGCAAATTTAGATAGATCTGATATTGCTACGGCCTCTCTAAATAATCAGGGTGTGATAGCTATAGTAGATTGCGTTGAAGATGCTATTCGACTATCAAATGCTTTTGCCCCAGAACACTTAAGCATTAGTGCTCGGGATGCTATCTCTCTTGTTCCTGGTATAAGGAATGTAGGGATGGTGTTTTTGGGAGAATATTCACACGAAGTATTGGGAGATTATGGTGCGGGACCTAGTCATGTTATGCCTACTGCTGGCACAGCAAGATTTAACTCAGGCCTGAGTGTTCACACGTTCATCAAGAATATCCCTGTTGTTAACATAAGTATCGAATCAGCACTGGAAATGACGCCTCACGCTTCTGTTATCGCCAGAGAGGAAGGTTTGACCGGGCATGCAGAGGCTGCGGAGATAAGACAAGAGCTACTATAAACCGAGGAAGGCTTCAATAATGGTAGAAGATAACATTGAGAATTTGATCCGACCGCATCTTGTTAGAGTGGACACGTATGATGCTATGGATGCCCCTGAAACCTTAGTAGAGAAATCGGGCATTTCTCTAGAAAATATAATTAAATTAAATGGGAATGAAAACCCTTATGGNGGCTCGCCGCTAGCTGTAAAAGCCGTAGCNGAAGTCCCACTTCACATTTACCCGGACCCTCATCAGGTTAAGATGAGAAAGTCCCTTTCTGAGTACACTGGTATGGGAGATGAGAACATAGTTGTTGGTGCTGGCGCCGATGAATTGATAGACCTTATTTTTCGGTTGTTCATATCCCCGGGTGATACTATCCTTGATTGTGAACCTACTTTTGGCATGTACAGTTTTTGTGCTGGATTGGCTGGTGCAGATGTGCACTACGTTCAAAGAGACAGTGAGTTTCACATAGATGCATTTACCGTAAAATCTGCAATCACCGACACTACTAAACTGGTGTTNATAACTTCCCCCAACAACCCTACCGGTAATGTTGCGCGTGAAGAAGATATCCTTGAGATTCTTGAAACAGGTCTTATTGTAGTTGTTGATGAAGCGTATTTTGAATTCGCAAAATCATCCGTNCAAGACCTTGTAGTAACCCATGAAAANCTTATTGTCCTAAGAACAATGAGCAAGTGGGCTGGTCTTGCGGGTTTGCGAGTAGGGTATGGGATCATGAGCCCTAAAATAGCTAGCTACATGATGGGTATCAAGCCTCCATATAATGTAAATGTTGCTGCCGAAGCGGCATTGTTNGCCTCTCTTGAAGATGCAAATTACCTACTAGGTAACGTCGAGAAGATAATTAATGAGAGGGAAAGAATGATGCAACTCATCTCAGGGGTTTCTGGGATAACTCCTTGGCCTTCGGATGGGAATTACCTACTTTGCGAATTTGGTGAAAACGAGGCCCTAAGGGTATTTAAGGAGTTGGCATCTAAGGGTATATTCGTAAGGAACTTTAAATCTGACCGACTCAAAAACTTTTTCAGAATAGCAGTGGGTAAACCAGATGAAACTGATTTACTTGTTGATGCTCTAAAACAAATTATGTGAGGTATCTGATGAGCATCTCTGAACAGCGAACTTCTAGCCAGTCAAGGGAAACNACTGAAACGAATATTTCCGTTTCACTTAATTTGGATGGCTCGGGAGTTTATTCTATTAATACGGGTAATGGCATGTTTGATCATATGTTGGCGCAGCTTTCAAGGCACGGCCTAATAGATATCGACTTGACTGCTTCTGGAGATTCTCATGTTGGTTGGCATCATATAGTNGAGGATACTGCTATTGTGTTGGGAAGGACCTTTAGGGAAGCGGTTGGAGAAGGTGTTGGGATAGTTAGAATGGGCCACTGTTACGTACCTCTTGATGAGGCTTTGGTGCTAACGGCANTCGATTATAGTGGTCGGGGATATTCAGTTATAGACTCCCCACTTACTGAAAGTGACCTGGGCGATCTTCCCTCAGACTTGATACGACATTTTATGGAAACTTTTTCTAGAGAAGGCGGGTTTAACCTTCATTTGAAAGTTCTTGCTGGGATGAATAATCATCACATAGCTGAAGCCTCATTTAAAAGTCTAGCGAGGTCCATGAAAGATGCGCTGTCTGCTGACCCACGTCAAGCAGGAAAAGTAGCGAGTACTAAGGGTACGATTACAGGCTAATGAGTTTTACACTATAGATCAGCGAGTGTAATTTCAAATCGATAGTTTTCAATGATTGGATTCGCCAATAATTTGTCGCACATATCNGTGATCATATCTTTTCCAGAATCTAAAGTTTCGGCGTCGAATGACACCTCTATGAATTTGCCCGCCCGCACTTCCTCAATAGAGTCAAATCCCAGTTGTCCCAAACCTCCTGCTATTGTCATACCTTGAGGGTCACTTACAGTAGGTTTCAGACTTATAAATATTTCTGCTTTAAACTTCATGCGGTTACTTAGTTCGCGTATGGCTCGGGAGCATTAGGTGAGTTGTGATGAGAATCAATGAAGTCTATGATTTTGTCCTTGTCATAGCCATCAAAGGATTCGATAAAAGTCCATGAGGTGAGTGTAATTTTTCTTTCAGTGCCTGGGTATGGCGATAGAAGTATTTTCATGTTCTCATCCCTCGCCCTTTTTACGATGTCTTCTAATTCTGAAATTATGTCGTCACAACCTTCAGGGCAGTTATAGGTTATTGATATGCCCCCATGTTCCAAGTTATGGATCCTCTTTTCTTCGGGGATAAAGGAACTATGGATACCCCAACTAACCGGAGCGAGTGGTTGAGGGTAATGCCAACCTGANGTCGCTGGAACACTGTTGTACGGAGGATGTTCTGTACCCTCTTGGATATGTTCCTGCCCCTGGCTCTCTACTTTTATGCCAGGTCCATCAGGGGGTCCACTGCCCTGGCTACCTATACTACCTACCATAGGTAGCATGAGGGAAACGATAAGTAACCCTGCAACCCCTACGATTGCTACCACAATCAGCCACCTGGTTACTTTACTTTTCTTCTGCTTTCTTTCTCTTCTGGCTGCTCGGGCCTGTGTCGGAGTTAACTTATTATCTGTAGTCATTTCTTATTCCTATTGGAGGGTGGATCCAGTCAGTTTACTGAAGGCTTCCTCATAACGCATGGATGTCCTGGAGACAATTTTCTCCGGTAAAGGTGGAGCAGGAGGTTCTCTGTTCCAATCCTGCTCTGTAAGCCAGTTTCGTACGAATTGTTTATCGAAATTGGCCTGTGATTTACCGGGTTGGTATTTTGTGGCATCCCAGAATCTACTGGAATCTGGAGTCAATATTTCGTCTATCAAAGTTAGCTGTCCATCTATGAAGCCAAATTCTAATTTAGTGTCAGCAATTATTATTCCTTTTGTTAGCGCGAAATTGTGAGAGAAATCGTAAAGTTCCAAAGTTAAGTTTTTCAGTCTTTCAGTTAGATCACTGCCTATTAAATTCTCCATTTGAGAAATACTTATGTTTTCGTCATGTCCTTCTTCAGCCTTGGTGGCAGGAGTGAATATTGGGGTTGGGAAGGCATCCGCTTCCACCATCCCAGGCTTGATGGTCTCTCCAGCTACCATTCCAGTTAATTCATATTCCGCCATTGCGCTTCCAGTTATATATCCTCTAGCTACGCATTCTATGTCGATACGATCCGCTTTTCTCACGTACATTCCGCGCCTTCTGACTGTTTCGGGTAGAGCAANATTTTCAGTTGCTGAATTTATTAGGTGGTTCCCACATATATGTTTTGTTTTGTCGAACCAGAATAAGGACAATTGGTTCAATACTGCACCCTTACCAGGAATAGGAGTAGGAATGACCACGTCGTAGGCTGATATCCGGTCTGTTGACACCATTAAAAGGGTGTCAGGGTCGACATCATGGGTATCTCTGACCTTTCCTCTGTATGTCAAATCGGGTAGGGGAGATTCTGTTAATACGTCTGGTTTAAATGTCATAAGCCAGCTTTCTCAAAAATTTTGTCAACATACTTAGTGTAATTGTCGTAACTAAATAAGTCTTTCATTTCTTGTTCATTTATCAGTGAATTTATCCTCGTATCATTCTTAACGAGATCACGGAAATCCTTATCTTCATCCCAGGTGCGCATTGAATTTTCCTGAACAATTTTATAAGCCTCTTCTCTGTGGATACCTTTCTCAACAAGCAAGAGCATAGTNCTTTGAGAAAATAACAAGCCTTTGGTGAGTTCCATGTTTTGTAACATTCGTTCTTCGTGAACAACCAGGTTTTCAATTATTCCCGTAAGAAGATTAATTATGTAATCAAGGGCTAGGCAGGCATCGGGTAAAATGATTCGCTCAGCGGAAGAATGACTAATGTCTCTTTCACCCCACAGAGCAACATTTTCGATTGCTGTAACGGCATGTCCTCTTATAAGTCTAGATAATCCGCATATTCTCTCTGTCAACTCAGGATTTCGTTTGTGTGGCATCGAGGAAGANCCAGTTTGCCCCTCACTGAATGGCTCTTCTACCTCCCGAATCTCTGTACGTTGTAGGCCTCTAATTTCTGTAGATATTTTTTCTAAAGTTGCCGATACGAGGGCGAGAGTAGTTACAAAATGGGCATGCCTATCCCTCTGGATCACTTGATTTGAAACAGGGGCNGGAGTTAAGCCAATTTTGGAGCAGACATACGCCTCAATTTCTGGAGGTGCTGTAGCGTGAGTACCGACGGGTCCCGATATTTTGCCTACCTTTACGGAANCAATTCCCTGGGATAGCCTGGAGCGCCCTCGCTTTATTTCATCCCACCAGAGAGCAAGTTTAAGACCTAATGTTACTGGTTCAGCATGAACCCCATGGGTTCTTCCCATCATTAACGTGTCTTTGTATTTCAGCGCTTTTTGTTTCAAGGCTGCTTCAAGGAGACTCAGCTCCTTATCTAATAATGATCCTGCTTCAACGAGCTGCAGGCTGGTTGCGGTATCCCATACATCACTAGTAGTAAGGCCTTGATGCAGCCACCTACCTTCGTCTCCTAGACCAGCAGTTGTCGATTGTAAAAATGCTGTCATATCATGNTTAGTTTTCTTCAGGATGTCCTGAAATAGGTCGAAATCGTAGGTTGCCGATCGTAGTTTAANCATTTCTTCTTCTGGAATGAGCCCTTTCTGTGTCCATGCCTCACAAACAGCTATCTCTATAGCCAACCATTTATCATATTTATTTTGGTCTGACCAAACTGATTTCATCTGGGGTCTTGAGTATCTTTCAATCATATTTATTTAAATCCATCGTTGATTTTTGTCTGCTATCCGACATCTTTGGCTATATCGTTTCGCATGTAAACGTTTTTAAATGATATTCGCTTTGCACCCGCGTAAGCTGTAGATCTGGCTAGTTCCATATTGTGTGCAACTGCATTGACTGACAGTACCCTTCCCCCATTTGTTATGACATCGCCCTCAGAATTAGTTGTGGTGCCGGCGTGAAATATTTTTGTTTTATCATCCAGNTGGCTAATCCCACTAATTCTGTGGCCAGTTGAGTAAGAATTTGGATACCCTCCGGATGCCAGNACAATGGCAACGGATGAGTTTGANNTCCACTTAACATCTGAGCTTTCTAAAGTTCCATTTACACAGGACTCCACTATATCTAGCAAGTCTGATTCCAAAAGTGGTAGCAANACTTGAGTCTCGGGNTCCCCAAGTCTACAGTTGAACTCTACAACCTTCGGCCCCTCATTTGTGATCATCATTCCNGCAAATAATGTTCCCANAAACGGTTCATGATCTGTTCTCATTCCATCAATCACTGGTCTAATCACCAGATCCATAATTTTATCCTTCATGTTTTGGTTCCAAATGCGAGGAGGAGAAAATGCGCCCATACCACCCGTATTAGGTCCTGTATCATCTTCTCCAATCTTCTTGTAATCGCAAGCGGCCACTAGTTCAGAAATTGATTTTCCATCCGTGAAGGCGAATGCACTCAATTCCCAGCCGTCTAAAAACTCTTCAATCACTAGGGTTTTTCCGGCGTTACCAAAAGTCTTTGAAACCATTATCTTGGTGATTGCAGAGACAGCCTCGACCTTGTTTTGGCAAATGTAAACACCTTTACCTGCTGCCAAACCGTCCGCTTTTATAACCGTGGGAAAGGACGTTATTTCATCTAGATAGGCAATTGCTTCCTCTGGTTCATTAAAGGAAACATGTGAAGCGGTAGGGATTTTCCATTTTTCCATTACATTCTTTGCAAAAGATTTACTGGACTCCAACCTAGCTGCAGCGGCTTTTGGCCCAAAAATAGGTAGTCCGGCGTCCATAAAAACATCTACTATTCCCAAGGCCAAGGGAGCTTCCGGTCCCACTATCGTCAAATCTATCTCTTTCGCTGAAGCAAAATTCTTTAGTCCTTCGATATCTGTGTCAGAAATTTCCACGTTGGTGCCGATAGATCTGGTTCCTGCATTTCCAGGGGCTATGTAGAGTTTCTGTAGTTTAGGGCTTTGATTAATTTTCCAGGCAATGGCATGCTCCCTGCCACCACTTCCAACGAGTAGTATGTTCAATTTAGATTACCTACCAGATGATATTTTCATGCTAGGGNGTCTTATACCCCGTAAAAGTTTAATGCATTTTTGCTAAACACTTTCTCAGCCTCATCTTCCCTTAACACTTCAAGGACACTATAAAAATCTTGATCGGAATATTCCCTGCGAGCCCTAGTAGAAGGTAAATCGGTGCCAAACATTAGCGTATCAGGACTTACTTCATGTATTTTTATTAGCGTTTTCTCTATATCAAGATCTATCCGTCCAAAACCTGTAGCTTTTACTGTTAGGCCGTCCCGAATGAGAGGCAAAAGTATTTCAAGGTTTGAATCTGATANGCCAAGGTGATCAATGGCTACTTTGGGCAAGTCAGGGATTTTATCCTTCAGATGGGAAAGCGATTCAGCACCAAGATATAACTCCACATGCCAACCTGCCAGATCATAGATCCGATTAGCCATCGAGACTAGATCTTCAGCGCCAGCAGAACCCCCTCTATTCAAATTGAATCTTACAGCTTTGACCCCATGCCGGTCCAAATCCAATATTTCTTCATCACTCACAGTTGAAGGTAATTGAGTCACCCCGACAAAGTCGGGTCCCAATTTCTCCAAAGCCGNCGTCAGGTATGTCTGATCAAATCCTTGAAATGATCCCGATACGACGGCCCCTCCTTTTACAGAGTAGCNATGAACTCTTTCNAAATAGTCCTCGANCGTAAACTTTGNAGGTATGTACCCGTTATTTGATTGGATAGGATAGCCATTTTCTATAATATGAAAATGGCTATCAAAAAAGGGNAGGTTGNTTATTTTATTCATTNCCATTCAACAGTCCCAAGCATGCAAGTTATTGAAATCAATATTTAAATTTTGACTACCTAACTTCTGTGTAACATTCTTGCAACTTTGAATTTCTTCAATACTTTTCAATATTTTATTGAACTACTTCAATGGTTTATAAATTTTTCTCATTCCCACTCAATAGTACCGGGGGGTTTGCTAGTTATGTCGAAAACTACTCTATTTACGTCCGGTACTTCATTGGCAATGCGACTTGAAATGCTTGACAAGACATCGTAGGGCAAGCGTGCCCAGTCCGCCGTCATTGCATCGTCACTTTTTACGGCTCTTATTGCTATTACGTGGCCGTACGTTCGAAAGTCCCCAGTTACTCCCACAGANCGGGAACCAGTTAAAACTGCAAATGTCTGCCATAGTTCCCTGTATAAGTCATTGGCTTTTATNTCATCCATTACTATCCAGTCGGCTGCTCTAAGAATCTCAAGCTTGTTATGTGTAACTTCACCCATGATCCTTATAGCCAGCCCAGGTCCAGGAAATGGCTGTCTGAAAACCATCTCTTCTGGCAATCCAAGCTCAAGGCCCACTTCTCTAACTTCGTCCTTAAAGAGGTATCTAAGAGGCTCAACCAGTTCGAGTTTCATGTGTTCTGGCAATCCGCCTACATTATGGTGTGTCTTTATGGTTGCTGACACACTATTTTCTGGGCTGGCGCTTTCAATAACGTCCGGATAAAGAGTACCTTGGGTTAAGAAATCTACTTGGCCTAGTCTAGCTGCCTCTTCGTCAAATACATTTATGAATTCACCGCCTATTATTTTCCTTTTTTGTTCCGGATCTACGATTCCCTTTAGAGATGAAAGGAATCGTTCAGTAGATTCACTGAAAATAAGATTAACGTTCAAATATTTTTCGAAAGTGGTTTTTACTCTGTCTGGTTCCTCTTTTCNCATGAGGCCATTATTAACGAANATNCAGGTGAGNTGATCNCCAANGGCTTTGTGTACCAGTGTNGCTGCGACGGCGGAGTCTACCCCTCCNGANAGGGCGCAAATTACTTTTCCATCTCCAACCTGNGCTTTTATCCTNTCGACAGATTCANTGACGAAATTTCCTGAAGTCCATAGCTCTCCCATTCCACAAATTTTGTATAGAAAATTGTTGATGATATCGACACCATGAGGAGTGTGGGCTACTTCCGGATGAAACTGTATCCCTAGCATTCCTTGATCATTAGCTGTAACAGCAACTGGAGCGTTATCGGTATAGGCCTTAGCATTAAACCCTGGAGGTAGTTCAGTGATCTGATCAGCGTGACTCATCCAAACCGGAATTGACGACGGGAGGCCATGTAAAAGCGGTTCATCAGTAGCGTTTTGGTGCAGTACAGCGTGGCCGTACTCCCTTTTTGTAGCTGGGGCGACCTTTCCTCCTAGCTGGTGCACCATTACCTGCATTCCATAACATATTCCGAGTATCGGTAATCCACATTCGTAGACCCAACTAGGAGCCAGTGGAGGATTAGAATCGTAGACACTAGCTGGTCCTCCGGAAAGAACCACTCCCCTTGGATTGAGGTCTTTAACTGAATCCCATGTTGCAGAATATGGGATTATCTCGCAATAAACCTTACTTTCTCTAATTCGTCTTGCGATAAGCCGGCTATATTGGGATCCAAAATCTATTACCAATACAGATTCCCGTTGAGGAACGTGGCTTGAGGAGTTTGGAATCCCGTGGCCGGCCTTTTCCTGGGATATCTCAAGGTAGGCTGAGACTTCTAAGTCGTCACTTGATGTAATTCTTCTTGTAGGGTCAGTCGATGAATTTGAACTCATATTAGGTGATTTACGCTCCAACTGTCATGCTATACTCGAATCAACAGGATCAAAGGAATTAGGTCCATTCCACAAGTATTATCTGTAAGTGAAAAATCTCTGGCACTAGCTGTCGATATTTTATT
>NZSI01000031.1 GCA_002696685.1 Chloroflexota bacterium | reverse complement strand
AGTACATCCCATATACATTAAAATGGTTTCTCCAAAAATCAAACCAATGATAGTAAGTATCGCGCTAATTATTAGCGCGATAGCCACAGCATGTTCTGCTGCATTATCCGCATTCACTTTATCATCTGCACCTATAAATCTTGCAATGGATGCAGTAACACCACTACCCAAACCAAAAGACAATCCCATTACGAAAAAAAAGATTGGCATATTAAATGCCACCGCCGCAATTGATTCACCACCAAGCTTTCCGATAAATATCATATCTACAATGGTATATAGTGTTTGAATCCCCATCCCAGCAATAACGGGTATAGCCAGAGTCCACATAGATTTAGCGGGATTATCTAAAAATGATTGAAGCCGTGAATGACGTTTATTGGATTGGGGCATGAGCGCGGAATTTAAAAGTTATTATTGATGAGGATTAGCGAATTATCTGCGACCGCAAAATTAATTAACTCATCCAAATCCTGAATTGGTCGACGTAGTACAACCTGGTTTTGCATATGCCGGATCAAATGATGATCCTACTGAAATAGTAGGCGCTGATAATTGCCGATTAGATTTAAATGCTCCACATTTTGGACATTTTATTTTGTAATCAGGAATTTGACTTGAAAAAATTAATTCCTCAAATAGATGACTGCACTTTCCACATTTGTAATCGAACATTGGCATTGCCAAATTTCTAGTTAAAGGGCCAAATCTTCGGTATAAAAAGCACTGCCATAAACCACAAAGTAATTGAAAGCGGTAGACCTACTTTAATGAAGTCAGAAAATTTATATCCCCCGGGACCGTAAACCATCAAATTAGTTTGGTACCCAACAGGAGTACTAAATGACGATGAAGCGGCAAAACACACAGCAAAAATGAAAGGTCTTGGATCAATTCCAATTTGTGTTGTTAGTGCCATTACAATGGGTGTCATGATAATAACTGTAGCAGTGTTTGATGATATTTCTGTCAATATCATGGTTATTAGATATACTAATCCCAATAGAACATAAGGTTGTTTTTCAGGCAAAAATCCAGTAGCAATCTTGGAAATAGATTCTCCAATGAATGCGGCTGTTCCTGTTGATTCAATTACTATTCCCAATGGAATAAGGGCAGCAATTAACACAATAACCTGCCAATGAATAGATTGATAGGCCTCATTAGGTGATATGACCCGCAACATCATTAATATAACTGCACTAACAATAGCCCCTTTTATAATAGGCAAAATCCCTAAAGTCGCTAGGAGGATCGTAAATACAATAGCCACAATACTTACCCACCAATAACGGGCCTTTAGCAGGTCAGCCTGGACTTCTCCTAATAATAAAAATTCACCACTATTTGCCAGTTCGTCCAATTGTTTACGGCGACCGTAGATCAATAATGTATCATAGTTATGCAAAACAACATGGGCGATCTTTTTCCGAATAATTGATCCCTCGCGTCTTATGGCTAATATAAAAGCGTGGAATCGATTCCTAAAATTGCTCTCCATGAGGGTTTGTCCAATAATATCGGATTTGTCAGTAACCATACACTCCATGAGAACATTGTCTTCCTGCTCCAATTCAGCTTGGGTTAATTTTTCATCTGTGAGTAAGGATACTTTCTCGACTTCTTTCATTCTAAGGAAGCTTTCTACTGTTCCTTTAACAAAAAGGATATCACCAGGATGTAGACGCTGCTGACCTACATTATTCGAAATCAGACGCCCTTCCCTTTGAATNTCCAATACCATAACATCATAATTCTGGTTCAAATTCCGTTCGCGACAGGTCTTACCCACCATGGGCGAATCAATTGATATTTTCATTTCTGTCAGATATCCCGCCATNTGGTAACTTTGAGTTAAACTGGAGGTTACCGTTCGCGATGGCANTATCCGAGGAGCAATCCACATCACGTAGATCAATCCAATNGTAAGNGTTANCCAACCATATCTTGCAAATTCAAACATACCCAATGGTGTNCCNCCATTTTNANTATATATTGAATTAACCAATAGNTTNGTAGATGTACCCACCAAGGTTAGCGTACCACCTATAATCGCTGCGTAGCTTAATGGTATTAATAATTTTGAAGGACTCATCCTATATTGATGCGCTAATCGGATAGTTACAGGCATAAAAATTGCAACTATGGCTGTATTATTCATAAGAGCGCTTGCAATGCTGATTGTAAGTAAATAGACCCCTAGGCCAAGAGTCTTAGACTGAGTAACTAGTTTATTAATACGAACAATAAGGTATTCCAAAATGCGTGTTTTTTGTAAGGAGTGACTTAAAATAAAAAGCAAACAAATAGTAATAACTGCAGGATTGGAAAACCCGGAAATGGCTTCAGCTGGACTAAGAAAATTACCCAGAAACAAAATGCTCAGAATAAGAACAGCAGTCACATCCAAAGGGAATTTTTCTGTAACAAAAAGAATAAAGGCTAAGGCAATTAGGCCAAGAACAAATGCAATTTCNATGGTCATTAGCTTAGAATCAAATTAGAATGAANTTTAGAACTATAATTGAACTTCATCAATTTGTTCAGGATCAAGATAACCTTCAGCATATTTTAAATAGATTTTTTCTCTAACAAATATTTCAAAAAGATCTACATCAATATGAGCGTCNTTTTTCATAAAACCAAGAATACGCATAGCNTGACTTAGAGTTTTCCCTTTTTTATAGGGGCGNTCTCTTGCTGTNAGTGCTTCNAAAATATCTGCAATTGCCATAATCCTAGCNTGAACTGACATCTCATCTTTTATCAGGCCTTTGGGGTAGCCAGTTCCATCCAACTTTTCATGGTGACCACCAGCGAATTCAGGGACATTCCTAAGATGTTTCGGATAGGGCAATTCTTCAAGCATATCAATAGTAACTACTATATGATCGTTAATAACCTTTCGCTCTTCTGGCGTTAGGGTTCCCCTGGGAATAGTCAAGTTATAAACTTCATCTTCTGATAGAAAATTTTGCATCTTCCCNTTAGGTTTCCANCGNTATTCAGAGATCTGGTGAACACGCTCCTTTTTATCTCCAGACATNAATTCGCCTCCAATATTTGATTCTTTTACAAATTCAATATCGCTTTTCAATTTGCGCAAAGTTTTACGATAATCCCTTAGGTTAGACTTAATCTTGGTTGCTTTTTCTTCATTAGAAAGAGAGNCATCTCGTTCAATCTTTAAATCTTTTTTTAAGCGTTTAATCTCTTCATCCCGAAGGAGGACCCCAAATCGTGTTTCTACTTCATGGACCCTATCATAAATGGTCTCAAGTTTGGTGGACTTATCCACCACAAATTCCGGAGTAGCCACTTTACCACAGTCATGGAGCCAAGCAGCTATCTTCAATTCGTACATTTCCTTTTCTGTGAATTNCACNTCAGNAAATGGCCCATCTTTTGTCCCTTGCACAGCTTCAGCCAACATCATAGTTATCTCTGGAACACGAGCACAATGACCTCCTGTATAAGGTGATTTTGCATCAATTGCNGAAGCAATTAGCTTAATGAAAGACTCGAATAACGCTTCCAGGTCACGAATTAAATTTTTATTTGTGATTGCTACAGCAGCCTGGCTGGCCAATGCTTCTACCATTTCTTGAACGTCAGAAGTGAATTGGATAATTTTTTTGGATTTTTGGCTTTGGGCATTCAGAAGTTGTAAAACTCCAATAATTTCTTCTTCATGGTTCT
The DNA here is from genome assembly GCA_002696685.1 of Chloroflexota bacterium. The sequence goes on along the minus strand of NZSI01000031.1, from coordinate 16,970 downwards.
TCAAAGGAACAGTCAANAAAGACTTAGAGTGGTATCCCGTTTTTTCGTCAAACATTTTTGTACCTGAAAAATCAAACCCCTTGGCTTTATAGGCATCCGGAATATTAACTGTTTCTCCTGTTAGACCTACATATGCGGCAATCATAGTCCTATTTTCTACCCCATCATCATAAAGCTTCACTGGGTAAAATGGAATATCTTGTCCTGAGGTACCTCCCATATGGAAATCCAAAGAATCAGTCATCATGATTTCAAAACGTAAACGCTGGTCATCAGTCATCATATAAAGGGTGCCACCATCTGAATTAGCAATCCGTTTCGCCTCAAGGAGAATCATTTCCAAAAGCTTTGCCATATCCTTTTCTTTTGAAAGNGCNAAACCGATATTGGCCATGTTGCCAATCTGCTTCTCCAAATCTCTAATATAGACTTTTACCGCTTTTGGAGCCTCAGAGAGGTATCTGGCCAATTGAGTAGTTGAATAGGTTGTTTTTTTCGCCATGTTTTAGTCCGAATTGTTTTGAGGGAAAACTTACTGAAATCAATCACACTGTACAACTATATAGATGGNGTATATATAGACTATATTTTCTAATTTTATGGATGGGTGATCCGATAAAAACAATACAAAATGCCTTTAAAGGAACATGCACCAAGGATAATCTATTTGAATCTGCCCAAGCCTTGTTAGAAATTGACGACCCTCAATCTAATCGCGATTTTTTAGAGATCGGACATCTCCCTGCTGTTAATCAGATTATCTATCAAACAAATAAAGTGGAAGATTGGTTTGTCATTCTCAATCAACTAATTGTTCGATCAAATTATCAAGTTTCGAGCCTCATAGCTCAAAGGGTAGATCGATATAAGGATAAGCCTCTCTTTCAAACNATTGCAGGTGATAATGTAACCNCTATGACATACAGTNAGGTTTGGGAAACGGTTAAAACCATAGGCTCATTTTTTCAATCCACAATGAATAGTACCGACACTGTGGGTATCTTTACGGAAAATCATATTCATGGTGTACTTATTGACTTAGCTTGTTTAAGCTATGGAATTCGGATTGTTCCAATACCCATGAATCTTTCTGCANATCATTTGGATTATGTGCTTGAACACGCTGAAATAACAAATCTCTTTTGGGGTAGTGATCATTCACGTGAATTACTTGAGAAAGCTAAACGTCATCTTGGTGATCTCAATGCCATTCAAATAGATAACAAACAGGTTTGGAATGAATTCATTGAGAAATGTAAAGAATCCAAAATCAAACTACCAAATTTGAATAATCAAGAAGAACTTGCAACAATAATGTATACTTCTGGCACAACAGATAACCCAAAAGGTATCATATTTAGTCAAACCAATATAATTACAAAGCGTTTCGCACGNGCATTAGCTTTGCCGGAGATAGGACCGAAAGANGNTTTCCTTTGTTACCTNCCTTTATACCATACTTTTGGTCGATGGTTCGAAATGATGGGAGCAATCTTTTGGGGCGCAACTTANACTTTTACAGAATCAACATCATTTAAAACACTTTTAAAAGATTTNAAAACCGCCANACCATCNATNTTTATTTCAATACCAAAGCGATGGATCCAAATNCAAGAGCACATAACTGCTTCTATCCCAATTGAAAAATCCAAAGACGACCAAATCCGAGAGTTGACTGAATCCATAACTGGAGGAAAATTAAAATGGGGGCTCTCCGCTGCAGGATTCTTAGATCCGGATATTTTTAAATTCTTTCATCAAAATGGTATTAGNCTTCTAAGTGGATATGGNATGACAGAAGCAACAGGAGGTATTACTATGACGCCACCTGAANATTATGTTACTAATTCCGTGGGTAAAGTGCTACCTGGCATCAAATTGAAATTGAGTGAAGATAATGAACTCCTCATGAAGGGACCATATGTTTCCNCTGGCTATTATAAGGATGAAATNGAAGGGACTCATTCAGATAACTGGTTCCACTCNGGNGATATTTTTCAAGAGAAAAAGGGACATTATTTTATTGTTGACCGGAAGAAGGAAATCTACAAGAACAGCCGTGGTCAAACAATCTCACCGCAAAAGATCGAGAATTTATTTCAAGATTTTGAAGCNATTCGCAGTGTGTTTCTTGTTGGAGATGGCAAGGAGTTTAACACAATACTTCTCTACCCCGAACCGNAAAACGAAGCCNTGGATCTGGNCACTATGTCNGATAAGGAAATTCGCACTTATTTCAGCTCATTGGTCTTTTCGGTAAATACATTTTTACCGNCTTANGAACGGATCGTGAATTATGCAATTATCCCCAGAGATTTCAATCGATCCAAAGATGAGCTCACGTCAAAAAATACTTATAAACGAAAAATTATTATAAAGCGTTTTTCNGATATTATTGAACCCATGTATGAAAAGAATTACATCAGTCTGATCCGCGGGAATTATGAGATCCAAATTCCTAACTGGCTCCTACGAGAAAGAAGCCTCACTCGTGGTGATATTCAATGGGATGGAAAAAAGATAAGAGAATATGAACTTAAGGAGGGTCTTTTATTCAAATGGAACAAACGGTCGCTTATAATTGGAGATTACCATTACCATACTAGNGAGACAATGATTAGTCTTGAAAAGCTCCTTCGTGACCCCACACTTTGGTTAGGCAATCAATCTCTGCTAAACTTTATTGGTGATGTGGCTTACCGAGTAATCTCTTTCGAACCATACCGCGGATTTACNGTGAATTATGAATCTCTTCCATTTGAAAAATTTGACCTGCCCCTACTTGATACTGCTCCATATCCTGAAGGAAATCCTACCACCGCTACTCTACATCAGGCGTCTCATAATTTACTTCAAAAAAGCAATCAGCACATACGGAGTGCTTTAGACTACCTTCGAGTCTCCATGGATTCACCGAAGCTTCAATCCATTCTACAGGGCCAATTTCTTCGACTTCAGTATCATCCAAATCAAATCTATTGGGTGCGATCCTTAGAAATGCTGATGCCTCATATTAATGGAGAAATGTTTATAGATCTTTATAGTTCTTCAAGTGATTTTGATACACTCAGTACATTTAACCCAGGTTTTATTGAGGAGCGACATCTCCAATCAATTATCGAGTTATTAGCAAAGTTTCGTCATTTATCAAAAATGNAAAAAGCAGATGTTAATGTGGGANATGCNTTAATAAACTTGATCACCACCTTAGGATTANACCATCCAANACATTTCGTCCGCNTNAGAGGAGAACTANNCATGTGGATGTTNGTCTCAAAGAATACNCCACTTTCACAATTGGCCCGAGNGAATCGAACTATTCTCAATAATGGATTTCGAAAATGGATCAGTAACTATGCNCNCACCACAAAATTTAATTGGGATTCGATTATCCAATTCGATCAAAATATACCTGATCTAATAAAAGTATCTCTTGAATCAACCTTCCGTCAAACAACACTCATTCCGGAGTCGGTCTTTATTTTTTCTGGTGGAAAACAAATTAAATTGTTAGATATAGAAAAGGGGGGAGTTTGGTGCACCCTATTAGGAAAGGGTCATGGAAAATTTGTTGTAAGAACTTTGGTCAAATTGACCAATGGGACCGCCTATAATTTTGTAATTAACATAAATAATGACTTAGAATCTTCTCGTTTCAAACGCGAAACTAATTGGCTAATCTCTATTGGCGCAAGCGTGACTCACAAAAAATTAGTTGAAGATTTTGGATGCATTTGGGAAGAACATGGAATCTTTACTGAAGAATATATCCCTGGAGAAACCGTCCTCCAATATTTGGAACGTAACCAGAGTGAAATTGCTTCCGGCACTTATCCGGATCGATGGCAAATGCGCTGGCTCCATTTCATTTGGAATGCAGTTGCAGCTTACCTTGAATTTTGGAAACGGTCCGGTCAAACCAGAATGATTGATGACGCGTCACCACGGAATGTCATTATACCTGAATTTGATTATTATACAGGTACTCGTCTCGTATCCATCGCTGGACGAACAAAAGCCGAATCCATTACGAATGTTTTGATCACCCTCTATCAACAATTCATTTTAGATACGGAAGATCAATTCCCTGGTTTAAAAAAGATGGCTGAATGGGAAATACTGTTTACAGTTGTCCTTGAAACTTTTGGCACTCGAACAGGAAGCCAACTCTTGAAGACTATCAAAACATCCGGTGATAAAACGGGGTTGACAAAGCAACGGATTAATGCCTTTCTAAAGGATGTGACCGATTTAGGTCTATTGCGAAAACCTGTAGTCTTTGCCTCTCTCCGCTATCAAAGATGGTTAGATCTTAATCCGGAAGCCACCCACAAAGCCAAAGGGGGTATTATCCAAGATCTTTATAAAGATTATAAATTGGATAATTTGATCGAACGGTATCCTGAAACACGAATCCGTTTCTTTCTCATGACCGCCTTTCGAAATGCCAATCCAGATTTGGTTGAACGGCTCAATTCACTAATGAATCAAATGCGATCCGAATCCATTTCTGAAGAAAAATTTGAGACACATTTGCACCAAATTCATGATGCGATAACACTCACCGATTCAGAAAAATACTTTTTGACACGCCTCGTATTCGAACATGTGGATGCAGCAGATTATGCTGAACTTATTTCGAGAGATATTGGCGAAAAAGGTCGATTGGACTTGTCCGTTTTGGTGGAGGATTCTTCGGGCCAAACTTTCAAGATTAGGCCCCCTTTTCACCCAAAAGAAGTTGCCCGTTTTCACCGCCTACTTATCGAGGCCAATCTGGATGTCCAATTTGAGACACAACATTCATTTCTTCTTTTGGAGGATTCAAAAGACCATATCTCTGGCGGTGTTTTCTGGAAAAAAACGGGCCCTGGAATTGCCCATTTAGAAAAAGTGGTAATTGCCCCTCATTACCGAAAGAGCCATTTAAGTATCCGAGTCGTTGAGGAATTATTTCTCCGATTAAGATTGAAGAATTACAAATTCCTTACTGTTGGATTTTTTCAATCGGGATTGTTTTATAAACTAGGATTTCAAATTGACCAGAAATTTGGCGGCCTGGTTAAAAAACTTTAATATAACATCCAGTAAATCAAAACACCAGTAACAGATACATAAAGCCAAAGTGGCAATGTGATCTTGGCGATCTTGCGGTGCTTACCAATGTTGTCTGTCCATCCACGATACAAAGTGATCAAAGCTAAGGGAATGATAATGGCTGCCAGGACGATGTGAGTCAATAAAATAAAAAGATATATTTCGGTAAATTCTCCGGTATATTGCTTCGGTCCCGCCTTGAACCAATGATAAATCACATAGGATACCAAAAAGGCACCTGATGTTCCAAACGCGGACAGCATAACGTTCTTATGGCGTTGTCTTTGCTTTTTCCTTATCAACAAATAACCATAAATCAATAATATAGTAGTAATACCATTCAGTGTGGCATTTACTAATGGAAGTCCAGATACATCTAATGAATCTTCTATGCCTTCCGGACGTGGACCTAGGATCAGAAAAGCTACAGCCGCAGAAATAATCAACGAGACAATGTATATTATCCTTAGCCAAAAACTATCTTGTTTTGGATTCATGATTGACCTAGCAACTTTTTAATATCTGTTTTTAATTGGGTTATTTCTTCTGTCTTCATTCCGTTATAGTATCCNCGGATTTGACCCTGTTGATCTACCAAGGCAAATTTTTCACTNTGAAAAATGATATCTTCATAATCACCAATCTTAAATCCATTTTTGATGATATCCTGTACTAACTCTTCCGANCCTGTTAGAAAATGCCANCGATCTGTATTCGCATTATAACGAGANGCATATTCAGTAAGNACCTCTGGTGTATCATATTCAGGATAAACAGAAATGGATACAATCCGCACATCATCATTNTCTTTAAAAGCTTTATGAACCAAGTTCATGTTACCAGTCATCACTGGACANGCCATGTTACACGTGGTAAAAATAAAATCGGCTACCCATACCTTGCCCATCATCTCATTCTTGGATATGGTATCATTATTACTATCCGTAAATGAAAATTCTGGTACGGTTCCGATCAGCGGCAAAATACTATCTCTATCAGACTCTTTGATGAAATACGTCACGGCTAGAAAAACTGCCACAATTCCGTAGATAATAAATCGATTTTTTTGATTCATGTTTTTAAGCCCAAATCAATGATAATTATAATAAGAAGGGCTGGCAAATACAATACCGATGCCTTCAAAAGTAATAATGCACTTTTATGTGATTGATTCTTTGCCAACGGAACTGCCGACAAAAAAAATGCGCAGGAAATCATCGTGACACCAACAAGATAGATTGTACCCAATGAACCCTCGACAACGGGCAGCAATGAAATAGGGATCATGAGGAGCAGATGCCAAAAAATTTGGCGTATGGTTCGGATGCCATCTGGTTCAATAACAGGCAGCATCTTAAATTTTGCAGCGGCATAATCATCCTTGCACATCCAAGCGATGGCGTAAAAGTGGGGATGCTGCCAAAGATACATGATACCAAATAATATCCAAGCCATGGTACCGATCTCACCTGTAGCTGCCGTCCAACCTCCAATAATGGGTATGGCGCCAGGAATTGAACCTATGGAAGTGTTCAGCCATGTGATTCGTTTTAATGGGGTATAGATAGCAATATACAAAAACGCCGTGAGTAAGGATAAAAAGCCCGTTAACATATTCACCTTCACAAATAATATGATACTCCCAAACACAACCATGAGTACACCATAAATAATGACTGATAACGGTGATATCGTTCCTGCAGGCAAGGGCCTATTCTTAGTACGATTCATTAATTGATCAGGCTTTCTTTCCAAATAATGGTTCAATGCACCAGCACCAGCAGATGTCATGGCTGTTCCCATAAGGGTTGATGTAAGCAATATCCAAGAGCCGATTCCATTATTACCTATATAATATCCAAGAAAGGTTGCTACTAAAACGAGGGACAAAATATTTAATTTACTCAGTTCGAGGTAAATGCTCACAATGGACTTCGCTTTTTGCTTTTGCAATTTCACTGCAGCTTCCACTGGCTCCATTTTAGAGAATTTACTTTTAAGAGTAAAAGAGTACATAATCCCAATAATGCTGCACCAGTGACCACATGAAAACTGGCGATATAAGGTGACCTGGCTGAAAGAACAGTGAAAACGCCCAATGAAAATTGGATGATCACAATAACTATGATGCTTATGAACACAGCCTTACTTCTTTGATTAGCTTTTATGGTTTCGCCATACTTGGCATAAAAATAGCCAATGGTACCAGTGACAATTACTGCTCCTAATCGATGAATGAAATGAATAATTACTTGCCCTTTTGAAACTGAATCCAGATCCAGGTCAAATAAAATGTAATTAATATTTGTCATCATCTCACTAGAAAACGTGGGAATCCACATACCGCCCATAGTGGGAAAATCAGGAATAGCTAATCCAGACGCAGTATGACGCATCAATGCGCCCAAAATTAGTTGGATGTAAACNAAACCACCCATNAACAACGCCCCTTTTCGAATGGNTTGANCCATNCCATTATCANNNCGGTTCTCACGTTCTTGCGACATGCTATAAGCAATGATAATCGTCATAATAAAAAATGTCTGAGCCAAAATACCNTGAATAATCGATACAAGTGGCGGTAAAAAGAACAGAACAGTGATACCACCAAATAATCCTTGAATAATGACCATGGCTAATGCAAAAAACCCAAGTTTTTTCAACCAGTTAGGGTGATGTGAAAACCCAAGCCAAATAGCTTGGATCATAGTAAAAAAACCAACAATCGTTGCGATAATGCGGTGACCATGCTCATAGAAAATACCGCCCACCATATCGGATAAAGGAAAAGCAAACATCTGCTTACCATAAGTGGTTGGCCAATCTGGAACAGAAAGTCCAACCTCATGACTTTTTACCAATGCGCCAGCAAAAATAAGAAATAAGGTAGAAAAGACAGTTAGTTTAGAGAACCGTCTGAGCCAAATGTCTGATGATGGTTTCATTCGAAGATTTCCCCCAGTGATTGGGCATTGAATTTACAATTTACTTAGAGTTAATTATTGAAATAATCACAAAAAAACCCCTATTTATTTAAATGAACAAATAGAGGTTTTATCAAATAATTATTGAATTAAATGGAGGTTCTACCAGTCGTCGTCGCCCCAATCGTCGTCGTCTTCTTCTTCGGCCAGATATTCCTGCTGTTCTTGGTGCCAAGCAGCGTAACCTTCATCATCATGAATTGTGAGAAATCCTTTCATACGATAATGGCCTAATCCACATAACTGGGCACAAGCAATTTCAAATCCTTTCCCTTCACGGCCAGATCCAATGGTCGTTTTCAAAAATTCTTCTGTTGTCATGGTGGCTTCAAACCATACTGGAATTACCATGCCTGGAATAGCGTCCTGTTTCACTCGTAATTCAGGCAGGCCAAAACTGTGTAGTACATCTTTAGAAGACAGTGAAATATTAATCGGCGTATTCACTGGAATATGAAGTTGGTTTACAGTAAACACATCATCTTTGCCAAATTCATCTTTACGGTCAAGACCAATTGGATTTTCTGCCTCATCTACCAGATTAATGGATGTATTGCCAAACACACCGTCAGGTCCAGGATAATGGATGTTCCATGCAAATTGCTGCCCAATAACCCGGATCTGTACCGCCTCAGGCCCTTTAGGAACATCATTAACACGACTGGCCCAAATGGGGAAGGCAAATCCAAATAATAGAGCAATTTCTATGACAGCAACCACTCCTTCCAAATAAGAAGAGAAATGGCTTTTTACACCATGATAATCGGCTTTAGGATGATTTGAAGCGCGGAAACGAATTAGGGTATAAATAAAAAATACACCCCATCCAATAAATAATATTAGCATCAACCAGTGAACTATGGATATAATATTATCAATTGCTGGTCCCTGAGTTGAAGCAGATACCGATGGAAGTCCGAAATATTTTAGCAGTTCTAACACCGAAGATTACCTCTGAATTAATTCTCTTTATCTATTAATGAGTTTGCATACCGCTTTGCACGCCGACGCAGCACAAATATGAATGAACCGACACCTCCCAATACCCCTCCCGTAATTCCCAGCATAGCTATAATGGCTTTATTCATTCCTTGAGTAGCAACTGAGTTGGGATTTCCAAAACAAGTTGCACAAGCATAGCTCACTTCAGGAAAAAGTATTAAGCAGATAACTAATGATATAATAATTATTTTTTTCATCAGGAAATAGTTTTGAATTTTTTAAAGACTCGTATTCCATAGAACACCAATCCAGCTCCAGCTAAAAACGAAATAATTGCAAAAAGAACAGATTGATTCCACTCCCAAATGCCAAACCAAATGGTTATAGCGATGGACAAAATGATAAACACGATATGGAATGATTTAATTGACATTTTAATATTGCGTATGATCCAACAATGTACTTAGTGGTACAAAAAGAAGTACCATGAACATGGCTACAGTTATAAGTAATGTCCAATAAATAGTGATTTTTTCATCAATTAAATGCATAAAATAACATGCAACTAGTGAACCTTTAATACTTGCCACAAAAAGAGCCAAAGCAACTGATGCTATTGGACCAAGGTCTAAATAAGAAATTGCTACAGTAACAATAGTTAAAAAAGCCAAAGCCACAAAAACCATGACATAAATTCTAACATGATGTTTTACCTGATCTGGAGTTAAATCTGCCATAACATATTTCTCACAATAAGTAGAGTACGGGAAATAAGAAAATCCATACCAAATCAACAAAGTGCCAATAGAGACCAACAATTTCAATACGATTAGTAAATCTCTCCGGATCACTTTCCCACATTTTTGAACCAGGCATCCAAAAGTAAAAAATCACAATTATTCCACCAATAATATGGAGTACATGTAAGCCAGTCATTGTAAAATAAATTCCTAAGAAAGTATTGGTTGATGGAAATAACCCAACGTGAAATTTATGTGTATATTCAAAGTATTTCACTACAAGGAAAGCACATGCAAGAAGCAAAGTCAACCCGGCATACAATTTAAACTTAGCTAAATCCTTTAGTTTTAATGACGCCCAACTCATGACCATAGTCACTGATGAGGTAATAAGAAACAAGGTGTTCAATGTTGCAAGGGGAACATTTAAAATATCAGCACCGCTAGGCCATGTATCAACGCCAGTACGCAAAAAAATGTATGCAGAAAATAAACCACCAAATAGCATGACTTCTGAAGCTAAAAAAAGCCAGACACCTAATTTCCCATTGTAAAGACCAGTATCAGGTCTATCTTTAACAGTATATGGGATATCCATAAAACTTAACCCTTCTCACTTTGAGGTGTAAAATCTTTGTCAGCGCCGGGCACATTGTATTCATAAGGCCCGCGATAAACACTTGGCACTATTTCAAAATTACCATGAGCCAATGGAGGGGATGTTGTATCCGTCCACTCGATTGTTGTTGCACCCCAAGGATTTACTTCACCGGTTTTTTTCCCGCATAAACTGATGATCATATTAGCAATAAAAAAGATCTGAGTCAGACCTAGTAGCCAAGCCGAAACTGACATGACTTCATTCAAGTAAAGAACATCAGCCGCATGGGCATAGATTTCGCCCCCATCCCAAAGACGACGCGATACACCAGCCAACCCTTGAACAAACATAGGCATGAAAACACCATTCATAAAAATAAACGAAAAGAAAAAATGAAGTTTACCTAATGTTTCGTTGGTCCTTTTCCCTGTCATTTTTGGAAACCAGTAATATATTCCCGCAAATAGAGCAAAGATAGTACCTGGGGCGACTACATAGTGGAAATGGCCGATAACATAATATGTGTCATGGAGGTGAATATCTGCAGCAGCCAAACCTAGTGGAAGTCCGGTTAATCCACCGATACCAAACATAGGAATGAATCCAAGTGCAAATAACATAGGTGTATTAAATCGAATTGACCCGCCCCAAAGAGAAAGAAATAATGTTGTTAAGATTACCACAGATGGGATTGAAATAATCATTGTGGTAGTTTGGAAGAAAGCACCTATTGATGTTCCCATTCCCGTTAAATACATATGGTGCGCCCAAACAATGAAAGACATGAAACCTAAAAATACCATCGCATAAACCATAGATTTATAACCCCATATGGGTTTACGGGTATTATTGGCAACAATTTCGGTTACAATTCCAAATGCAGGTAAGATCAATACATAAACTTCCGGATGTGCAAGGAACCAGAAAAGGTGCTGCCAAAGTAATGGACTTCCACCTCCTGTATATTTTAGTATTTCTCCAGAAACAACCAATCCACTTGGCATAAAAAAACTAGTTCCGACCAAGCGATCCATTAATTGCAATATACCAGCCGCTTCTAATGGTGGAAATGCCAAAAGTAAAAGGAATGCAGTAATAAACTGTGTCCATGTAAAAATTGGGAGTTTCATCCAAGTCATTCCTTCTGCTCGAAGTTGGATGACAGTTACCAAAATATTAACTGAGCCTAATAAAGATGAGGTGATTAGAAATACCATTCCAAATAACCAGACAGTCTGTCCCATGGTGGCAATATCAGCCAATGGTGGATAGGATGTCCAGCCTGAGTTCGCAGCGCCACCAGGAACAAAAAAACCAATAACCATCACAACAGACCCAAGGAAATAAATCCAATAAGATGCAGCATTCAATTTTGGAAATGCCATATCAATAGTACCAATCTGCAAGGGTAAGAAGTAATTACCAAATGCACCAAAAGCCAAAGGAACAACACCTAAAAAAATCATTATAGTTCCATGCATAGCTCCCAATGAATTATACATTTCAGAGGGAAGAATTCCACTCTCACCCAATAATGCACCAACAAATGGAATAGGACTTTCCGGATAAGCTAATTGATATCTCATAATCATCATCAGCATAAAACCAAAAAGGAGCCACACTAGCGATGTGATTCCATATTGTAGACCAATAATTTTATGATCAGTAGAGAAAATGTACTTTGTTAAAAAGCTCTCTTTATGGTGGTCAGTACTCATTAAAGATTCCTGAATTAATCTAAATTAGTTATTATTTAATAAATTGAATTAAAATAAGTGCGAAACTTAGTCCTCATTAATTAAAATGAACAAATACTTAAGTTGCGATTTTGATAATATTTTCCACTTTTCTATTAAAAAGTTCAATTAGCCAATGTTAACTGAAGTAAGTTTCTTGTTAAAGGCAGGATTGAAGGATTAAATTATGTGTCTCTTTTAGACATTGAATTTATATAAATAGCAGGAGAATTAATATGCGCAAAATAATGAACTTGGTCTTAATAACCTGTGTAGCAGTTAGCACTGTTTTTGCAGGAGAGGTTACAGGCCGTGTTAACTATATAGGAAAAGCACCAAAAGCAAAACGCCTCCGTATGGATGCAGATCCTGTCTGTGCTGCTTCACACAAAGAAGCTGCAAAGGCAGAATCATTTATAGTTGACGCTGATGGAAATCTTGCAAACGTCATAGTTTATTTGAAAGGGGTCACTTATAGTGGTAAAGCACCTACTGAACCAGAAACTTTAGATCAAAATGGTTGCGTTTACTCACCCCATGTGATTGGTTTACAAGCAGGTCAACCCTTAAAAATATTAAATAGTGATGCTACCATGCATAATATTCACGGTCTACCAAAGGTTAATCGTGAATTCAATTTTGGAATGCCTAAATCATTAAAAGAAAAAACAGTAACATTTGACAAAGCTGAAGATGTATTTGTCGTTAAATGCGATGTACATCCTTGGATGAAAAGTTATGCTCAGGTTTTTGATCATCCATACTTTGCGGTAACTGGTTCAGATGGATCATTTAGCATAAAAAATGTACCTGATGGAACATACAAAGCAGTTGCTTGGCAAGAGAAATTTAATAAAAGGACTCTATCTCAGGATGTTACGGTTAAAGGAGGTAAGGCTACATTAAATTTTACTTTTGAGCGACCAAAAAAGAAATAATAACGCGAGTTTCTATCTTTAAATAATAAAGCCCCTATAATTGGGGCTTTATTATTTATACTGGTTAAAATATATTATAATCGAATGATTCCTCGACCACCTTTACTGCTTAACATATCTGTGTAGGCCTCATTAATCTGATCTAAATTATAAGACCGAGAAATCATTTTATCAATTGGAAGTTTTCCAGCTAGAAATAAATCAGCATATTTATGAAAATCACGACTTGTGTCTGAACTACCATAGTAAGATCCTTTGACCGTCTTTTCTTGCCGAGTTAGAATAGCTCCAGAAAAATTTGTCTTGGATCCCATAGGTGTAATTCCAGATAAGATTAGAGTTCCACCTGGACGGACAATTTCAAAAGCTAATTCTTGAAGTTTAGGTATACCTACTGCTTCGAAAGCATAATCAACCCCACAATTATTTGTTATAGAATTAATTTGTTTTATTGTTTCCTGACTAGAAAGCAAAAAATCAGTTGCCCCTACTTTTCTTGCAATTATTTCTTTCCCCGAAACAATATCAATGGCAATAATTTGGCTGGCACCAGCATATGCAGCACCCATTATTGTACTGAGTCCTACACCTCCAGCACCTAATACAGCTACAGTATCATCTTTCTTAATTTGAACCGTATTCAAAGTTGAACCGACACCCGTTGTCACTGCGCATCCAATCAAAGCAACAACATCATCTGGAATCTCATTTGGCATTTTTACACAAGAAGCTTCGGGTACAACTGCATATTCTGATAGACAAGAAAGTGCACAATAATGATACAGTGGTTTCCCATTAATAGACATCCTGGTAGTGCCATCCATCAAATATCCATTCCAAATAAAATCTGTATACGATTCACAAAGACTGGGTCGAGCATTATTACAATAAAAACATTTCCCGCAATTAGGGGCCCAATTCAAAGCAATCTTATCTCCTTTTTTTACTCGTGTCACATTTTTTCCAATTTCCTCAACATTGCCACAACCTTCATGTCCCGGAACCAACGGCAAGGCATGTGTAGTATCTCCAGTCAATAAATGCCAATCACTATGGCAAACCCCAACAGCACTCATTTTAACCAAAACTTCGTTTTCTTTTGGCGATTGAAGATCTATCTCAGATATTTTAAAAGTAGTGTTTAAATCGTACAGAATAGCGGCTCGGGGCTTCATAATTGATTATGAATATAAATAAAAAACCCCGTTCCACTAAGATGCGAACAGGGTTTAATTCAATTTTATTTAGATTTTACCAGTCTTCATCACCCCAATCATCATCCTCTTCAATAATAAAACCATAGCCCTCTCTCTCAAGATGCTGCCTTACAATAGCAGATACATCTTTAGGTCCTTCTAAACCCCACTTCCAATCAATCAGAGTAGTGTACAAACGAGTGCTATCACCCATTAGATTAGCTACTTCTGAACCCCAGACTTCGCGTACGGAACTCACCGGTTCTTCCGTGGGGATGTAAGGAGCAGGCATCTTAGTTCCAGGCATTATTTTCTGAGGATCGGTATACCATTCAATGAGCCATTCAGGCCGAAGCCGTTCTTTGCTAAGTACCAAGTTAGGTGCCCAAGTCAAAGCTGCCTGTTTCGGCTTCTCATCACCATAAAAATGGCAATTGTTACATGCCCCCATCTCTTGAATTATCTGACCTGCCTTATACGATTCGGAATTAAGAGTAAACTGATGAGGATTTTCATAGGTCAATGATAACTTATCTTTATATTGAAAATATGCGATTACCTTATTCCACTCTTCATCAGTATAGTCAAAGCTTGGCATTCTGGCCTGAAGATGTGGCCGAACCATACTTATATTTTTGAACCAGTTTAATAGCCATTGAGGTTGTGTTTTTCGCCCTTGGGTATTAAGCAAGGGAGGACTAAAACTCTGTACCAAACTCATGTCTTCTGCATTGGTCTGGTCAGCTACTTCTTTTAACCATTCTGCAGTTGATGGCCAAATAGCTCCACCCTCTCCATCTATTTTATGACACCCTAAACAATTATTTGTATGAATAAACTGTTCACCTTTGGAAACAGCTACAAAGGCAGGAGTTTTTTCTGGTAGTTTAGATTCAGGGATTTCATCATTAACAAGTCCCATGATTAGTGTAACCAACGAAGTTATCTCTTTATCATTCAAGCCATAATGTGGCATACGTGATTTTTCCAATGGTTTTAGCTTCTTAACTGTAACGCTACCGTCTTCTTTTGGAATTAAATCAAATATTTCAGGTTTATTTATCTTATTGTAAAACCAATCCCACTTAGTATGTGGTATTTTTTCGTGCCACAAACCAAAATCTAGTTTAGAGATTAATTTACTACCTTCATAATTCAGAGAAATTCCAATAGGTTTTTTATTTTCAAAACCATCTATATTATGACATGAGTAGCAACCATAATGTCCAATAAGTTTTTCACCTGAGTATATTTGTTTTTCTTGAATTGTCATATTTGACAATTTTTTCTCGACCTGATTAGAAGTATAGATTTGGGATAAAAAATCGGATGAAATTTTATTAAGAATATCATTATTAGGTTTGGGAATCTCAGTGCTATCAAAAGTTATATTTTTATCCTTAATTAAATAAGCGGCAATATCAGTAGCTTCTTTATCAGACAATCGCAAATTGGGCATCTTGGTGTCAGGATGATAACTGTAAGGATTTTTTAACCAATTAAATAACCATTGCTTATTAGTCTTAGATCCAAGGCCTATCAAGTTTGGGCCTTGTTCAACCCGAAGAGCTTGAATAGAGGACTCATAGTCAGGATTTGGAGTTGGTTCTATTTGGTGACATCCCATACATCCATAGGATGACACCAATAAACGACCATTATCGGAGTCACCTTCTGAAGGGATCTTCTTTTGAGAATATTCTATTGAATTTTCAAATAAATATTCTGTCATAGCCAATACCTCTTGCTCTGTACGTACAAGGTCATCAGGTGAGCTATTGTTCCCTTTTTTAAAAAAATGTGGCATCCACGTATTATGCCGGAAACTCCTTGGCTCCATAATCCAGCGATAAGACCAATCTCGAGTTGTTTTAGAAGCCATTTTATAGAGACTAGGGCCAGGTTTAGACGCTTCTACCCAGCGATCCATTTCGTGACAAGAATAACAACCGGATTTTTCAAATGTTGCAAGTCCTAGACTTAGCGTTTCCGCTCCTTTAATAGGCATATTACCACTATGGCATTTATAACACCCTGCTTCCGTATATTGTAAGGGAAGCATTTTATCTTCCCAATGATGCAAGGCTTCCCAATTATACTTCTTTTCCCACTCATGAGCCTGTTCCTCATTTTGAGGCATATGGACTGATGAAGTGAAGCCAGTACCGCGGCCACGACCTCCATGGCAGGATGTACACCCATATAGACTCATTGGATGAGCTGAGGATTCGCCAACGAACTCATCCAATCTTGGATGGGTTGTATAGGGCTGTGGTTGATTCTCAAAACCTTTTTTATCAATACCCATATGGCAAGTCATACATCGATCAACTTTAGGCATACCCATATAGACCAAGTCTTCATCTAAATCATTTACTACAACTTGCTTGACCTCATAATATGGATCAATAAAATCAAGTACTGGAACATCTCTAATAATATTTGCAATTTTATTTGAGAATGACATGGCTTCAGGATCAATTTTTGAAAGTTTTCTTTCTAGTAAATTTTTATTTCTTGCAATAGCTGAAATAGCATCGTTAGCTGTTTTTAATGACTGGCGAATAAATTTTAGTTCATTATTAGCAGTCTCTAACTTGCTAGAAATAATCTCAGCTTCTAGTTTACTCGAAGATGTTAACTGAGATAATTTTTCATATTCTTTTTTTGTTGAAGCCAAATCACCGTGACCATGTTCAGCTTGTTCAAAATCATACTTAGCAACATCTAAATCTG
>NZSI01000030.1 GCA_002696685.1 Chloroflexota bacterium | reverse complement strand
GCTATAACAACGGAGTCGCCGCTCGCTTGGTCGTCTTCAATGGATGCTGTTCCCACCGAAGGCGGTTCTGCCGCCTGAGAAATCAAAGCCGGTGAAAATACGGCGACCATAATAATGGCTAAAATTGCTAGTATTTTAGTACTGAACATGGCCTAAAAACTGCCTCCTTGCCCAGTGATTTGACTGGTAATACGTTGTACTTGGTTATATACGCCCACAAGCCTAACACAAACAAACAGTTCAGAATAGCACTTGTCAGTCATCAATTTCCCAATAACTGAGTAGTCTAAATGTCTATGTGCGAAGGTTTTTGGTTTCTGCGCTTTGGTATGTTTGGAATCACTTTTTCAGCATGTTATTTTCGCACGAATACATTCAAAACTCAAAACCGCTAGGAGATTTAGTTTCTGTTGAGGATGGATTTATTTGAGGAGAGAGGGTTAATCCTCTATCCTCAGTTAGATTTGTGGCAGGAGCTAGATGAGTTGGTGCATATTTGAATTCAAAATCTCTCGAAGACGGACTAAGTAAACTTGGAATTCCTTTCGATCATGGGACAGTGGATTCCATAAAAAAATATCATGGGGTGCTACTTGCTTGGAACAGAAATATCAACCTGACATCTGTAAGTAATTGGGATGACGCTGTATACAGGCATTACCTTGATTCTGCTTCCTTGGTAATGGCTGCCTCCTTCTTGAACAAATGGGAAAGCGGAACTGCGAACCTGCTGGACATAGGCAGTGGAGCAGGGTTACCGGGGATAGTATTAAAATTGCTCTTCCCAAAATTGCGTGTCACCTTGCTTGAAGCATCCTTAAAAAAATGCCGTTTCCTGGAAGATATTTGTGAAAGATTAGATCTGTCTGGTGTTCATATAGTTTCTGAGAGGGCAGAGACACAAGGGCATATAGAAGGTTACAGGGCCGCGTTTGATATTGTGGTTTCTCGAGCGGTATCGAAGCTTAACGTTCTTGCTGAATATTGTCTCCCATTCTGCAAAGTCGGAGGGAATATGGTGGCTTTAAAAGGGAGAACGGTGGATGAAGAATTGGTTAACTCAAAGTCTTCCTTCGATGAATTAGGAGGACGGATTGTGAAGGTTGTGGATTGTTCGTTGCGAATTCCCGAATTAGATGGTCGTCTCGTGGTAGTTGTAAAGGAGAATCCTACGCCTGATACCTACCCTCGCAGACCAGGCATACCAGCCAAAAGACCCATCACGTGAACGTGAAAATGCAGTCATATCCAACATTACCAGCATTCTATTAATAAGGGTGGGGCATGTTACGTATTATTAAGTATGACCGTTATAGGCTGGATTATTTTAATAAGATCTTTTCTAATGAGAGGTCTAGATAAAAACCTGATTTCTAATTCCCCTTTGCTAGGCGTTAAAAGTATTTCTGATTTGCCAATCTATTTAGGTACAAGGTATTAATCGCCTTACTTATTGACTTAGAGCTTGCATGTGCCTAGACTAGCTTTCGGATATAGTCATTATTTGTAGACACGATATATTTGCGTGAATTCGGGAGGGATTTTGATGGCTTTGAAGCACGTTCACCATGTGGTCAACAGGCCGGGAAGAAAGAAAGGGCTTAATGACGTCGCCATACAAGTAGCTGATGAATTGGCTACTGTTCCTGGTATTCCCCAGAGGAAACAGGATGTGGATTTTTACAGTCGAAACTATCCGCTAGAAAGCCAGAATATTGAGAAGGCTGCTGACCGAGAATGGACTTGGACTGTCTATACGGGCGAAATGTATGAGTATAGGAAGCATCACGACAAAGTGAACAAACCCTTAGTAGATGCGGCTTTTGTGTCTGGTGGGGTGGAGCCAGCTGGAGACCCGGTTGTTGGAAAGGACGTGACAGGGGAAATTCGTGGGAAGGCCCGGGATCTGGGATTTGGGGAGGTCGGATTCACAAAGTACGATCGTCGTTATACATATAAAAGTAAGAAAGGATGGGCCAAATACGAGCATGCCATCTGCTTGGCCTTGGAACAGGATTACTGGCAGACTCAGACCATTCCAAGCATGGAGGCTGAGTTTGCTCACTTTGGGACTTATGAAGAGGAAGGAGGCCTTGCTCTAGAGCTGGCTGACTTTATACGTGGTTTGGGTTATCGAGCCCAGATTCACAGCCCCAATGATAACAGTGCTCCCTACATTCCTATGTTTGTTGAGGCTGGCCTTGGGCAGCTAGGCGCAAACGGCCAACTTTTATCCCCACACTTTGGATCTCGGTCTAGGATTTTCATAATTACCACCGATGCGCAGGTTACTTATGACGAGCCCATTGATTATGGGTTTCATAAGTTTTGTGAGGAATGTCAGGTTTGTGTTAACAGGTGCCCTGGACGAGCTCTTGTAAAAGATAAAGTTTGGTGGAGAGGTGCTGAAAAACACAAGCTTATGTACGACCGATGCCGGCCTGTCATGGCCACCTATGAGGGTTGTGGTGTCTGTATGCTGGTTTGCCCGATTCAGAGGTATGGCGCTCCTGCTGTTATGGAACACTTTGTGGAAACTGGTGAGGTTCTTGGAAAAGGTACAGATAACCTTGAGGGCTTTGAGATCAGAGGCAAGGGGTATTTTGGATCCGGTGAATTGCCATCGTTCGATAGAGAATTTTTTGAGATGCCTCATGGTACGAAAGATGAGTGGTTATTTGATCAGTTCAAGCAGAAATTGAATGAAAAAGGGTCTGCATCCTCGGAAGAGGCAAAAGACTTTGCTGATGAACTTACAACCATTATCACTGAGAAGACCGGTTACGACTCGGGACTCTAAGGTAGTCAGGGGGCAACTAAGTTAATGCCTAGCGACGCTAGTTTTAAAAAAGAGCATATAGATGCCCTTTTCGGGGAACTGAACAGTGATTACAAAGATATGCAGGAGAGCGAGCAGCTCCATAGGGACGCTCATCTTGCTATAGCTTATTTTGATGCTGGCCGGGATATTCCCGACACAATAGATCCTCGAGTTCATGAGTTATTGGAGAAGCACGGCCCCTCTTCAGAGTAGGGGTTGACTGCTTCAATATTCTTTGAAAAGGCGCGTGCCGCTGCGCATTCTGCTTGCACATGTGGCTAGCTGGCTATTTGTAGCAACCCGAGTATGATTCCCGTCGGATTTTATATTTGCGAAATCGCTATGAATCCTCAACGTTTATAGAGTGCGAGTCAATGAAATTCATATAGGGAGAAATCATGGCCACTGAGACAAAAGACCTTTCACTGCTAAAGCACAAGTCTGGCGTTGTGAGTCTTGGACCTGACCGGGCTCCCGCGCGTTCCATGTTGAGAGCCGTTGGGTTGGGTGATGATGATATGGAGAAACCATTCGTAGCTGTTGCCAACCTCGCTAGTGATGTTACCCCTTGTAATGTGCATTTGACGAGGATCGCTGAGCGGGCTAAACAGGGATTATGGGATGCACAGGCTGTTCCTTTCATGTTTGGTACTATAACCATAAGTGACGGTATCTCCATGGGAACTGAGGGGATGAAGGGATCGTTAGTTAGCAGGGAAGTAATTGCTGACTCCATTGAAACGGTTTGCTTCACGGAAAGTATGGATGGGTTAGTGGTTGTAGCAGCTTGCGANAAAAATATGCCTGGGGCAATGATGGCGATGGCCAGATTGAATATCCCGTCTGTTTTTGTTTATGGGGGCGCTATTCTTCCGGGTTCTTACTCGGGAGAGGATATAAATATACAGGACATGTACGAAGCTGTCGGAGCTTTTGCCAAATGCCAGATTAGTATTGATGAGCTTATGGACATGGAAAAGGCAGCCTGCCCAGGGGAAGGAGCTTGTTCCGGAATGTTTACTGCAAATACCATGGCCTCGGCTATTGAGGCAATGGGAATGTCTATTCCAGGAGCAGCTTCAATTCCTGCGGTAGACAATCGCAATCTAGATGTTGCGCAGCAAGCTGGTCAGCACATCTATTCGATGTTAGAACGGGGGGTAAAACCCAGAGATATTATGACTAGGGATGCTTTCGAAAATGCTATTCGCTTGGTTTTATCTATGGGAGGTTCTACCAATGCCGTGTTACACCTTCTGGCTATGGCGAGGGAAGCGGAAGTAGATTTGACAATAGAGGATTTTGATAAGCTTAGCCTTGAGACTCCCTATTTAACCGATTTGAGACCTGGTGGAAAGTATGTGATGTCAGATGTGGACCGCGCTGGAGGGGTTCAAGTCGTTCTTAAGGAACTTCTAGATGCAGGGCTCTTGCATGGGGATGCCGTTACTATCAATGGAAAGACCATAGGAGAGAATTTGGAAGGTGTTACTACAAGGCCGGATGAGAGGGTTATTTACTCAGTTCCTAATGCCAAAAGTTCGACGGGTGGCCTAGCTATCTTAAAGGGTAATCTTGCCCCAGAGGGAGCCGTAATGAAGGTCACAGGCACCAGTCACCATAACCATGAGGGACCGGCCAAAGTTTATGACGGAGAGCGTGCAGCTTTCGAGGCAGTAACAAACGGGGAAATAGACCATGGAGACGTGTTAGTGATCCGGTACGAGGGTCCTAAAGGGGGACCAGGAATGCAGGAAATGTTAGCGGTTACAGGAGCTATTATGGGAGCGGGGCTAGGCGAGTCAACGCTTTTGATTACCGATGGGAGATTTTCTGGGGCGACTAGAGGCCCGATGATAGGGCATGTAGCTCCTGAGGCTGCAGTTGGTGGACCGATCGGTTTGATAGAGGAAGGCGACACGATATCTATGGATGTGGAATCACGTCAGCTAAACGTGAATATTTCTGATAAGGAATTTGAGTCTAGAACGCTGAAATGGGAACCCAGGAAGCCCAACTATGAGAGAGGCGTATTGGCAAAATATGCAAAGCTTGTATCATCTGCCTCAGTTGGAGCAGTAACTAGTTAAGAGACTGTTTTATCCATGTCTCCATATGGTCCGGTATGTGTTCCAGTGATAACATTTCTATTTGGAGAACTCACCGGTGGGTGCCTTTAGGATACCTTGATGTTTAGGAGACATCTCTTTCGCTAATGAGAACTGCACTTTTTACTATTACTGCGATCTTAATGCTCAGCACTATTTATATGATCTTTATTTGGGTTCCCACCGAACAGAATCTTGGGGTGTCCCAGAGAATATTCTATTTTCATGTTCCTTTAGCTTGGATTGGCATGGTGTCGATAATAGTGGTAGGTGTGGCAAGTGTTGCTCATTTGGTTTCTGGTAACAATAAGTGGGATGCTCTAGCTTATTCTTCAGCTGAACTGGGTGTTATATTCGCAACGTTAATACTTGTGACGGGAGCCATATGGGCTAAGCCGGTTTGGGGCGTCTGGTGGTCATGGGACCCTAAGCTCACAACAACTCTTATTTTGTGGTTCATTTATATTGGNTATCTTATGGTCAGGGCATATTCNCCNAGTGGTTCTCAGGGNAGNCGTTANGCTTCCGTNGTNGCACTGTTAGGNGCGATTGATGCNCCNTTNATTTATCTGGCATCNNNNTGGTGGAGAACTGCNCACCCTGANCTGAATATAGGCCCCTTGGCTGAATCCAGTCTTGACTCAGACATGCTGCTGACATTTGTTGTTGCTCTTATCGCGTTCACGTTGTTTTATGTATATTTATTATGGGAAAGAGTTCGTATTAGGAGGGTAGAGGACACCCTTGATGAGGTTTATCAATATGCTTCAGTATCGAATTAACAAGTTTGTTATCGCTCCATTTGTATTTGCGGCGTTCTTTTTTTTGTGCAAGGGTCTAGTTGGNATGGACTTATTTGCTGCTGATCCTCTTGCCCCATCTTCGTCTGTGGCGGATGGTCCTCAAGACAATCTTAAGTTCCTGTTCGCCGTATTTTTTATCACCTGGATAGCCTTTTTTGCCTATATATTTTTTCTTTCCAAGAGGCTGTCTGAAATGAAGCGAGAGATAGAAGAACTGAGGAAATCTATGGTTGTGAGTTCTCAAGAATAATATAAGGAGTCNGATTGGGGTGGATCAGGAAAATGACCAAGGTAGCTTGGNNTCTTCAATACCAAATNANCAGGGGCTNCTTACCGCGAACCGTGGTAAGTTTCTGATTGCGGCTATAGTACTTATCAGTTCGCTCGTGTATTTTGCTTTTATGGCATTTCAAAGTGCNACTGTCTATTACTACACAGTGGGGGAGATGAACAGTCAGGCAAGCACACCGGAAGGACGNATAGTTCGGGTAAGTGGAAAACTCGTTCCNGATTCATTTCACCGGTCAGAAGGTTCNACAGTTGCTCATTTTTCTCTTACAGATGGGGAAAATATTATGAGTGCTATGCATAAAGGGGTACTACCTGATCTTTTCTTCAATGAGCATTCTGAGATTATACTTGAGGGAGTTCATCAGTCGGGNAAAAAATTTGATAGCCAGAATGTCATTGTGAAGTGTCCCTCAAAGTATGTTGCTTTGCCAGAGGAAGATAAGAGTTATTAAACATCTTTAGGATGTTAAGTCTCAATAGTTATCCTAAGCTTTCTTCTAANAACTCCACTAGGTCTTTTACCTTCCTAGATNCCGATACGCCTTTGGATTCGANCCCCTCTTCCATCATTTGCATACAGAAAGGACAAGACACTCCAACTGTGTCGGCGTTTGTTTCAAGGAACTGATCCGTCCTCGCATGATTTACTCGTTGTGAACCTCCCTCTTCGAACCACATATGTCCCCCACCCGCTCCGCAACAAAAGCCGTTTCCACGACATTTTTCCATCTCAATTAATTCCAGTCCTGGAATGGATTTCGCGANATTTCTTGGNGCATCATATATTCCATTCTGTCTCCCTAGGTAGCAGGAGTCGTGGTATGCCAACTTTGTATTTATTTCAACGACGGGTTTTATAATCTCTTGCTGTATCAGATCAGAAATTAACTCGCTGTAATGAAGGACCTCAAAGCTTCCTCCAAGGTGTGGATATTCATTCTTAATGTTATTGAAACAGTGAGGACAACTGGTAAGTATTTTTTTTACTCCATAGCGATTGAATGTTTCAATATTTTGCATCGCNAACATCTGGTANAGATATTCGTTGCCCATTCTTCTGGCNGGGTCACCNGTACATGTTTCTTCAGGACCTAGAATTGCGAAATTGACNTTAGCCCTGTTGAGGATTCCTACCATGGATCTTGGGATGCTCTGGCTGCGTTGTTCAAGCGCGTTTGTGCACCCAACCCATAGCAAATACTCGGCCTCGGGGTTTTCGCTAAAAGTCTGAACATCCAGACCTTCGTACCAACTCTCACGGGTGAAGGTGGTGCCGCTCCATGGATGTCCTCGTTGCTCTAAATTAAGTAGTGCACCTTGGGCACCTTCTGGTATGTCAGGTTCTTCCATAACCATGTATCTTCGGATGTCGATAAGTGGATGGAATGGTTCGTTTCCTACAGGACAGACTTCAGTACAGGCGCCACAAGTTAGGCAGTCCCATACGGCCTCCCTTTCTATGCGAGATCCAATAACGCTAGGTATCTCCTCTTCGGACTCAGCCGAGGTGGCGTCTGCTATGTGGTATCTCATACCTTGTACAANATGCATCGGAGANAGCATTTTCCCGGTCAGATTTGCTGGGCAAACGTCTGTACATCTNCCGCAAACAGCACACGCAAAAGCGTCAAGTAACTGTTTCTGGTTAAAATCCTTCATACGTGAGGCGCCAAACGACTCAGCTTCCTCAAAATCTGTGATTGTGGTCAAAGTTCCTCTTGCGCCTAGCTGCCTGGTAACAAATGCGAGCGGCGCTCCAACGAGGTGCACATGTTTAGAGATAGGTATGTATACAGAAAAACCCAGAATTATTGCCAGGTGTATCCACCAGCTTGCTTCATAAATATAAGTGGCTGAAGAATCGGTAATACCGGTTGTTTCCAGCCAGTCTCCTAGGACGTTTCCGATGAATGAATGCGAGTGAGTGTTTGCTGCAGCAACGTAAAATGCCTCTGCGAGTATCGTTGTTACCATTAGCAGGGCTATGAGTGTCAGGATTATGGCCGCCTCACTCTTTTGTGTGAGGTCAAATCTCAGTCGATTAGCTGTAAAAACCCATCTACGTAGTACTGCGAGCAAAATTACTACTAGAAGAGATACCGAAAGNATATCCAGATATGCTCCAAAAACTTTGATTCCTTTTCCAGTTAATAAGGAAGAGGAGAATTGATTATTGATGGAATCACCATATATAAAAATAAGGTAACTTAGGGAGAAGGATAAAAATCCCCAGAAAATAATTGCGTGTGCAACTCCGGCCCGATCGCGGGCCATATCTGTACTTTGGAGGACTTTTTTCTGTCCAAAAATATAAGGAAATGATCCTAATATCCGCCTAGGAAGTTGGTCGAGTCTTCCAGATGGTCTTCCCGAAAGAATAGGTCTAAACATTCTTATATAAAGGATTGCAGTTGCCACGCCAAAGCAAACCAATGTGGCTAAGTAAACAATTACCCACGATGGAACTATTCCTAGAAATTCTCCTGGTGGAACCATTAAGATTACCCTCCTAAAATATCTTTAGAATGCTACCACCAGTGTGATTAATAACACCACACTTATAAAGTAATAGCGATTTCAGAATCTTGGTTGTGAGGAGGTTTGGGTTTTCCCAATGTAAGTGGAAGCAAGCCTCCTNTGATCCAGGCCGCCCCAAACANTACGAATGCTGATTTGTNACTGGACTCCTCACTCCATAATATTCCCCCTAGCAGAGGACTAAATGAGGAGNCGACAATAANAATTGGTGATATNACCCCCCCTGATACTTCCCANATNTTGTNTCCCAAAGTAAGTCGGTAATGCGACCCCCATNATGGTTGNAAAACCTCCCATGNAAAATCCNAGTGCATAGCTACCAGNTCCCNCGTTTATCATGCTGGAAGTNAAAGAAGTAAGTACTATCAACCACCCGAAAAAAACCAGCGGCTANATAGTATNACCAGAGCCGTATCAAATTTTCTCAAGAGTCTAGCGCTTTGCTTATTTTTATGATTTCGACGAAAGCATGTAAGTCTCTAGACTAATTCGGGTGCTTCAGAGAATCCAATTACTTCTTCTAGCCAAGAGGCGCTAGAAAATAGACCGTATTCCTGAAAGTGGCTCCCAATAATTTGGACTCCCAATGGCAAACCATCTGAATCTAAAGTGTATGGAAGGCTAATTGCTGGGACTCCTGCCATGGTCCATGGCGCCTGGAAAGCAGGTTGTCCAGTGGTTTCAGGAGTGGGGGCCCCTGAGATAGCTGTAGGNGCAAGAAGTACATCAAANGANTCGAGGGTNTTTTCTACTTCTGCTGTTAAGTGTCGTTGGGTGGATAGCGCCTCAACGTAGGTTGCTGCACTAGTAGCAAGTCCAGTTTCTATCACTCCTCTCACTTCCGGAGCGTAGTCATCAGGCCTTTCCAGGAAATTATCCCTATGCGTATGGCTACCTTCTGAGGTCATGATTATTCTGTGTTGGTCCAATACGTTTCTGAAGTCTAGATCGACATTTGCAGACTTGATCTCAGCTCCCGCATCAGAAAGCTTGTCAGCCAGTTTATTAATTTCTGAAACTGTTTCAGGGTCAGCGTCGTCGAAATAATATTGCTCCACCAAACCTATTTTTGGAGCTCTTTTTTCTGACTCTGACTTGGAGTAAAGGGGAATCTCAGACAATTTTGAACCTTCGTCCCTTTCGTCATATCCTGCCATGCATTGCAGTAAGGTTGCGGCATCGGCGACACTCTTTGTGAACCAACCCATGGTATCGAGAGACATGGCTACTGGATAGACTCCAAATCGACTTACCAAACCATGTGTCGGTTTGAATCCNACAACNCCGTTATAAGCTGCCGGTCTGAGTACTGATCCAGCGGTTTGAGAACCTAATGAGGCTGGAAATAAGCCTGCTGCTAAACCTGCTGCGGAACCACTACTGGAACCTCCGGGAGTTCTTTGAAGATTCCATGGATTCTTCGTGGGCGAAGGATCTCCGCATGCGAACTGAGTGGTAACAGTTTTTCCCATAATCACAGAACCCGATTGCCTTAGAAGTCGTACTGGTTCAGCATCGTACCCGGACGAAAAATCTTCAAATATAGGAGAGCAACATGTTGTTTTCATATCNTCCGTGAAATAGATATCTTTAACACCNATTGGAATNCCTAGAAGAGGGCTTNTGAAGTTTCCCTTGGCTATTTGCTCGTCGCATTTTCTAGCTTGTGCTATGGCGATTTCAGGATCAAGAGTGACCCATATATTTAGTTTCTCATTTAGGACTTGAGATCGATCCAAAAATTGCCTAGTTAGTTCTTCAGCAGAAATATGTTTCTCCCGGAGTTGGGTGGATAGCTGTGAAATTGTCATGGAGTGTATTTCTGTCATACCTAGGACCTCCCAATATGCTGCTGCGAAAACTTTTGATTGATTGGAGCTAGAGGATTATACGTTACCTTTTGGATCTGTAGTACAGACAAAGTTGGTAGGTTTCACCCTAGTAAGGCGTACCTTATTTCTGACAAAATCATATCCGTGATTAGGTTATTCAACGTAGGAGGCGGTTATGCCAAGGCTTAACAAGATTGAATTAGATCAGTTTCTATCAAGTGGTGCCCTTATTTTAAAACTTGGAACTATAACTGAGCAGGGATATCCATATGTCAATCCACTCTGGTATAGCTATGAAGACGGTGCTTTTCTTGTAGCAGGAAGAGGAAAAGCTAGGTGGGTGTCACATATTCGTGGTAACAAGAGAGTTTCGGCCTGCATAGATACTCCAAATTCACCCTATACCAGAGTAATTATCGAGGCTGATGCGGAAATAATCGATGATAAGTGGACAGGAGACTGGGAGCATTGGGCTCATAGGTATATGGGTTCTGATTTAGGTCACCAGTATTATGAAGACACTAAACATATGCCACGTGTGTTGATCAGACTANACCCCAGATCAGTCACCAACTGGGCAGGGCCCGGATGGCATCCAAGGTACCAAGACTAGTATCNTTTTGTTAGTCAAAGGTCAAAGAGACTTTTAGAGCTCCATCTTCNCTGGCGTCGGCAAGATTAAATGCTTCCTGCACATCCCATATTGGAAACTGGTGAGTTACAAAAGGTGCCATATCTATTTCACCTTTTGCAATGTAGTCAACGGCAAGATGGAAAGCGGGCAGGCCAGGTTCGTCCTGTCCTCTAAATATCGTGTGCATCCGCACACATTTCCTAAAGAAAGTGTCCCAGTCAAAGAGTATCTTGTCAGGTGATGGCGGTAACCCGAAAGCGACTACTTGGCCGAATAATTTCACCATTTGCAGTGTCTGATTAAATGTATCAACACTCCCGACCGCTTCAACTACTAGATCCGCTCCTTCACCATCTGTCAGATCCATGACAGCTTCAGTAGCTTTTGGCCCGGTAACATCTATGGCATGGTCGATACCTAGATTTTTCCCTGCATTAAGTCTTTCGGGGACTGGTTCTATTCCTATAATTTTGTGAGCGCCCAGTTTCCGAAGCATAAAATCATGGAATAGTCCTACGGAGCCTTGTCCAATTACTGCAATGGTTTTTCCTATCAGTGATGGTAAACGTCGACATCCGAAGACTACGGTTCCCAACTGCTGCGCCATGAGGAGATGAGACTCAGGTATGTCGGAAGGAAGCCTGAGCAAGAATTGGGGGTCGATAAGTTGGTATCCTGCGAAACATTTGGATTGCCAGATGTTGGGAACTGTAAGAACCAGTTCTCCTGCTTGGTATGCTGTATCGGACCCGTCTATTACTAACCCAATTCCTTCGTGTCCGGGATATCCATGAGGCAACGGAAATTCTGATACGTTCCAACCCATATATGTGATGTGTAAGTCACTACCACAAATGGATGCTAGATTGGTTTTAACCAATACTTTCCCACTTTGCACCGATGGTATATCTATTTCTTCACAATCCCATTTTCCTAGTCCGGTTGCGATAGCTGCGGGCATTTTTGTCATAGACGACTCCCAGGCCAAAAAAGGTATGAACTTGTATCGATTCTATAACGAGTAGAGCAATCTTTCATATTTTGGCACCGATATGAGAGATTTATAGGTTCTTATTTCTGGGTGTTAAGATGTGCTTTCTATGAACCAAAAATCATGTAATTGGATAGTTGTCGGTGCTTTATCTGGTGCTATATCCGTTTTGCTTGGGGCAGCTGGTTCACACTGGCTACAAGCCGTAATAGAAAGTGACTATGCTGAGACCTATTCGACGGCGGTGCGCTTTCACATGCTGCACTCGTTGGCTATAATTCTCGGAGCGATCGTCCTTGACCGAATGGCACTAAACTTTTTTTTGTCGGTAGCTCTCTGGTTGTTATTGTTCGGATTAGCCATATTCTGTGGCAGTCTCTATTTTCTATCGATGACTCAACTCAGCATATTAGGCGCAATAGCGCCTGTAGGTGGCATTTTTCTCATACTTGGTTGGCTGTCATTTGCATTTGGTGTTTTGAGATCAAATGCAAAAAGGGCTAGTTAATAATCTTTTTTGGATTATGTTTTACCAGTGTAGCCACGTCGTCGACAGACATTCCAGAATCTAGGAGAGCTGCTACTGCCATTCTCATTCCTTCAGCAGGTGGTGGGTTTGTCCATTGCCCGAAGTCTGTAGTCACTAAGCATTTTTCTACTCCTAATCTCAGGATTTGCTCGGACATAATTCGGGGACTCATAGTTTGCTTTGTAGGCATACACGATAGAAAAGTGAACTCTATATAGGCCCCAGTAGATGCTATTAGTTCCATTTCGGGGTAAGTAGCGACATCGTACGGATGAGTAGCAATCATCCTTTGAACCCCTCTAGTTTTGGCTTCTTCAAAAAGTTTTATCGTTTCATGGGGGGATATATGTCCAGAAGCAAGGACCATATCTTGTCCAGCGATTATGTCTATCACATCAACAGCTTCTGAAAGTAAATGATTGGTAGCGTCCGTTACTTTCAGCTCATTGGTGGATGTTTCGTTTGACCCCTGATCACGTGCTTTGGATGTAGGCATCCAGACAATTTTTGCCCCTAAATCCGCAGATACTTGTACGGCATTTGGGTTTATTCCTCCAATCGACTCGTTGAGCGTGATAGACCCAAGGACCTGTAATCCGGGGTACATCTGGTTCAAGGCATCTGCAAGAGGAGTTGTTGGGTAGTCGTGAGATTTGAGAGCGAATCCTCCGAGTTCCCCCTCATAGGCTGCTCTTGCAGTCTCCAACGCGTTCATTCTACGTTCCTGGGTATCTGGTGCGGCATGAACATGTAGGTCGAACGACCCTCTAACTATTTCACTAACTTCGCTATTCATTGGTGTCTATGCCTTGTCTATAAGTTCGGATAGGGTGTTCATGGATCTGAATGTTATAACTTCATTATTATCTTTTTGGTATTTTTCGTTAGAGGAAGGCCTGTAAACAAAAACTCTCATTCCCGCTGATCTTGCAGCTTGTATACCTGCTAAGGAATCCTCAATAACGATAGTCTGTTGGGGAGTGTAGCCCATCATACTGCAAGCGTGTAGGAAAAGGTCCGGTTCCGGTTTTCCCTTACCTACGTCAGTGGAGCTAAATATTTTTCCTTCAAATAAAGGTAAGAGTCCTGTAACGCCGAGGGTTTTTCGTATTTTCTGATGAGGTCCGCTTGATGCAACACAGTAATTTGCATTGATTGACTGAAGCACTTGTTCAATTCCTTGAATAGGTCGTAAATGATCCTCAAATTCTTTAAACATTCTGTCCATGTAAATTTCATAAAGATCCGGCGGAGGTTTTTTCCCTAATAATTCATTAATAACTATTAATGAATCTTTCCAAGACTTTCCGAGAAATATGCCTAGAGATTGTTCGTATGTCGTCGGAATCCCAATTTCCGAAAGCAATTTGGCAAGTACCTTGTTCGCAATGGGTTCACTATCAACAAGTACACCATCGCAGTCAAAAATAATCAGTTTCGGGTTCAGTGAGATCTCCGCTAATGTTCTTTGCGAACGTCTATTTCATTCAAATCATTATTTTGGAATCAGTTAATGTTATAGAAGTTGACACAAAGCGAGTCAACTACTAACATTGGTGCTAACGAACAGACTCTAGTGTAACGTGTCAATGGTTAACGTAACTTCGCCATTATGGGTTGTTGTTAATTTCTACTTAAAAGTTGAGATAACTAGTATATATGGTCAACAGAAATTCTAGTCGTATGGGGCGCCGGCAAAGTGTTGCCCCTAGAAGGAGAGTGATCAGGCTAGAGGTAGGTATACCTTCTGCACCAGTAAGAAACTCCTCGCATGGGATTATGGAGGATGGTCTGTATGTCATAAGTGTGGCAGCTAGGCTTCTGGAAATGCATCCTCAGACTTTAAGGAAGTATGAGCGTGCCGGTCTTGTTAGACCATCACGGACTGTTGGAATGTTGCGGTTGTATTCGGAAGAGGATATTGTCCGCCTGCGCCTGATAAAGCATTTGGTTGGAGATCTTGGATTGAATATCGCTGGTGTGGAACTGGCACTTGGAATGTTTAATCAAATGTTGAAAATCAAGTCTGGGCTGAATCAGGCAGAAAAGAGCGATTTGAAGTCTTACCTAGAAGATTGCCTTAATGAGATGTTTTCAGTCCTGAGAGTGAACCCTTCCTGAAGGCCTTTTCACCCCTGTCACAAACTTATAAATTATTTCCAATGGAGTTGATTTTTTGAGTGAGGAAATGGATAAAGATTCAATAGGTGAAACGCCTAGCGAAGACCAAATAGCTGATCCGAATTGCTTATCTGATGATGAGGAAACCACGCTTTCCCAAGAAACATTTGAGGAAGCACTCAGAGAGAAGGAGCAATTTAGGTCTATAGCTCAACGGGCGCAGGCCGATCTCGTCAATTATAGGCAACGGGCATCTCAGGAACTTGAGGAGTCACGGAGGACTGTTCAATTCGGGATTTTAAGTAGATTCTTAGGCGTTGCTGATGATTTGAGTAGGGCTATCGATAATCTTCCTGACGATGCAGATGAAACCTGGATCCAGGGTATTTCACTGGTAGCCAGAAATCTGTCAAATTCCCTCGAAATCGAAGGAGTTCAAAGGATAGAAGCTATAGGAGAACAGTTTGACCCATACCAGCATGAAGCGATTATGTATGAAGAACGATGTGAAGAAGAAGGCACAATAGTTAGTGTTATACAAGACGGCTACAAGCTTAATGACAGGATACTTAGACCTGCTCGAGTTGTTGTGGCGCAAGCAAAGAATTTACAAGAAGAACAAATAGATCCAGAAAAACAAATAGATCCAGAAAAACAAATAGATCCAGAAAAACAGGAAGATGAACAGGAGGAAAACTGATGCCGAAGATACTCGGTATTGATTTAGGTACCACAAATTCATGTATGGCAGTTATTGAGGGTGGTGAACCAAGGGTCATCGAAAATGCAGAAGGAACTCGAACTACCCCGTCCGTTGTTGGTATAAATCCTCGTTCTGATGAAAGATACGTTGGGACAACGGCAAAGAGACAGGCTGTGACTAACCCCGATAATACCGTCTTTTCTGCAAAGCGCTTTATGGGGATGAAATATAGTGATGAATCGGTTGAACGTAATTTGCCACTCGTGCCTTATAAGGTTGTTTCACATTCAAATGGCGATGCTCATGTAGAGATGGGAGGCAAGACTTATGCGCCTCCTGAAATATCTGCAATGGTGTTACAGAAATTAAAACAAGATGCAGAAGCTAAATTAGGGGAGGAGATAACCCAAGCAGTAATTACCGTTCCCGCATATTTCAACGATAGTCAACGCAATGCTACGCGTGATGCAGGAAAGATAGCAGGCCTCGAGGTTTTGAGGATAATTAATGAGCCTACAGCCGCTGCTTTAGCTTACGGAATGGAAAATAACCAAGATCAAACAATAGCTGTTTTTGATCTTGGAGGAGGAACTTTTGACATAACCGTTTTGCAAATGGGAGATGGGGTTTTTGAAGTGAAGGCTACTAACGGAGATACTCATCTCGGTGGTGACGACTTCGACCAGGTAATAATAGATTGGATTTGCGATAAATTTAAGCAAGCTCAAGGTATTGATCTAAAGGGTGACCGCATGGCGCTCCAGAGGCTACGTGAATCCGCTGAAAGAGCTAAAATTGAGTTGTCAACCCTAATGCAGACCGAAATCAATTTACCTTTTATTACTGCTGATGCTTCAGGGCCGAAACACTTGGTAGAGACTCTTCAGCGTTCCACCTTAGAACAGTTGGTAGAGGATCTTATCAAGAGTTCCATTGAGCCTTGTAAGCAAGCCATGGAAGATGCTGGTGTGTCGAAAGGGGAGATCGATGAAATTATCTTAGTTGGGGGAATGACGCGAATGCCGGCCGTGCAGCAGGCTGTTGAAGAATATTTTGAAAAGGAATCTCATCAAGGAGTGAATCCCGACGAGGTCGTAGGCATTGGAGCTGCTATACAAGCTGGAGTGCTCCAGGGAGATGTTCAAGATATATTGCTCCTGGATGTCACTCCCTTGACGCTTGGTATTGAAACACTTGGTAGCGTCACAACTCCTCTTATTCCTCGTAACACGACAATCCCGACTTCCAAGAGCGAAACTTTTACAACAGCTTCGGACAATCAACCTTCCGTGGAAGTTCATGTTTTACAAGGTGAGAGGCCTATGGCTGGTGAAAACAAAACGATCGGGAGATTTAATTTGGATGGTATTCTCCCTGCTGCAAGGGGAATTCCGCAGGTAGAGGTCACATTTGATATTGATGCTAACGGTATATTGAGTGTATCTGCCCAGGACAAGGGCACAGGGAAAGAGCAAAGTATCACTATCACGGCTAGTTCAGGTCTCTCTCAAGACGAGATAGACAGGATGGTTGATGAAGCTGAGCAGCATGCTGAAGAAGACGAGAAGAAGCGCCATGGAGTAGAGGTGCGAAATTCTGCCGAAAGTGCAGTCTATGCAGCTGAGACATTGATTAAAGAAAACGAGGACAAGATCTCCCCTGACTTGAAGGCAGAAATGGATACAGCAATACAGTCTGTCAGGACCGCGCTCGAGGGAGAAGATGTCTCTCTTATTGAGTCTTCTTTACAGCAACTTCAAGAGACTGTTCAGAAAGTCGGTCAGGAGGTCTACAGTAACGTGGGAGAACCCGGCGAGGAGGCCGGTTTTGCAGACTCAGAAACTACTGATCAGGACCCGGATAATACTGTTGAAGGTGAATTCAGAGAAGTGTGATAGGGGTCGAGATCTTGGGAAATAAAAAGGGCGTCCGACTGGACGCCCTTTTTATTTGAGACGGTAATAAAGGGCTACAATACGTGATATGAGAGTAGGTGCTCTCTCATTACGTCTTCAGCAAAATCATTACTCACATCTCGCCATACAGAGTGAATGTGATTGGCACCGTTCTGACGGTTGTCAAATTCAACAACAAAATCACCGCCGTGGAGCCTATAATAGTGTTCTTCTCCAGCAGACTTGCCGCCACCCCATGCAAAATGAATATTTTCGAGTCCATATAGATTTAATTTGGACATCTTTTGGTCGGCCAATTCTGCAGGCACCTGGTTTATGTATTCTGAAATCAGGGACTTCACGATACCTTTCTGTGTTTCATCCATCTTTGAGATTGTCAGACCTTCCTCTTTTGGCAGGCTGACTTTTGAGCTGTTGTAGGTCAGTATGTCCCATGGAGCTTCGTCATATATGATCGCTCTTTTTTTCTGGCCATTGTCGAGGCTGTTGAGCAGATCAAAAGCTATGTCTTCCCTGTCACTCAAGATTCTGAGGCCAGATTGTGGACCGGAAGGCACTTCTGCAGGATTAGCTCCAAAGAAAAAAGGTGTCATTGATATAATTTCATCTTTCCAGACGCTAAAGTGTAAAGAAACATGATGGCCTTCTGTTCTCCAGGACCATGGGCCATCGCCATCTGGTTCTCCGAAAATTGTGAAATAGTAGAGTTCAGGATCTCGTCTAAATGATATTGCTCCCTGTTCTTTTTCTAGCGGTCCAAGAACTGATTCTAAATCAATAATTTTTCGGGCCTGTTGATATGAAGTTTCGGTTAATCCTGTGGACATTAAATCAAAGGCTAATTCCCTCTGGGAGCCATCCATATCGCGTAACGCTAATCCATGCCTGTTCATAGGTGGGTAGTACCAAAAAATTCTTTCCCCATCCAAATATTCGAAGCATGCCTTTTCTTTCTGATTTGAAGATAGGCTATTTAAAAATTTCTTTCCTGCTTCATTCATTCTGTCAACCAAAGACGTTTCTAAATGACTATGTGATGTGGTCATTATCAATCCTCCCGTGCTATCTCTGTGAAATACCTTCTTTGTTGTAGCCACCTGCCCTAGGTTAGCATTCGACGAGTTTTCTGTCAGTATCGTCGATAAAGTTCCCTTATATTTTTACTAGTTTTTGGAAACTTCGAACGACATCTGGGGGGGTTGAGTAGTGACTTATGTTCGTTCTTGCTACTTCAGCCACATAAATACTCAGATTTGAGTCAAGGCATAATCCGTGTGGGGCAACAAATTGACCGGCACCTAGCCCGTAACCCATATGGCCGATTCGTTCCACAACTTTACCGCTAGTATCTAGAACGCTGACTCTGGGACCAATATTGGGAACACTCTGACTGATTGGAGTCCCCCATCCCAGTTCTGCGACGTATACCATTTGAGAGTCGTCATCGATGTATATTGCACATGGACGATGTATATTTGCCCACACGGCCTCAAAATTGCCATTTCTGTCGAATACTTGAACGCGGTGGTTTTCTCTATCGCAGACGTAAAGATATCCGTTTTTATCGGTGGCTATATTATGAACTATGTTAAATTCGCCCTCTCCGACCCCCGGCCCACCCCAGGAAGTAATCAACTTTCCGTCAGGAGAGTATTTGTGAATTCGACCGTTTCCGTATCCGTCTGTTACGAATATCTCTCCAGTATCAGGGTCAGTCGCTGTATGCGTGCATCTGTTAAAAGGGCTCCCACTGAAGGGAACTGCAGGATTACCTGCATCTCCTATAGTCATGAGGACTTTCCCATCTAGCGTACATTGTCGGACAGTGTGATCCCCGTCGTCGGTACAGTACAAAGTGTCATCTGGTCCAACACTGACTCCATGAGCTCGAGAGAAAATACCTTCACCCCAGGATTTAAGAAAATTCCCATCGCTGTCGAACACCATCATCGGATGGTCTCCCCGATTGAAAACATAAACATTATCATTAGAGTCCGTAGCTACCCCTGCCGTTTCTGGCCAAGAATATCCATCGGGTATTTTTTCCCAATTTTCCACAAACTCATAAACGAAGTTTCCACCACCAGATTTTGTTTGACTAGCCATGTTGGTCTCCCCTTGGATCATTTATTTGCCGGCCATTTAATTATCTAAAGACCTCTTAAGTTGGCAGATTATACATCTCCCTTAGCGTTACTATCATGACGACCTCAAAACCTACTATAAATGTAACAGTGTAAAATCGGGTTGAGAGATGAAATGAATCAATCATTTAGCTTCTCGATTTGAGTAATTGTTTTTTACAACTGGAGGGAAAGATGACTATGACTGGAGCAACTGTTGTGGGGATTAGATTGTGCGTTGGAAGTCGTGACCCAATGAAGATTGTAGACGATGCAACAGTAATTACGGGCGAAGGAATAGAAGGAGATCGACATCGCAGGGCTGATGGTCATAGGACGCAGCGTCAGATACTTTTGATGGATCGTGAAACTATTGGTAAGTTTAAACTCCAAGATGGTGATGTTCGTGAGAACATAACTGTGGAAGGCTTGGACTTCAGTACACTCGAAGATGGGAATAAAGTGGCGATTGGATCTGAGGTCATATTGCGAATAACCGGGGATTGTGAACCCTGCTCTCGTATGGATGAGTTACGACAGGGATTGAAAGATGAACTGGATGGTCAGCGAGGCATGCTCGCATTTGCGGAAAAAGGTGGAATTATCTCAACCGGAGATAGCGTTATGACTGTGACATCCTAGAACGCATAAGTGGTTAGATCTAATTCATTCACTAGTCTCTGGAGTTCAGTGAATGCATCCAGATCAGGTATGTCATACGGTTTCCGGACGCTGTTACTTTTGAAGACTCCGCGCATTTTGAGGATTTCTTTGGTGAATGAAAAACACACTTGGGGTTGTGCTAGGGTTCTTAGAATAGGTTCGAATCGGTTTATGTTGGACCTGGCTTCTTCGGGATTGCCGGCAAAGAATAAATCCAACGTTTTTCTATAAGCCTCTGGGATTGATACCCACGGCATTGTTCCAACAGCGCCTCTAAGAAGTTCTTCGACTAGGAAACTCCCTCCTGCTCCCCCAAAAACAATTAGGTTACCTTCTCCTTTGTTTACAGCTTCAGAAACTCTTGGCGGGGTAGGTAAAGTTTCTACTTTGGCGTAGGAAACATTTTCATTGTCTCTTGCTAATTTTGCCGCTAACTCTGGTGCAACAGGAGCAAAGTCGATGTCCTGTATAAAAATAGGTAAATTAATGGATTGGGATATGTTCTCGTAGTGAGATCTTATCTCATATTCCGATACGCCTGTGGGTGGGATTATCATGATCGAGTCTGCCCCCAGTTCCGCGGCATTTTGACTCATATGTATCGTGAGTTCAGTGCTTGTCGCACTGGTATTTATCACCACTTTTGCTCGACCCTCGGATTGCTCCACTACTGTTTTGGTAGCTAGGTTTCTCTCATCCTCCGATAGCTTTGGTATTTCACTCGCCATCGCTAGCCCCAATCCGTCAGCTCCAGTTGAGATGCAAAATTCTACTTCTTTGCGGAGATCTTCTTCATCGACATTACCGTTCTCGTCAAATGGCATGGCCAGAATCGGGAAAAGTCCGCGAAAGGATGTGTCAGTCATATTTCGTATCCTCGTTGAACGGTTTCAGTCTCATCAGTAGGTCGCTCTGCCACCACTGATGTCAAATACCGCACCTGTACTAAATGAACACTCTGGGGACGATAACCATGCAACAAGGGCTGCTATTTCACTTATTTCTCCAGTTCTTCCCACCGGTATCTTGTCAACCATATATTGAACTTGTTCAGGGGTGAACTCGTCTAAAATTCTGGTTTGTACTACTGCTGGAGTTACACAGTTTACTAGTACTCCGGTTCCGGCCAGCTCTTTGCCCACTGACTTGGTAAGACCAATCACAGCTGCTTTAGTGGCGGAGTAAGGGACCATTCGAGGGTTTCCCTCTTTTCCTGCAATTGAAGCGATGTTAACTACTCGGCCATAATCTTTTTCAATCATATGAGGGATAACTTCATGGCAAAAAGAAAATACTCCTCTGAAGTTCGTTCTATACACTCTGTCTAGCTCTTCCACATCCAGTTCCCATATATTGCCATTAGCACCTCCTATACCGGCATTATTTACCAATATGTCTATCTTTCCCCATTTGTCTATGGCTTTCCTGACAGCATCTTGTGCTGTTTGGGGTTCAGCAACATCCCCTATAGACACCTCAACTCCTATTCCTCTGGCCGCCATCTCACTACTCGACTGTTCAGCCATTTCAGGGTCAAAATCGACCATCACAATATTG
The DNA here is from genome assembly GCA_002696685.1 of Chloroflexota bacterium. The sequence continues at coordinate 52,416 of NZSI01000030.1, read as the reverse complement.
GCGCCCTCTTCTGAGAGTCTTTTTGCTATGCCGTATCCGATTCCTGTAGCTGAGCCGGTCACTATTGCTACTTGTCCCTCGAGGCTTTCCATATTTATATTTACTCCTGTGTTGCTCTTTAGTGAAATGGGCAAATTAACAATGCAGTATTCTGATGCCAGTCAAGTTTGGTATCTGCTGTTCGGTGCTTGTCAGCTGTGTCAGCCATTGCATACACGCTATAAAATACCAAGGTAGCAACAATAGCCATCAAAGCTAAAGGAAAAACCAGAGGTAGTTCACGCATTTGTCACTCAGTCTCCAGGTTCGGCGGACATCCTACTATGTAAACTCGTCACTTTCCATAACGGTCTATACCGGCTAATCCGCTCGACTGTATTTATCTTCGATCCTAACTATATCGTCTTCCCCAAAGTATGAGCCAGACTGAACTTCAATAATCTCCAAGTTGGAGTCAGTTTTGTTTTCAAGTCTATGTTTTTCTCCTTGGGATATGAAAGTAGACTCATTTTCCTCTAGTGTTAATGTGTTTTCGCCTTTTGTTACAAAAGCCTCGCCTTTAACCACAACCCAGTGTTCTGCTCTATATTTGTGCACCTGCAAGGACAGAGATTCTCCAGCCCTAACTGTCAGTCGTTTCACTTGAAATCCCATTCCCTCATCTAATATTTCATACGTTCCCCATGGTCTGTGGATCTTTATGTGGTGATCGGTACTAAGTCTATCCTTGGAATTTATATCTGTGACTAAATCTTTGACCGCCTGCTCGTGCTCCATCGTGGTTACCAAAACTGAATCTGCCGTTTCCACTACAACGGCCTGCTCCAGACCCAAAACACCTACGGTCCTATGAGTGGACAATATAAGTGAGTCGTTTACTGATCGTAGGAATACATCTCCCGAAGTGACGTTACCTTGGTTATCAGGCATTCCATCTTCCCAAAACGAATTCCACGAACCCATATCGGACCACCCAGCGTTTATTTCTGATACCCAGCAACTTGGTTTTTTTTCATCCCCAACAACTTTTTCCATAATCGCATAATCTATTGCATCACTGGGACAAGTCCCAAAGATCTCAGAATCTGGTCTTATAAATAAATCGTCTTTTGTGCTCAAATCCATTGCTGAAGTGCAGGTTTCGTAAATCTCAGGGGCATGTTTTTGTACTTGGTCCAACCATAGGGATGCCTTCAACATCAATATGCCACTGTTCCAAAGGTATTGCTCTGAATTTAAGAAGTCTAGCGCTGTTTTTTCATCGGGTTTTTCTATGAAATCTAAAAGTTCTCCTATTCCATTTTTTAGCTTACCTTTTCGCAAATAGCCGAACCCGGAACTTGGAGTAGAGGGAACAATTCCAAATGTTACTATTCCTCCTGACTCCGCAGCGGGCACCGCGGATCGGAGAGAGTTCTGAAAGGAGTCCACCTCTTTGATTATGTGGTCTGAATGCAACGAGAGTAGTACTGCATCGGCGTTTGCTTTAACTGCCTGAATCGCGGCTATTGTCAATGCGGGGGCGGTATTTTTACCTGTAGGCTCCAGTATTATTGAATCGGGTCGATGATTAATTTCTTCTAGTTGGTCTTTCACTAGGAATCTGTTTGACTCAGCACAGACCACTATTGCTGGTTGTTCACTAAGTCCTTTCAGTCGGATAGCAGTCTCCTGAATTAAGGAGTTTTTCCCATTAATTGCCAGAAAAGGCTTTGAATAATTCTCTTTGGACAGCGGCCAAAGCCTAGTTCCAGGTCCACCGGCGAGAATTACTGGCTGTAGTGTCATATTGTTAACCCAATTTCTGGACACTGACTACTTGATAACCAGTGACTCCGGACAACAATTTTTTAAAGTGATAGAGCTATCCATGCCGATTATAAGTAGGCTTTGTTTGAAGGGTCAATATCATGTTGGTATTTCGGCCCTATTCAGATTATTTGTTAAGGTCTATTTTGATAATTAGTATTAGCTATAAATAAAAGTAGGAGCGAACCAATGGGAAAAATAGACGGAAAGAACGTCATTGTAACTGGGGCTAGTAGAGGAATAGGAGCAGATATTGCTCGGTTGTTTGCGGCTGAAGGAGGAAATGTAATTTGCGCTGCACGCACTTTGCGAGAAGGCGATCATCCTCTTGAGGGCTCTTTGGAAAAAACAGTATCCGATATTAGAGAGGACGGGGGAGAAGCAACTGCCTCCACAGTTAATATATCCCTGGAAGAAGATTGTGTGAGACTTTTCGATGAGACTCATGATGTTTACGGCGATGTTGATATCCTGGTGAACAATGCCGCCTTGACCTATTTTGTTCCTGTGAAAGACTATGTAATAAGGCGCTGGAAACGGTCTTGGGAGGTCAATTTTCATGCCCCATTTATTCTTAGCCAACTTGCTCTTGTTGACATGTTAAAAAATAAATCTGGAAGCATTGTAAATATTTCTTCAGGTGCGGCAATAGGACCCGGAAAAGGACCATATCCAGAGGGTCCCTCGAATTCCGGAGGTACATGTTACGGCGCGGAGAAGGCGGCGCTAGAGCGTTTCACACAGGGTCTAGCGCAGGAAGTTTACTCGGAAGGCGTTGTTGTTAATTGTGTTTCTCCATCCCAAGTGGTGCCTACTCCAGGAACCTTGTTTCATAACCTTGTTACTGGTATGGATGATCCTCGGGGAGAACATCCCGAATTAATGGCGAAGGCTGCCTTGTTGCTAGCTACCGAGCCAATAGACAAGGTCACAGGAAGGGTTACGTACAGTCAGCAAATTCTTGCTGAATTTGGGTTGCTTGATAATCCTCGTGGTACTGGAGTTGATTCTGATCGACCAGGTAGTGGCTATAGCCTTTTATAGGTCACTGATCTGGCGGTTTTTTTGTTTCTGCACGATCTTTTCGACAGAAATGGATAGACGCGTAGCGTCGCATTATTTCTGATTGGTCAAACTTAGCACTAGAAATCCCTTGCACCCGCGCTGCTGGTTTGGTTTGCTTGGTGGGGCGGTTTGAATTGACACGATACCTATTAGGGTCTCGATGGGCAGTCTTGAAAAGGTTTCGGTTCACTCGACCGCACGCTCATGTGTTCTTACCACATTTTATTGGTAAGCATGTTACATACGGAGGACCTATGAAAATCACGCGGGCTAGGGTGATAAATTACAGAAGTATTGACGACTCTTCGTGGGTAAATTTAGAGGATGTAACCGCTCTTGTTGGTAAAAATGAGTCGGGTAAAACTGCATTTCTACAAGCTATTAGGAAGATAAATTCCATTGCTGGGGAAGACGATAAATTCGTAATCCGGGATTTTCCCAGGAAGGGGTACATAAAATACAAAAAAATTCATGAAGAAAATCCTTGTACTGTTGCAAAGGCAGAATTTGAGCTATCCCAGAAAGAAGTATCCGAAATAGAAGCTAATTTCGGTGAGGGAGTTTTAGCCTCAAACAAGGTAATAGTGGGAAAGAATTACAAGAATGAGCGAATATGGGAGGTGGATGTATCAGAGTCAGTACCAGCAATTGATAGAACTTTCACTTCCTCTTTCTCCCCAGCTCCAGTATCCGTAATCGGCGCTATACCTGCTAATACAGAATCTGAGATATTGTCACCTGTTGCAAAAAAGATTGCCGATGACTTTCTCGAAAGGTGGCTTCCAAAATTTGTATATTTTGATAACTACAGCACCATGCGTGGCAAAATATCCATTTCTGATCTGAAGAAAAGAACAGCGGAAGGCGGTCCCTTCGACGACGCTGACCGAACATTTATGTCTCTTTTGACACTTTCCGGGGTTAGTTTAGAGGAATTAGAAGAAGACCTGGGATATGAGGACGTAAAAGTAGAATTGGAGTCGGCCTCGATAACCATTACTGATGAGATTTTTGAATATTGGCGTCAGAATCGCCAATTAAAAGTGCAGTTCGATCTATCTCAAGCTGATCCCCGTGATCCAGCGCCCATGAATGAAGGAAAGATTCTTCATGTTCGTATCGAAAACGCTCGACATAGAGTCACTGTCTCGTTTGATGATAGATCAAAGGGATTTGTCTGGTTCTTTTCTTTCTTGTCCTATTTTTCACACTTGGAGGAAACGGAAGCGGGCGATTTAGTAATTTTGTTAGACGAGCCTGGAACGGCCCTCCACGCAATGGCGCAAAAAGATTTCTTGCGATTTATGGACGAGAGACTTGCTCCTCAGTGCCAGGTGATATACACGACCCATTCACCATTCATGGTAGATCTGGAGAAATTGAATAGGGTCAGAACTGTACAAGACATGGACGGAATAGGAACCGTGGTGAGTGACGATGCAGTAGGAAACGATCATGAGACTGTTTTCCCTCTCCAGATGGCTCTTGGTTGGCAGATGGCTCAGACATTGTTTTTAGCCCCGCATTGCCTAATGGTGAATTCGGCATCTGATTTGATTTATCTGCAAACCTTGGGGGATCTCTCTGCTTCTAGTGGTGCCGATCGTATAGATCCCAGATGGGTTGTTGTTCCAGTAGGAAGTGCTGAAAACTTACCCACATTTGTTTCTTTGCTTGGGGAAAACTATGTGAGTGTTGCGGTCATGATGGACATTACGCCAACAAACAAGGAAAGAGTAGAGCGTATCAATAGATCTAATGAAACCTCTGAAGAAAATGCGGTTAAATGGGTCGAGGTTACGAGAGTGCGTGACGCAGATATTGAGGATCTCTTTGAACCTAACTTTTATTTAAAGTTGGTTAATCTTGCTTACCATGACGAACTTGAAGACCCTCTCACTATGAAGGCAATATCCGAAAGCAATCCACGAATAGTCGAGAGAATCAAATCGCATTTTAATTCGGCTCAAATCGCAGGAGGAAATTTTGATAGATACCGCCCTGCATCATATCTTCTCGAAAATTTCGACAAATTAAAATACGATATAAGTGAAGATACTATTGGCAAAATCGCCTCTCTGATAGCTAGGATAAATGGACTGTTACCGGGAGCGAGTCAGAATGGGCATGTCAATGGGAACGGTGATGGCGTAATTAATATCGCTGAGTCACAACGGATTATGGCCTCAAGCTGAATGGGTTCAAAATTTGGATTGTTGGCCAAGTAAGCTTTATAACCTGGCCCGGTTTGGGTGCTAAGAATTTCCATAGATGCAGGTGAATCCAAATAAACTTCGACGACTCAAATGTCTCAAAATTTTTCAACATTTAATTCTCTTTCATATACTGAGGCTGTCGATCTTTGTATGAGTCTCGCAGATTTTGAGAGGGCCACTCATAGTCCCAATCATTCTGATTTTCACCTAGACCGCATGATTTTCCTAGCTGGTTTACTAGGTGATCCACAAAATTCGGTTCCTTCGGTGCACATAGCGGGCACTAAAGGTAAAGGCAGCACATCTGCGATGGTAGCGTCAATCATTGATGCATCTGGTAAAAATGTTGGACTTGCTACATCTCCTCATCTTCACTCTCTCAGAGAGCGAATAAAGTTTTGTATGAGATCTATACCCAAAGATGCCTTCGCAAAATTGGTATCTGACCTATGGCCCTTTGTAAAACAGACTTCAGTTGAGGGTAAGCACGGCGGTGTGACATGGTTTGAGTTTATGGTTATGGCCGCTTTTTACTACTACGCCACCAAACAGGCCAATATCCAAGTGATAGAAACTGGACTTGGAGGGAGGCTGGATGCCACAAACATATTGTCTCCGGAGGTTTCCGTTATCACCTCTATTAGTTTGGATCACACTAAGATACTTGGTGACACCATTGAACTCATAGCAAAAGAGAAATCGGGGATAATAAAACGAGATACACCCGTGGTTGTTGCGCCTCAGCCTTACGGAGACCAAGCCTATTCTGTGATAGCTGAGGTGGCTAGCCAGCACTCTGCCAATGTACTAGATGTTGGATCAGCTTATGAACTTAGTGCTGAGCCTAACGATATTTATACCCAGAATGTTGTGGTTAGTGGGAATATTGATGAATATGCATTTAAATTACCGCTACTGGGGGCCCATCAGGCGGAAAATGCTGCTACGGCTATAGCTGTTTCTGAAACACTAAATTTGCTTGGATTTGAACTCTCAACTTCTGACATCAAGGATGGACTGGAAGCGGTACATTGGCCTGGTCGACTGCAGGTTTTACAGGATGACGGCCCTATTATCATGGTTGATGGGGCACACAATACTCACTCAGCGTTATCCGTAGTTAAAACAATTAAAGAAATGAAAAGATCAGAGTTACTGAAAATAAATAGAGTTATACTCGTGTTTGGAGTGTTATCGGGACACGATTCTCTAGGTGTGTTGGGACAGTTTGAGTCGTTAGCATCCTTAATAGTGCCTGTGACGTCAAGGCATCCTAGGTCTTCTCCTTCTGACTTCCTTGAGGAACAGGCAAAAAAATTAGGTATTGGGCTTGTTCAGCATTCAGAATCACTTTTAAGTGTGAGAGAGGGAATTGGATTGGCCTTGTCAGTGGCCGGGATTGATGATTTAGTATTAGCTACTGGTTCAATTTCTGTGGCGGCGGAAGTCATTGAATGGAAAGAAAATATAGTACCTGAGCTTTATCCAAACATTCCGACAGGGATAGAAGGTAAGACGTAAAGATTTCAGTATAAAAAGAAACGAGGTATATAGGATGACTGCGGAGCGAACAAGGGTTGTTGTGACAGGTATGGGAGTTATGGCTCCCACTGGACAAACCGTGGCAGAGTATTGGGACAATCTTGTAGCAGGTATGTCAGGTATAGGCAAAATCACTTTATGTGATGCCAGCGAATTCCCTAACGATATCGCTGGAGAAGTCAAAGACTTTGATGCTTCTCAATATGCCAATTTGAAAGAAACCAGAAGGATGGCTCGGTTTTCACAAATGGCAGTCGCCGCCGCGGCCACTGCCATAGAAAATTCTGGATTGAATTTGTCCCAAGAAAATGGGGAGCGTCTGGGTGTTGTTATGGGAAACGGAAACGGAGGGTTTCCCACTACAGAAGAAAACGCCGGGACTCTATTTGGTAAGGGTGGTATGCGCATGAGTCCATTTTTTGTCCCTATGATTCTTCCCAACATGGCGGCTGCTCAAATAAGTAGGATATTTGGGTTGCAAGGGTACACAAACACTGTTATTACAGCCTGTGCTGCAGGTAATCAGGCTATAGGAGAGGCTGCGGAGGTTATAAGAAGAGGTGCTGCTGACGTTGTTTTGGGAGGGGGATGTGAAGCGGGGATAAGCCGTCTAGGATTAGGTGGTTTTCACGTTATCAGAGCTCTTAGTCGTTATCAGGGAGACCCCGCTCAGGCCAGTAGACCTTTTGATGCAGAGAGGGATGGATTTGTACCTGCCGAGGGCGCTGGTGTGCTGGTATTGGAGAGCATGGAACATGCGATCAACAGGGGAGCCAATGTAATAGCAGAGATTTTAGGATATGGGGTATCCTCAGATGCGTTTCATGCTGTTCAACCGGATAAAAATGGAGAAGGTGCGGCAAGGGCTATTAGATTTGCTCTGCAAAACGCAGATCTTGTCCCGAGCGATATTGATTACATAAATGCACACGGTACATCAACTCCTCTGAATGATGCATCAGAGACCAAGGCCATCAAGAAAGCATTTGGTGAAGCTGCTTATTCAGTTCCCATAAGTTCTACGAAATCAATGACAGGTCATGCACTTGGAGGTGCTGGAGCTATAGAGGCCGTCGCCGTAATAAAGACGATAGAAACGGGAATAATTCATCCCACAATCAATCTCACTAATCCTGACGATAGCTGTGATCTAGATTTCGTACCTAATAAGGCGAGAAGGGTCGATGTAAAGTCAGCTCTCTCTAACAATTTTGGTTTCGGGGGACAGAATGCATGTGTGGTATTTGGTGCGGTTGATGACTAAGTCATAAAAGGTGTTTATTTTGGAAGTCGTATCCTTACGGTATGTCGAACCTCTCTGACAAAGGTGGCTTCGACCACAGTTCGTCTGCGCCATTCATAGCTGCGGCTCTCTCAGGGCTGACTTTCCATTTGTCATAAATTTCGTCGTCGTCCCATATCACTATTGAACTAATTTGATGAGAATCACCTCGAGGTATCAACGTAGTTCTGCTCACGAAACCTGGAGCCTTACTCTGAGCGGTGCCGTTACCATCTAGAAGGGTTCTAGCTTGCTCAAATAACTCTTCTTTAGCCCAGTGATGTGTAAGTACGCCTATCATGCTCGTTTTGCCCCTTTTGGTTTAGCAGTGGTCTTTATAAACTTTATTCACTAAAAATCAATTGATCTCATCAGCTCGACCCATGTCTTTTGAGTTATATCGACTCTACGTTTTCGCAATTCTTCTTCTCGATCCCAGAGTGTATCGGCAACTTTTTCCTTGGCGTTGTAGAACCTGGTTTCGTCCCAGTGAGTTGGATTGTCATAGCCCGATAGGAGAATTACTTCTAGTGGTGAAGTTGAAGCTGTCGTCGTCCATAGACCGAGTATACAGGCTCCCATGCTTTCTATTCTTGGCCATATTCCCTCTTCTGAACAGGTTACAAATTCTGAAAGATCTGTTGGTGAAATAAAGAACCGTCTATATCCGTAAACTGCCCTCCTGTCTTCAGGAGGAACGGTTTTTTTGGGCCTGGAAGATACAGGCCTAAGTATGCGTACGGTTTCTTCTTTCACAAGAGATTCCCTGTCCGTTGTCCAGGCCCCTTGGCCAGTCTGCCATGATTCAGTGTTTTCATAGCTAGTCATCTGAAGCATATGGGAAGCTGGGCTTCCTATCATTCCGTTTAGCATGCACAGCACGCTTCCCCCAGAGGCTCTGATCGAAGGCCAGATTGTAGACTGGCACGTGGAGATATAGTCTGAGACAGTCTCTTCATCTAGGATTGTTCTTCTCTCTTCTGTGATCATCTTGTAGAGATCCTTTATTAAATATTGTCGTAGTGGTTGGTTTGTCTCTACAAATTCAAACAGGGGGGCCCATCCGCTTCAATTAGTTTTGAGGTATAAGTTCGCTATATTTTTTGTTCGGAGGGCATTAATTTCGGAATAAGTCCCTCAGTCTGTTGGGTATACATTCTTCATTTTGATCGTGGCAAAGGAAATATTCAATCAGTTCAGGAATCCATTCAGGCTGATAGGCATCAGATCGGGAACTAACGCTCATCTGTCGTATAAATAACAACTCTTCCATTTTCGAATCAAACTCTCTGTTGAAAAGGGACTTTGCAAACTTAGTCATATGGACTCTCTCGGTTATTCCTCAAAATAAGTGATGTAAACTCAAACTATGAACCTGTGCGAACATATACGAAAGATTCCAGATTTTCCCCGAGAAGGTATCTTGTACCGGGATATAACTCCATTACTCTCGAATCCGGATGCTTTTGAATACGCTATTTCTAAAATGACTGGAATTGCCAAGGATTTAAAACCAGATGTAATCGTGGGAATTGAGTCACGAGGATTTATGTTTGCGATACCGATCTCAATGAATTTGGGTTTGCCGTTTGTGCCTGTTAGGAAAAAAGGAAAGCTTCCGTATCAAACAGTTTCTGTGTCTTACGAACTTGAATATGGAGGGGATAGCCTGGAGATCCACACGGATGCTTTGACCCCTGGAACCAGAGTTTTAATAGTTGATGACCTAATAGCCACTGGTGGGACAGTAAAAGCGTGCGTCGAACTTGTGGGAGGTTTGAATGCAAAGGTTGTAGGGGTAGTGACTTTGATTGATTTAGTTGATATCAGAAATGAAGATTGGTTTCCAGATATTAATATCAATTCTCTAATCAAGTACTAATTTTGTAGAAGTTCAGTTTGACATATTAATGACGCTTTGCAAGCATAGAGTTATAGAAAACACCTTATTAGAGCTCGACTGATTTCTTAAAAGTTAGACTGCTGGTTTTGGGAAAATTCCGCAATGTAGTGTCGAGCAAGGATGGCTAAGATGTCTGTAATAACTCTTGGGGGTATGTCAGGGGGAGGGGCCAGGATAGTCGGGCCCCTAGTAGCAGAGAAATTGGGAGCTGACTATGTGGATAGGATATTCCTATCTCAGGTTGCGAGGGAGTTGGGTGCCACCGTTGAGGCTCTGCATCAGAGGGAAGAACGACCTCCGACTCGTAGTGAGCGCTGGTTTAGGGTCATTCAGAGAATTTTAGAGAGGTCCTCTGTAACGGGTGCAGGGGGCGATCCATATTTCGGGCCTGGAGTAGCGGCATTTCTCACTGAGGAATATGAGGATATGCCTCAGCCCACTATAACCCGTGGACACGAGCTTGAGGATGATGAGTATATCGAGGCAATACATAACACCATGAGGGATATGGCGGAGGAAGGCAACGTGGTTTTTGTGGGTCGCGGAGGTCATGTGATTCTGAATGATATGCCGAACGTTTTGCGGGTTGGAATTGTAGCCCATGTCGAAGACAGAATATCCAATCTGATGAGTCGTGAAGGCCTGGATCACGATACGGCCCTGTCACTTATCGAGAATCGAGATCAGGCAAGAGCTTACTATTTCAGGAAATTCTTTGAGCTTGAAGATCCCGATAGGCCTGACCTGTATCACCTAACTCTTAACACGAGTGAAGTAAGTTTGGATTATGCTGCTGACCTGATAGTTGAAGCTCTTGGTGCCTTGGAAGAGGGCAAAATAATAGGTCCGATCAATTCGTAAGTTTGCTCTTTATTGACAGAATAAAGGGATATCTATGAAATTGGGTTCATCCCCTTACGAATTTTGATTCGAATTGAATATCGCATATCCTTACCAAAACCACCATAAATGCAGTAACGTTACGTTGGGATCTAATAATTTTTTGCGAATGGTTTCTAAGGTCAAATCATTGGATATTATTTACTGGTAAATTAACTAAACGATTTCGTTAACTGATATGCCCCAAAAACCAGAGTCACACAATTACTATCTCACCAATGCTTTTTCATCTCGACTAATAGCCAGATCGTGGGTAATGTCGACAGGTTTCAGGAAGACCAACCCGTTTAAATCCCTTATTGGTTACCTTATATTTTTTGGTTTGGCGATTGCTGCGGTCACCTTCTACAGTGCATGGACTTATTATGATATTTCACTTCCCTCGAAAGCTCCATCTAGTGAAATATCTTCTTACCATGAAACTGGTGAATTCACAGAACTCCCCATAGGTGACGAAAAATGGACTTCTGTTATCAGTAACGGACAGATAATTTCATCTCCAACCCTGGTTAACGACGCAATTTATATTGTGGTCGGAAGGACTAGTAGGCAAAGTCGTATTAAAGCCCTGGATGCATTTGACGGATCACTTTTGTGGGATCGTGCGCTGACGGGTGTTTCAGATTTTTCTCCAGTGGTAGCTGATGAAATAATTTTCATTAGTCTTCGTTCGGGATTAGTACAAGCACTAGATCGACACAATGGCAAGCTGCTGTGGTCGTTCCAGGCCGAATCTTTCATGTACGGCCCACCCATTATCGAAGACGGAATTCTATACTTGGCCTCGGTGAGAATATACGCTCTTGATGCTGCTACAGGTGAGGTGAGGTGGACTCAAAAAGTTCCAAGGGATGTCAGTAGCCATTTGGAATTATCTGAGGAGGTTCTTGCTTTTATAGGATTCGATGGAGCAGTGAGACTCTTAGATACGGCCAACGGGAAACCTAAATTAGAATATCCGATTTGGTTTCCTACTTCAGATAAGTTACTAGCCAGCGGAAACAGATTGATAGTCGGCGGAGGAAATACTCATATCATTGCCATAGATATGCGATCAGTGGATCTTCCTTTTGAAAAGATAATACGTTCATGGTGGGCAAGACTTTGGCTCTGGGGCATGGCACCAACCCCGAGCAGTCCCAGAGGCTATTTGTGGCACAACAGTAGCTTGAAAGGAGTTGAGCCGAATCCGTTCACGGCAGATAAGAATTTCGTTTATGTGGGGATCAAAGACTCTAAATCATTAGATTCAGGAGGACAAATTGTTGCTCTTGGCATAGACGATGGGGAATTTATATGGAAAACATTCCTAGATTCTTTTCCTATTTCAGCCCATTTGGTAGGACAAGGAAGCTTATTGGTGGCCACTAAGTCAGGTAAGTTATATTTTTTAAATAAAAGCTCTGGGTTTCCGACTCACAATGTTGAATCGGGGTTCAGCCTTGGGGCTCCACCGGCTTTAGGCCATAATCAACTGGTGGTTGTAGATAAGAGCGGGATTATTAAATCGCTAAAGTGAGACCTTTATCGGTTCGATACTTATTTGATTCCGATCGCAATAATCCATGGATAGGCGCTTTATTCGAGCGTTAAAGTGTAAGTATGATGCGAACGATTTTATCGTTCGTCAAGACGTCCTCTTAACCTGGGGTCGAGGTAATCTCTTAAAGCATCCCCAAATAGATTAAAAGCCAGCACGGTTAATGTTATTGCAACTCCAGGGAATATCACCAGCCACCAGGGTGGTTGGAAAAGCTCATTGAGGACACCTCCTAGCATATTTCCCCACGTTGGAGTCGGTGGCGGTACCCCCATTCCCAAAAAACTAAGAGCCGCTTCAGTGAATATAGCAGAGCCAAGTCCGGCGCTAGCCACAATAAGCAGTGGTGCGAAACACTGGGGCGCGACGTGTCGAAACATGACTCGAAATTCAGAGGCACCAATCGCTGATGCAGCTTCCACAAACTGACTCTCTTTCACTGAAAGAGCAACGGACCGTATAACCCTGGCCGTTCCAGGTATTCGAATAAGAGCAATTGCAGCTATTATGGTAAAAAGTCCCGCTCCGAGTGCCGCTAATATCAATAAGGCAAGAATGATCGTTGGAAATGCGATGAACATATCCAAAATACGCTGGGAAATCAGGTCGAATCGCTTTCCTAAATATCCTGTGGCGACCCCCCAGATAAATCCCAGAACATCTCCGATGAAGATGGAAATAATTGCAACAATCAGAGTGACCCTTGCCCCATAAAATATGCGACTGAGGCTATCTCTTGCCAAAAAGTCAGTCCCTGCCCAGTGTTCTGAGTCGGGTGGAGTTTTTAAACTGTCAAAAAAAATCTTGTCTGGATCATACGGAGCAAAAAGACCAGGTACCAGCCCCACTATACCTATGAAAATAAGAAGAACTACTCCAAATGCCCCAATTGGAGATGAACGCATAAATCCCCAGAAAGAAGATGCCCAAGACTTACAGGCAGCGATCAGGCGATCTACTTTTTGTGCAGACTCTTCTGAGGTATCGGATCCTAACATGTCTGTACTATCTGGTGCTTTGAATGTTTATTCATATCGTATTCTTGGGTCGATGAATGCATAAATGTAGTCGACTATGAGATTGATAATTATGTAGGCAACAGCAAAAAGTAAAACCAGGCTTTGTATAACAGTCCAGTCACGTGCCTGAACGGCATAGATCAGGCTGAGCCCTAATCCAGGTACAGAAAACGCCCTTTCCACAGCAACTGCTCCACCAAGGGTTGCACCTAAATAAAGACCAGAAATTGTGATGGTGGGGAGTAGTGCGTTTCTCAACGCATGCCTGAAAATTACCGTGGAATTAGCCAGCCCTTTAGCGTTTGCTGTTCTGACATAATCATCTCTCAGTATCTCCAGCATGCTTGAACGGACCATTCTGGCAATAATCGCACCAAATGAAAAGCCCATCACTATTGCTGGACCTATAGTCATTTGCAGGTTTTGCCAGGGACTTCCCCATAGCGTGGCCAACTCCATTGGCGGCCTCCACCTAAAGAACATGACGCAGAACAGTATTATTGCCAACCCCAGCCAAAAGTTTGGTATTGCCATAAGCAATGTGACAAACCCACGAATGGAATAGTCTGCAATGCTGTTACGTTTGACGGCTGAAATTATGCCTGCTGGCAATCCGATTGCCCACGCGACTAGCAGGGCCATTATAGAAATCTGTAAAGTTATGGGCCCTCGCCTGACAACCATGTCTGCAATTGATTTATCTTTTTGCCAGAAAGAGTATCCCAGATTTCCTTTGGCTACATCCTGCATCCACGCGAGGTACTGGATTACCAGAGGTTTATCGTAACCAAGACTGGCCTTTACCTCTGCGAGTTCTTTGTCACTGAGGACATAAATCTGTCCCTCACCGATAATGCTTCTTAATGGATCACCCGGGATGACCCTCATGGCAAGGAAAATTAGAACTGTCACGCCAAATATGGTGGGAATTGCGAGTAGCAATCTTCTTAAAAAATATTTTCCCATTAATTTACCAATATGTGGATGATTGAACTATTCAGCCTTGAAATATTACGAGTCCCCCGGATACTAATCCAAAATCAGGGGACTCGTGAGTCTGTAACATTCTGCGAACACACGTCCCCCTGACTTTGCCAAAGAGACGTTTGTTCGCGTTATCACTTGTTGCTTTTTATCTATCCAGCCACACAGTTTCGTATCTGCCCCACGGGTATCCACCGAGGTTATCGATAGAAATACCCTTCACTCCTACGTGACCCATTGGCAGTCCACTGCCGCCACTGATCATAATTCCAGGAGGATTGGCATCAAGCATGTCCGCTGCCTGCTCAAAGATCTGGGCCCGGACTGCTGGGTCAAACTCGACCAGGAGTCTGTCAATTATCTGCTTATCAAACTCGGGGTTGCAGTAACGGTAGTAGTTTGAAGGTGAATCACATCTGTAAATCTTGTTCCACTGCGCCGTCGGGTCTGGTACGTCAGACCCTATGCCTGTGGCGAAAATGATGTGCCACTGACCATCTACGAGCGCTTCACCCTCTACACCTCTCTCAATTATTTCAATATCCGAGGTTATTCCTAATATTTCTTCCATCTGCTGTAGCATCGCTACTCCATAGACCTCACCACCGGCAGGGGTGTTGTTTCCAACTGCCTCTATGTGAAATCCATCCGCATATCCAGCGTCAGCGAGCAGATCTTTGGCTATCTTTATATCGGCCGCTCTTCCGGCCTCATCCGTTCTCCAGCACTCTTCCTGAATGATCTCAGCATCAGACTGAGCATACGGGTTTGCCTGGCTCAGCCATCGGGCTTGATAGTTTGGTAGAGCAATGGATCCTGCAACACCTCTTGCATAGTCCTTGTCGATTCCGCACTGTATTGCTCGTCGAACACGGGGATCATCAAAAGGTGCTTTTTCGTTATTTATCCAAAGTGGGCTAACTCCGTTGATGGGAGGATTGCTCCCATGGAACTTGTCAGGTTCCTCCATGGCCAATCCCCAGGTTTCCTGGTTTCCGTTCCATGTGAAATCTACGATGCTTGTCAGTACCGCCGCTCCACGGTTGGCCCAGACCGGTATATGCATGGCCTTAATACCATCTACATATGGAAGGTCGGGATTCCAGTAGTCAACGTTAGCTTCCATTTCCAGATATTCACCGGGGAGTCGATCCTTGTACTTGAAAGCTCCTGTTCCTGGAGGAATATTTTCCCTCACATTCTGGTCGTGAAGGTCAAGGAAATGCTTTGGATATATGACTGGATAACCAAAGTGTGGGGCAGCGCCCAGAACCTCAATGAACCAGGGAGTCGGCCTTTTCAGGGTGAACTCTACGGTATACAAATCTACAAGTTTTATATCTTCTACTGCTTCAAAGCTCTGCTGCAACTGGGCAGTGTTTACACCTTCTGTGGGATTCAAAATACGGTCAAATGTCGCCATTACGTCGACACCACTAAATCCGACACCATCATGCCACTTTGCATTTTCCCTCAAAGTGAAGGTGTAAGTGAGACCGTCCGCACTAGTTGACCATCCAGTAGCCAGGTCGGGGACTACGCCTCTCAGTCCTTTTTCCAAGTTTCTGTATGTAAGGTTGTTATAAACGTTTGTTATGCCGGTGTATGCAGGGGCTCCCTGGCCAAGATCCCAGTGAGCCATTTCGACAGGGCCTGCCGTTCTGACTACACCACCGCGCTTGGGATTATCATCTGAGGACTTCATCATGTGTCCCTGGAGGGATGCATCCATATGGATAACCACGGGCGTGGCAACAGCTACGATGACCTCTTTCACCACTTCTTTTTCGACAATTTTGGTAACTGTTTCGCCTGCTACTTCAACTTCGACTTCTTCGATAATAGTTTCAGTCACAAGGACAGTTTCGACTTGCTTTACTACTTTTTCAACTTCAATTTCTTTGATTACTTCAATTGGGACTTCCTTCTCGACTATCTTCACCACTTCAACTTCCCTAATTTCCGTTCCACCGCAAGCGATGACAGCTGATAGTGCGAGCAAAGCAATTGCCCCTAGTAACAAACGACCTAGATTCATAATTTATTCTCCTAAACTTTGAGGTGCAGTAGCGTCAACGGCCAATATCTCGGCTCGGTGCACTTTACAATAACCCAACATTTTTACTATACAACGGTTCCAATATTGGGCGAGGGTAACATAAATTTTTATTTAAGTCTAAGTCTTAGTTTAAAGCATAAAAAACTATTATTATATAGNTAAATTAGGGTTTATTTATTATTTTACATTTCAAATAGTTGGTATTGATTATAGTAATCTAAGTGCCTATAAGTTCGATAACTAATTTCTATTTTATGGGCCACTATCCGCAGGAGTAATTGATTAAAGTGGTTTTTAGGTTAATGATTTTAATTGGTCAACAATGTATTGTTGTCGCGGACATTAAATTGTAAAGGCTTGAATTAGCCTGTTTTTACTCCACATTTTTCGAGTGATAACACATATTTACCAGACAATCTTGGAGAGTTAGATGTCATCTTTGTTAGAAGTGAGGGACCTTAAAACCTATTTCTTTATGCCTGACACCGTTGTTAAGGCGGTTGACGGAATATCTTTTGAAATTGNGGAAGGTGAGGTTGTCGGTGTCGTTGGAGAGAGTGGAAGTGGAAAAAGCGTAAGCGCAATGTCCATTATGAGACTCATTGCCAGCCCGCCCGGGAGAATAGTTAGTGGGGAGGTTATCTTTGAGGGAAAAGATCTTGTTCAGATGGATGAGAATGAGATCAGAAANGTTAGGGGCAATGACATTGCCATGATTTTCCAAGAGCCTATGACTTCTCTGAATCCCGTNCTTACCATTGGAAGGCAGCTTACGGAAACTCTGGAATTACACCAAAATATGTCAAAGGATGGCGCCATAGAAAAGGCTGGCGAACTTCTGTCAATGGTCGGAATTCCTGATTCTCATAGGAGACTCAGTGACTACCCTCACCAGCTGAGTGGTGGAATGAGACAAAGGGTGATGATTGCTATCGCTCTTAGCTGTAATCCTAAGCTCATCATAGCTGATGAACCTACGACAGCTTTGGACGTAACCATCCAGGCACAAATACTGGAGCTGATGCAGAATCTTTCCAGGGAACTTGGAACTGCCCAAATAATAATTACTCACAATTTAGGGGTAGTAGCTAGGTACGCCGACAGGGTAATAGTTATGTACGCAGGTAAGATCGTCGAATCGGCCTCTGCTGTCGAACTTTACAGCAATCCTAAACATCCATATACATTGGCCTTGCTTGGGTCCGTACCGAGGCTTGATTCTGATCAAGGTAGAACAAGGCTCGAGGCGATAGAGGGTGCTCCTCCAGACCTAGGAAATCTCAACGAAGGATGTAGTTTCGCTGAAAGGTGCAGATTTTCAGTCGACTCATGTTACACAGAAGCGCCTGTTTTGAGAGAGGTTGACGATAATCATAAATCGGCGTGTTCAAGAGTCTACGAGATTGAAGAGTTCTCGACTGCGACCGGGGTATCTAAATAGGATTTCTTTTTTAATTACTAGANAATATCAGAGGGAAGATCAGCTTGATAAAAAGCGGAGAAATTAAATGGTTTCTGTAACAGAAGAGAATTTAGGTGTGAGTGACGGCTACGATGGGCCTCTGGTGGAAGTCAACGATCTTAAGATGCACTTNCCAGTTACATCAGGGGTGATATTTCAAAAAAAAGTAGCAGATGTCAAAGCTGTTGATGGTGTTAGTTTTCAGATAAAAAAGGGAGAGACACTAGGCCTAGTTGGTGAGAGCGGATGTGGAAAGACAACTACGGGGAGATGTATTTTGCAGTTGTATTCTCCTACCTCAGGGCAGATCAAATTTAACGGGAGAGATTTAACCGATATAAGCAAAAAAGATATGAGGGCCATGAGAAGAGAAATGCAGGTCATTTTTCAGGACCCCTATGGGTCTCTCAATCCAAGAATGACATGTGGGGACATTGTAGGAGAGCCTCTGAAGGTCCATAAGTTGACATCAGGTAAAGGAGAGTACAGGGACAGAGTATCAGAACTTCTGGTTACTGTAGGGCTTAATCCCTACATGGCTGATAGATATCCACATGAATTTTCTGGTGGGCAGAGGCAAAGAATTGGAATAGCCCGNGCTTTGGCTGTAAATCCCAGTTTTATCGTTTGTGACGAACCTGTATCTGCACTTGATGTTTCTATTCAGGCTCAAATCGTAAATCTTCTGGAGGATTTACAGGATGATCTAGGCTTAACCTACTTGTTTATAGCGCATGATCTCTCAGTTGTTAAGCATGTCAGCGATCGGATAGCTGTTATGTATCTTGGCCATATAGTCGAGATTGCAGACAGAAATGAACTGTACGACAACCCTTTGCATCCGTACACGAGAGCCCTGTTATCTGCAATTCCAATCCCAGATCCAATTCTAGAGGCAGAACGGGAGAGGATAATATTGACTGGTGATGTGCCAAGNCCTCTGTCTCCGCCTGATGGATGTGTTTTCCACACTAGGTGTCCTGTGGGGGATGCAGACTGTGAGGTAGAAATGCCAGAATTACGAGAGGTTTCGACTGATCACTGGGTATCTTGCATTAAAGTCCCAGGATATGGAGACCCAGGCTTTTAATATTACATTAGCTATTGATGTATATTGATTATTCAGCCAGATATATTATCTGAGGGCCCCTCTGAATGAAAAAGCTTGTTCCTCTGATGTCTTGAATTCCAATAACGCGGCTTCTCCAGATTCCGTCGCATCTTTAGCTCTTTGGAAGGCGTTGGCTATATCTTCGGGGTTTTCCACTTTTTCTGACCATCCTCCCAGGCTTTTGGCTAAGTCTGCATAGTCTCCACCTAGATTTCTGGTCTGAAAGAGCTCGTGTGATGATGCCATGTGTCCAGTTTCAATAGCCATAGTGGAATTGTTCAACACCACTGTAAGAATGGGAATTTTGCTACGGACTGCGGTCTCAAAGTCTAATCCCGTCATTCCGAAAGCAGCGTCTCCCATAAAATTCACGACAAATTTTTCCGGGGACGCTAATTTTGCTCCTATGTTTAATCCTAGTCCCGTACCCAGACCGTGTGACTTGCCCCAGCCCAGATATGTGCCAGGGCCGCCGGATTCATAGAACGGCATGATTTGGTCCCTAGGGCTTCCAGAATCATGAGTCACAATCGTTTGGCTAGGGTCTGTAACTTTCATGAACTCGCTTATTACGCGGTATGGAGTCATTGGGACTTCCCGGGATGATAGCTTACTTTCCCATTCCTGTTTCCACGCTAATTTCAAGTTAGCAATTTCATCGGCCGGAGAGACTCTTTGGGGTCGTGTGGACAGTAAGTCTTCACAGGCCTCAATTAATTGTCGCAGTACCAGTTTCGCATCTCCCAGGAGGGCTGACTCAGGAGAATAGTAATTTCCAATATCTTCAGCGAAATTCGTAGTGTGTATTATCTTTTTTCCTGCAGGTATGGTGGTGATCATTCCATGTTGTGTCAGGCTGGTTCCCACAGCCAGTATGGTGTCTGCCCTTTGCATGTAGTTTAGAACTGCACCGTTCATAACTACCGACGAACTACCGAGAGCCAGATCGTGTCTTTCGTCAATTGCTCCTTTGCCAGCCATCGTTGTCGTGACAGCGATTTTAGTTAGTTCTGCAAGTTCAACAAGTTCATCACAGGCATCTGCGTAAATAACTCCTTGTCCTGCGTATATGACCGGGAAGTCGGCAGATAGTAACAATTCCGCCGCTTTTAACACGTCACTTTCGTCCGCTCCTGATCTAAATCGGGAAGAAGGTATGTAATTTTGGTGGATTAATTCCGAGGATTCAGCCTCAGCTATGTCGGCTGGAATTTCTACCATGACCGGGCCAGGACGTCCATTTTTGAGCCTTTGAAAGGCCCTTCTCATCGTGTCCCCCAGTGTATTGACTTCATTAATTTGCTCGACGTATTTAGTCACCGAATTAAAGCTTTCTACTGAGCTGAAATGTGGAAATACCCTGTCACGGCTGCGAGGATGCCCGAGTGGTAGTAAGAGGATTGGGGAAGCGTCTGCAAATGCCGTTGCCACTCCGGGATATGCGTTTTCCGCTCCTGGTCCGTACTGCATGGCGAAAACACCCGGAGGTGTTCCTTTTGTAATTCTGGAATATCCATCGGCAATTCCTACACCCACTCGCTCCTGGCGGCATATTACTGGCCTGATACCTATCTCGGCGGCAGCTTCTATGATAGAAGTGGTTGGGAAACAACTTAGATAGTTAATCCCTTCCTTTTTTAGAATTTCCGATATTGTGTCAATAACTCTCACGGTCCCATCTCCTATCGATCTTTTACGTTTCTAAATATAGAATTGAGGGCGAGTATAACACCCGTCATAGGACCTCGATCCTGTTATCTCGTTACGGTTACAATTCACTTGGTTTCACAAGATTTCAAATTATGAGGATGTTGAAATGGCAGTAAAGAAAAAACTTTTGATAACCGGCGCGGCTGGCTATGTAGCGAATCAAATGCTTCCCAGATTCAGAGATAAATATGAATTAGTTTTATTGGATACCAGCACTAAGAATCGCGATGGAGAAGAAGTTGAAGGAGTGAGTACGGTTGATCTGATTGACAAAGACCGATCAGCATATGCACATTTTTTTGAAGGTGTTAATGCTGTTATACATTTGGCTTATAAGAGAAGAANTGGACAACCNCTAGATCATTTCTTTGATGANAATCAAAATGTACAGATGGCGTATAACGTGCTTCGATCTTCTTATGACCATGGTGTAGATCGTGTGGTTATAGCAAGTTCAAACCANGCGTCAGATTTTTATGAACATGCCCTTATTCACGGTCGNAGCCTTGAGATGCTTGATCCTTACANGTTAGCTTTATCTGANAATTTTTACGGATGGGCCAAAGCCAGTTACGAACATCTTGGATTTTTATTCGCCTGCGGTGGAATGGGAGAGGGTGGTGATGGATTATCTGAAAACCTGGTAGCCGGAAATTTGGATACGAGCCGTAAAATGGGTGTTGTCATGGTGCGAATAGGAGCCCCGAGAAACTTGGATACGAAGCAATATAAAGNTAAACCAGTCACCCTTAAGAGAGATTTAGGGGCATTTATAAGTCCGCGAGATATAACTCAATTGTTTGAGAAATCCGTTGAGGTTGAAAATATTGAAAATGAATATGGGATTCCATGGCAAGTGGTTTATGGGATAAGTAACAATACTCGTTCATTTTGGTCACTCGCAAATGCTCGTAAAGTTCTTGGATATGANCCCATGGATGACTCGGANATATTNTTTGCCGAGGCAGTCCAATCCATTATTANGGATGCTGGTAGGGTAGGACCGNCCTAGAGCCTTGGAACCTAANNACGCTATAAGCATTATGAACGACGTTTCNGAAGCCGTTCATTTATTGGAAGGCTCNAGTCGAATTAGAGAATTCNTGAGACANGTCTTGAGATTTCAGCCAGTGCCGCTNCATAGTGTTGCCAGATCCACTTCTTTANCAGTCCCNGTNGCTTCTGCNNTAAGAAGGGAATTGGAGAANCGNAAACTGTTATCTCGTAAGGGTGGCATNGTTCTCACNGAGCANGGNCTGANNTTATTGGAGAGTATNGGNGTACGGGAAACTCAAATTCCANGCTTGCAATCTGGCTATCCTTTTCCCGATTGGCTAAATCCCGTGGTTGAAAAATTAGATATATTGCTATCTTCAAGGCCTGGTCCAAATTTCTCTCTTGATCAATCCCATGCTGAGACTGCAACAATCGCCATGCGGGCGGCTTATCTCTATGAGCATGATGGGATAGAGGGTAAAGACGTATTGTTTCTGGGTGATGACGATTTGACCTCACTGGCCACAATTATTTTTGCTAAGGAGTTTGGATTACAACTCGGCTCAGTCGTTGTACTTGATGTAGACAAGAGAATTTTGGAATTTGTGGAGGAAACTTGTGGTTCTATCGGATGCGATATTCAGACGCATTACCTGGATTTAAAACATGGAATTCCTGAGCAATTGAAAAATTCATTCGATGTATTCGTAACTGACCCTCCTTACACAGTGACTGGCTTGAGTCTTTTTGTTGGCAGAGGGATTGAAGCGCTTAAACGAGGGGTGGGCGGGCAGTGTTTTTTGTCTTATGGGTCTAAAAACCCATCTGATTCCGTAAAAATTTATGCTTCTATCGCCTCTATGGGACTAGCGATACAGGAAGTTGTACCGGAATTCAACAGGTATGTTGGGGCTCAGATTTATGCGGGTGTAAGTAATATGATCAGATGTGTAACTTCCGAAGGGGCATCAGCACTCATACCGGAGGACTTATCCACCCTTTATACAGCCTCCAGGAAACAATGCTAATAAAATGTCACACGGGCTTGATCGACTATTAGAGCAGGCACGCATTATTAGCGTTGGCGATTGCGAATCTATCCAGGAAATTCTGGAACGACATAATAAAAGTATGTGGGTTCATTTTTCCCCGTTTTTAGTCTCATATAGCCTTCCGCCAAGACGATCTCTATATCTGTTAGAAGTTGAAGGTAGTCTTGTATTTATACAGGTAAATGTTCGAAATGGTGAAACTAGGACCGACCTACTTTTCCTCCCGGTTCCTTACACAGACAAAATAAATTCTTGGTTAACCACATTGCCGGAAATAGTGGGTCAGGAGGATGTTCGGATAATATGGGTAGATGAGGAGGAAATATCCCAATTGCGATTGGAGTTTGATGAAAATCTTTCTTGGGATGAAAAAGGGATCGAATATATATATGAACCCGAAAAAGTCTGGACAATGGAAGGGAGCGAGTTTCGGGATATGCGTAAGCGTGTTCGAAAAGCCGAAAAAAACTTTCCGGACTTTATGGATTTATCCGTGGAGGATATTTCAGAGTGTCAAGAGCTACTGAAAAAATGGAGGTCTGTTCAGGGACGGAAAAATAGTTTTTTGTTGGACTGGGGATATACCAGAGCAGCACTAAATGAGTTCCATAGATTTTCAGCTGAAAATCTATATGGGTGGTGCGTCAAGATACAGGGAAATGTAGAGGCTTTTGCTCTGGCTGGTCCAATGAATGAGGACACAGCAAATTTTTTTGTAGCAAAGACGAATCCGGAAGTTTCAGGACTCTCCGAATACTTACGGTGGAAGGTTTTGGGAGAACTCCGAGCATTTTCTTATGTCAATGACGCTGGTGATTTAGGGATACCTGGCTTACGACAACATAAAATGAAAATGAGGCCAACGCAATTAAAAAAAACATTTACAGCTACCTTGCTGACAGAGGTGCAAAAAGGTAGCTGTAAATTAAGACTGGTGTAAAGGAATTTATCTCCCGTAGTCGGAGATAGTTTCCTCTTCTTTGGTTATCATCTCTATAAGTGCAGGTTGACCACTGTCGGCTGCTTGCTTTGCTCTCTTCAATGCTGGTCCAATTTCATTGGGGGTCGTCACTCTTTCCCCGTAAGCACCAAGGCTTTTAGCTGTATCTGCGTACTGCCCACCCAGCTCATTAGTACGATAATTCTCAGTAGCGTGTGGGAAGTGATCATAGTAGTGGGTCATTACGCCGTTATTTAGAACAACTGTTATTGTTCCTAATTCAGACCTGGCCGCAGTCTCTATGTCTAAGCCAGACATTCCAAAAGCGGCATCTCCCATGACATTAATTGGAGTTCTGTCTGGATCTGCAATTTTAGCTCCTAGAGCCAATCCCAGACCATAACCCAGCTGTGTAGATTTGCCCCAACCAATGTAGGATCTGGGCTTTAGTGCAGGCCAGAAAGGCACGAGTTGGTTTCTTGGGTACCCGGAATCATGTGTAACAATGCATTCTCTGGGATCGATGGTTGTCATCATTTCCTTGAACACTCTGTAGGGACTCATTGGGGTCTCATCGGAATTCAGTCTCGGCCCCCACTCTTTCATGAATTCGTCTTTGATGGTCGAAATCTCATCTTTTACTCCATGCACATCTCCTCTGCCATGTTCACCAAGCTGAGATTTTGATTCTTCAATCAGCTGCTGGAGGACTAATCGAGCGTCTCCAACTGCGCCATATTGAACTCTGTTGTCTCTGTTCAGATCTTCTGGGGTGTTGGTTATTTGAGCTTTTGTTACTCCAGGAGGCATAGGCGCAGTGAAATTCGATGTTGCGAAGCTAGTTCCAATTCCTAGTACGAAATCCGTAGTTTGAAGGAACCTATCAACCATTAATGTTCCTGTATTTCCACCCGTCCCAAGTGCTAAAGGATGGTCCTCAGGGAAAGCACTTTTCCCTGCCAAACTTGTCATCACTGGGACGTTGATTAGCTCTGCAAACTCGACAAGCTCATCCCATGCTTCAGCATAGAGTGTTCCCTGTCCAGCGACAATTATTGGTTTATTCGCCTTAAGAAGTGCTGTGACTATATCTTTCACATCTTCTGAAACGGCATAAGATTTGTAAACTTTTACGGATTCATACTCTTCAATGTTTTCTGGTACTTCAGCGTGTGCAACATCACCAGGCAGTTCAAGTAGCACGGGCCCTGGTCTTCCATGTTTCAAATGAGTAAAAGCTCTGCTTACCATTTCTGGTATTCGTTCGACGGTTTCGATCCGTCCCGCCCATTTGGTGATGTGTTGGTAGTTTGGAACCGCGTCGAATCCCGGATGAACTCCTACCCTGTCTGCAGTTGATCCCCCAGGTATCAGAAGTACTGGAACATTGTCAGCGAATGCCTGGGCTACTCCTCCAAAAGCATTCTCAGCTCCCGGACCATGCTGCATCGTGAATACTCCTATCTTATTTCCGTTGTGGATGCGACTATAAGCATCCGCCATATTGACCCCTGCCCTTTCCTGCCGGCATAGGTATGGCCTTATGCCTTCTTGGGAGCAGGCTTCTATGAGAGTCTGTGCTGGAAAACACGAGATCCATTCAGTTCCCTCTTTTTTCAGAAGTTTTGCCATTAATTGATCGCCGTTCATTCGGTTTCTCCTTACTTCTCTGTTGAGTTCGTAGCCAGGTCTATAGTAAATAGGTTCACAAATTTATGCATTTTCCTTCGACTTAGCATGAGCTTTGTATGTGCTTCAGCGGAACATACTCTATGGCCCTTAACTCAGTGGGTCAAGGGAAATGTGTTAAATATCACTATGCGGAACTTTGAGCGGCTTCTTTCCCTGCTATTTTGCCAAATACGGCTCCAGCCATAAGGCCAGCTCCTCCTGGATAATTATTGTAGAAGAGACCACCGGTGAGCTCACCAGCGGCATAAAGTCCTGGTATTGGTACGTCCGATGTGTCCTGAACCCTGCAACGAGTATCAATTTTTAGTCCTCCGAACGTGAAAGTGATACCACAGGTAACTGCATAGCCTATGTAGGGAGGGGAATCCAATTTTTGAGCCCAGTTCGATTTTGGCGGTGTTATTCCGATAGTTCTTTTGCCGTCTAAGTCAGTGGGGTTGAATTCTCCCTCCTGAACAGAGTCGTTGTAGTCGGAAATTGTTCTTACTAGACCAGGAACATTTATATCGAGTCCCTTAGCCAGCTGTTCTATAGTGTCAGACTCAACCATGGTGGCTTGCTGTATGAAGTATTCGTCACGGAGCAAATGTTTACTTTTTTGATCGAATAGTTGGAAAGCAGCCCGTTGGGGTTGTTTGAGTATCTCTCTTCCATATTTTGCATAGGTGTAATTCCTAAAGTCTGCTCCCTCGTCAACAAATCGTTTTCCGTCGACATTTACTATCAAGCCGAACGGATATGAGTGTTTCTGGAACAAGTCTGCAACGTTACGATCACCATGAGGGGGAGCGTTTAGATCCCAGGCAACTGCGTGGCATCCGCTCCAATGGCCATGAGATTGAGCCCCGATATCTAGTGCCATTTGGATTCCTTCTCCGGTGTTATATTGCGTGCCTCGTACTTTTGCCAGTTCCCATCCGGGCCCAAGGTATCGCGTGCGCATTTCTGCGTTAGCTTCGAAACCACCACAGGCCAACACCACGCTGTTGCAAGTAATGGACTCATAGCCGTCGGGGCCCTTAATAATTACCCCGCTAATTTTGCCCTTATTATCGGTCTTAAGCTCAGTAGCGGCTGACAG
Organism: Chloroflexota bacterium; assembly: GCA_002696685.1. The sequence continues at coordinate 26,053 of NZSI01000030.1, read as the reverse complement.
ATATCGCACTTCTATACCCGCATTCTGACAAAGTTCGAATAATCGATCAGAAAGACCTTTGCCTCCACCCACTGATTCAACTATCAAGCCGCCCCAGAATCGTAGCTTGCCTTCATGCTCAAATGCCTGTCGCCCATATGCAAGAATCCAAGGGACTCCTTGATCTCTCATCCAGATCATAGTTGGATACGATTCTGATACTAAAATTTGGAGAATGTCTGGATTGGATAGACCTTCAGTTACTCTCATGACGTCGGCATAGAAATCAGAATTATCATATGAGCCCACATCGATTTTATTTTGCTCTTCTGGCCCTATTTCTGTCAGCAAATTAACTATTTCTTCCAAGCCGCTGTATGCGAACCTGAACAACCCTCCAGTAAAATAGGAATTACCACCCCTTAGATGTTCTGGGGCTTTTTCCAACACGAGCACCTTACTTCCTTGCTCCCTTGCTGATAGGGCTGCGTTGAGCGCGGCACTACCGGCTCCCACGACTACAACGTCGAAATCGTTCTGGTTTTGCATGATCCATCTCCTTCAATCCAATTGGATGACTGCACAGAAATGTAAATTACATTGCGTGATGTGGCAATTCCTGTTTGAGGTTGGCATGCTAAAATATGTAGACAAATACAGGAAAAAAAGTTACTTATTTGGGTTTGTATTAGATTGACCCTCAATGCTGACCAAAAGTATAATCGGGCTTTCCATCTTTTTCATATTGTTACGTAGGGGTTAGATCAGTCGGGATAGTATTATTGAATATTCCGACTTTTTCGAATGCGATGAGCTCTTACTAGTTGGATATTGTAGGCGGAGTAGCGATTTAGTGACTTGTTACTCATGTGGTTTTAGAAAGTAATAAAAAATAGCGAACAGGCGAGGCTATAATGCCACCACTTCCCAAAAAGAAACACTCCAGCAAACGAAAAGGAGGTAGGAACGCGCATCGGGCAATTAAGCCCGCATCTCTTTCTACCTGTCCTCAATGCCACAGTCCGAGAATGCCCCATAGGGCGTGTTCGGAATGTGGGACCTATAATGGTAGGTCCGTCATAGAAACTGCACAAGAGACCCTATAGCACTCCGTCTTACGGAGGCACTCATAGACATTTGGTCTTGCAAGGAGCTATAAATGACCCTAACTTTTGTTGATGATTCTAAGACTGCTTATCTTTTTCCCGGGCAAGGTGCCCAAGCTGTTGGCATGGGTTTAGAATTGTTTGAAAAATCTCAGGCAAGTAGGGCTGTTTTCGAAGAAGTTGATGACGCACTTGGGCGCTCTTTATCACAGATCATGTTTGAAGGTCCTGAAGAATCTCTTCGGGAGACGGTGAACGCTCAACCAGGAATTATGGCGGTTAGTTTGGCGTGTCTGCAGGCTATGCTTGAGCACTTGAATGATTCAGATCTTTCCGGACCTCTGCTAATGGCAGGACATAGTCTAGGCGAATACACTGCTTTGGCTGCAGCAGGAGTACTAAGCATTCGCGACACTGCTCTACTCGTGCAGAAGAGGGGGGAGTTGATGCAAGAGGCTTGTGATTCCAACCCCGGTACAATGGCAGCAGTTCTCGGATTGGATGAGATGGTCTTAGAAGAAGTTGCTCGAGAGTCTGGAACGTTTGTATCCAACATAAATACTCAGGAACAAATAGTGATTAGTGGATCAAAAATTGCAGTTGCCAGGGCAATGGACATGGCTTCAGCGAGGGGAGCTAAAAAAGTTATCCCATTAAGGGTTGGAGGGGCTTTTCACTCTGGGCTAATGGAGCCGGCCAAAGCAGGTTTAATTGATGCGGTGAATAACGTTGACTTCAAGACTCCCAGGGTACCTATCATAGCCAATTGCACCGGCCAGCCTTTGAAAACTTCGGAGGAAATTAGGGAAGAACTTATCAACCAAATTTCGGGATGTGTCCAATGGAAGAGAACTGTTGATTTCATGATCAAGTCAGGTGTAACAAATTTCCTTGAAATTGGCCCAGGTAAAGCTCTCGGTGGGATGGTAAAGCGCATAGACAAAAGTGCCAGTGTGACGAGTGTTTCCGACATAGAGTCGATATTGGCACTCAGTAGAAATTAATAAAGCCCTATAACTGGTCCAGATATTGAAACAGTTTATAAATTAATATTCGTTGAACATGCTTGAAACTGGTGCAATAACAAACAGACGACAAGCAAGAATAGTTGCATTACAGGTACTCTGTGAGACGGACGTAGTTCAGCATGAGGCCTCTTCAATTCTTGATCAATTGTTTGCAGACCTCGATGTTACGCCCAGACACTCAGACTTCATATCAGACCTTGTAGGAAATGTGCTTGTAAATATTGGGGAACTGGATAGTATAATCACGGATTATGCACCTAGCTGGCCCATATCACAGATAGCTGTAGTCGATAGAAATGTTATTCGATTAGCATTGGCTGAGATAAAATGGTCGGTAGAGACTCCAGAAGGGGCGGTAATAAATGAGGCGGTTGAATTAGCAAAAGCTTTTGGTGCAGAGAATTCAGCTGGCTTCGTTAACGGAGTCCTAGGCTCTTTTGTAGCCGCCATACCTAAATTAAATTCATAGTAGTGAATAGAAAAAACTTGGAGGTGATTAGATGGCACTTCTCGAACAAGTGCAGCAGATTGTTGCAGACAAATTAAGTGTTGACGAATCAGAAGTCGTTCTCGAGGCCTCTTTCACAGAAGACCTTAATGCCGATTCCCTAGATCTGGTGGAGTTGATAATGGCCTTCGAGGAGGAATTCTCCTCTGGAGATGTTCAAATCGAAATTTCTGATGAAGAAGCTGAGTCTATCACCACGGTACAAGCCGCGATAGATTATCTTCGAGAAAAAGGCATAGAAGAATAGTCTCAGTTTACCTCTTAATCCATTGATTCTGTGATCATTGGTTTGGTTGCATTGTAAATATGATGGCCCGCGTTTGCATGTGTAGTTAGACGGCCCGGGTATTTGGGTAAATTTCCTCTAACCAATATAATCCGACTAAATTTCCGAGTCGGGAGTGTTATTCATAGTTGGTTAATGAGCCATGTTTTATGTTGGAGGAAGTCATGAAGGCAGCAGTTTATCAAGGACCTCAGCAGCTTACCATTGAAGATATACCCATACCTGAACCAGGCCCAGGGGAGATTTTGGTCAAAGTAGGCTACAGTGCTATTTGTGGTACTGATGTTCATGCCTTCCTATATGACATAGCCCCACCAGGAGCTGTTATGGGGCATGAATTTAGTGGGTCTGTTGTAGCTATAGGGTCTGGGATAGACCGTTGGAAAATCGGGGACAGGCTCGTAGGTGGAGGAGGCAATCCTCCCCCGGGTATGGAGGCGCCTCTCAGGCGACAGGATCAATACAACTATCGTCTAGAAGGATTTGCAGACGATCGTAAAAGAGGTTATGCCGAATACACCCTTCTGACAGAATGGGCGCCAACAGCCATTCCAGAAAACGTAACAGACCTTCAGGCCACTCTCGTCGAGCCCTGTGCGGTTGTAGTCAGGGCAGTTAGGCTTTCACGAATGAGATTGGGAGATACTGTAGCTGTTCTTGGCGCAGGCCCTATAGGTCTTCTATGCATGCAGGCAGCTCAAGCAGCTGGGGCTAGAAAAGTCATAGTATCCGAACCTTCGGAGGCAAGAAGAAACGTAGCTTTATCTCTTGGGGCCGACGCGGTTGTTGACCCCACCAATGAAGATCCTGTTGAGGCTATTATTTCCTTAACCGACGGTTCAGGCCCTCATGTCGTTTATGAATGTGCAGCTGCCAAACCCACTCTCCAAACAGCGTTCGATATTGTTAGGAAACAAGGTAATGTAATGCTTGTAGCTTTGGCTTGGGAAGAGGTTCCTTTACTTCCGGTGGATTGGGCTGGTAAAGAAGTTACTTTTAATACTACGTTTGGATCCGAGGCATATGATTGGACCATCGCGATGGATTTAATTTCTCAGGGGAAGGTTAATGTTGATCCTTTGATTTTAGATGCGGACATTATTGACATAGAAGATATTCAACAAGCGTTTGAAGCGTTGTGCCAGCCGTCAACTCAGGTACAGATGGTAGTTAAGCTGTAGTTCATCGGGTTCCTATCTGGTCCAAATATGTTTGAAGTAAAACAGCTGCAGAAGCCGAGTCCACTAAACCCTTGTCTTTTTTGATTCTATTTTTCCGACCTGGCGATTCGTGCAGTCGTTTTCGAGCCTCCACCGTGGATAGCCGCTCGTCTACAGTTTCAATTTTGAGTCCAGTTATTTTGGTGAGATGAGCAACAAATTGTTGTGTTTTGTCTGCCTGAGTACCAATGCAACCAGATGCTAAAAACGGCATCCCTACAATTATCAGAGACGCGTCTTCGTCGTGGCTGAGCTTTAATATCTGCGACTCTGCCCCCTGCCTGGGAATTGCGGATCGAGGGGTGGCCAACGTTCGGGTCGGGTCGCTGATAGCCACTCCAATCCTCTTGTCTCCCACATCTAGGGCAATAATTGGCTGGTTCAGCTGGCTTATCATCCCTTTAGAGACTTAGAAACAATATCTGGGACGAGAGATAGCGCTTCGGTGAGCTTATCGGGATATCTGCCACCAGCCTGAGCAGATTCTGGCNTCCCACCACCACCACCGCCTATGATTTTTGCTATNTCACCTACGATAGNCGATGCATCGACACCTTTTTCGACAACGTCTTTCGTTACCATCGCAACCAACATTGGATTATCGTTTATTACGGCTCCAGCGACTACAACACCTGTTTCTAANTTATCCCTTAGCCAATCTCCGACAGTCCTTAGCAATTCTGCAGTCGAGGCGGAAGATTGGGCTGATATTACTTTTACCCCGTCAATTTCTACGATTTGGTCAAGGAGTGAGGCTGCNGACTGCATTGAAAGTTCTCTTTGCAGATCCCCCAATTGGCTGTTTGTGTTTTCAAGTTGGTCCTGCAAGGCCACAATTCTTTCCTCGATTCCGGAAGGGGTTGTTTGTAGGGTATCAGCCAGTTTGTTTTCCCTATTAAATCTCTCCCAGACTAGACGTTCTGCAGCTCTACCAGATACAGCTTCGATACGTCTCATCCCTGCTCCAATACTCGATTCACCTAGCACATATACGGTTCCAACCTCTCCAGTTCTCTCCACGTGGGTGCCTCCGCATACTTCGAAGCTGAATCTATCACCATTGGCGATTTCAACGAGTCGGACNNTGNCACCATACTTGTCACCAAAAAAAGCAAGAGCACCTTGTTCAACGGCAGCCGTATAGGTGTTTTCACTTCTGACTATTTTGGCGTTCTGCCTGATTTTTTCATTAACCAGGGATTGAACTCTCCACATCTCTTCATCTGTGACAGCTTGTACATGACTGAAGTCGAATCGTAATCGATCCGCCGTAACTAAGGACCCAGCTTGTCTGACATGAGGGCCTAAAACTTGTCGTAGTGCAGCGTGCAGCATGTGAGTTGCCGTATGGTTACGTGCTGTATCTTGGCGTCGAGTAGGATCGACGTAAGAGTCGACTGAATCTCCCACTGAGACAANTCCCTCTTTTACTTTGCCATAATGAACTATTACTTCAGGGATGGCTTCTTTTGTATCATTTATTTCTATTTGGCCTTGCGTTCCTACGATGTCACCTCCGTCTCCAACCTGGCCTCCACCTTCTGCGTAGAAGGGGGTCTCCTGCATGATAATTTCAATCTCTTGACCCCCAGATGCAGACTCTACAGATTGACTTCCAGAGATTATTCCAACTACTACGGAGTGCCCAGTAATCGACTCATATCCTACAAATCCTGTTTGTCCCACCCCGAGGTTTTCATACAGACGTATGCGAGATTGGTCTCCATCAAATTGTGAGCTAGACCTTGCACGTTCCCTCTGGGNCTCCATCTCAGACTCAAATCCTTCCATGTCCACCAATTTTCCTTGTTCCAAGGCTATTTCCTCGGTCATCTCCACGGGGAATCCATAAGTATCCCAAAGTTGGAATACGGTATTTCCTGAAAGTGTTTCGGAATCTGATAGAGCTTTCTCCAGCATTAGATATCCATTCTCATATGCTCTTTGGAATCTATCTTCNTCTAGGCGTAACACGGTGAGTACAAAGTCTTTGTGGCTTCTAAGTTCCGGATAGGAATCACCCATTTTTAAGATTACTGACTGAGCTATTTCTTCTAGGAATGGGTCACCTATCCCTATTTTTCTGCCCAATCTTATGGCTCTCCGTATTACCCGTCTTAGAACGTAGCCACGGCCTTCGTTACTAGGTACTACTCCGTCGGCTGTCAAGAATGTAGAACTTCGTGAATGTTCTACCACTGCCCTTATTGCATAGTCCATTTCGAGATCGTCACCGTAGGTCACGTCAGTCATACTAGATACTTGTTCTATCATGGCGGAGAAAATATCGGTCTCGTACATAGTTGCGGCATCTTGCATTATTATCGTGGCNCTTTCTAGGCCCATTCCCGTGTCAATACTAGGCGCAGGCAACGGATCTCTACTACCATCGGGNTGGTGATAGAACTGCATAAAAACTAGATTCCAGAGTTCGACATATCTATTGCATTGTTCTCCAGTGGACATTTGGTTTTCACAATTGGGCGTGCAGTCTTCGCGCAAGCAGCCTCTCGACTGACCGAAGTCATAGTGGAGTTCACTGCAAGGACCACAGGGGCCCTCTTCTCCATGAATTGGNGGTCCCCACCAGTTATCCTCATCTCCAAATCTGTAGATTCTGTCTGGGGGGACTCCCACGTTTTGCCATAACTGATGGGCCTCGTCGTCAGTCTCATGGATGGTCATAGCAAAACTCTCAGCGCTTAGTCCCAATTTTTCAGTGACGAATTCTAGTGCGAAAGCAATAGNTTTTTCTTTGAAATAGTCCCCAATACTGAAGTTTCCAAGCATCTCAAACATTGTGTTGTGAGTAGCATCTCCAACTATATCTATGTCAGGAGTTCTGAAACATTTTTGGGCTGATGTAAGGCGTTGNTTGGGAGGTGTCTGCTGTCCGGAAAAATANGGTTTGAACTGGTTCATGCCGGCTATTGTTAAAAGTAGCGTAGGATCACCTACGGGAATGAGGGACGAACTTGGGATTCGTTGGTGTCCTTTGCTTTCGAAAAAAGAAAGGAATGCTTCTCTGATCTCGTCGCTCGTCATTTTTTGAACCATGTTGGAAAGTGTCTCCAAATATACAAAAGAAATTGCGAAAGTAGCCCAACGTGAAGGATATTTTATCTTTATCAGTGAACAATTAATATACCANCAGATAACCTACATCAGACGTTGGAAGCGCAGCGAAACCCTAAGTTTCCCGTAGAACTATCGGGAGTGTTAGAACTTCTGGCAGCGACTCGATACCTGTTGCAATACGAGTCGTGGCATAGATACGAGCCACCTTTTACGGTCTTTGAGGAGCCTATTTTTGGTCCTGCAGGATTTATGTGTACTCCGCTTCTGTGGTAATCGGTAGTGAACCAATCAAATTGCCACTCCCAGACGTTTCCAACCATGTTAAAGAGACCAAATTTGTTGGGGAAATATGCATTTGCCGGAGCAGTAGAGTCGTATCCGTCAAGTTTCGTGTTAGTTATAGGGAATTCGCCCTGCCATATATTGCAAAGATGCTGGTCATCAGTGCCGTATAATTTGTTTCCCCATGGATAAACTTTTTTATTCAAACCGCCTCTTGCAGCAAACTCCCATTCCGCTTCTGTTGGTAGTCTTTTTCCTGACCATAAGCAATATTGCGTTGCGTCATTCCATGAAATGTGAACAACGGGGTGTGTCATTCTGTTAATTATTCCTGATCCTGGCCCTTCTGGATGTTTCCATGAAGCCCCGTCGACCTTTTTCCACCATGGGGTATTGGGAGGAGACTGGGTAGAATAATTTCTCACTTGTTTTTCTATGAACATATGAAAAACAAAAGACCACCCATATTCCTCCGCCTCGGTCCTGTATTTCGTTTCTTTGACAAACTTTGCAAATTGCACATTTGTAACTGCTGTTGCACCTATATAGAACGGGTCTATATATACTTCTCTAGGAGGCCCTTCACCATCTCCGGGGAACCCGTTTTCATAGTTTGTACCCATGAGAAACTTTCCGCCGNATATTAGGCGCATGTCATCATTATTGAAACTACTAGATTTATTGTGATTAGTTGTTTTGGTGGTCATAATTCTTATTGCAGATGTTTTTTCTCTGGAAACCATGCAACAAGGATTTGTCTGGGATTCGATCGATATATATTTCAAGTGGCAGTGATCTTAAATGAGAGGTTTTATAGTATTTGTATTTCGTTGACAGCTTATTGCTCAGAGTATACTATCCACCGCGCTATGAGACATGCTGTACGATTAAATAAGTATTATTTTAAGGGCTCNGAAGCCCTGCCCGAGAGGCACAGCTTGTTGGCGTAGATAGGATGCCAAATAAGCAAAGAGGGCCTCGACCGGCAGTGGTCGAGGCCCTCTTTGCTTATTTGGAGTTAATAAATATTCACTTAGGGAGAAATTCATTATATGAATACCCATCAAAAAAGCCACGTAGAGGGACTAGGGTTTTCGGCCGCTCGTATTTTTAGTCCACTAGAATTGGTGGATCGGATTCCAAGAAGCGAGGCAGCAGCAAAGACTGTTGAAGAGTCCCGTGGGATTATTCAGAATATCTTGAATGGTACTGACGACAGGCTAATGATAATAACCGGGCCTTGCTCGATTCATGATGAATCTGCAGCTCTTGATTATGCTAATAGGCTTGTTAAGCTTAGGGACTCTCTAAGTGAAAGAATTTATATAGTGATGCGAGTATATTTTGAGAAACCAAGGACGACTGTAGGCTGGAAAGGTTTTATAAATGATCCGAATTTGAACGAAACCTTTGATATACCGGCCGGTTTAGAGCGTGGCAGACGTCTCCTCCAGAAAATAAATGAGATTGGTATCCCTACTGCCAGTGAATTTTTAGACCCAGTTGTACCCCATTACATAGAGGATTTGGTTTCCTGGGTAGCTATAGGTGCCCGGACCACCGAAAGCCAGACTCATAGGCAGATGGCAAGTGCGATTGGTATCCCTGTAGGTTTTAAAAATGGAACCGATGGTAGCTTTCAGACGGCAATAGATGGAATTTCGGCAGCGAGTAAGCAACATTCCTATGTTGGTACTGGACCAGATGGACATGTTTGTGTGCTACGAACTGAAGGTAACCCTGATGGGCACCTCGTTTTACGTGGGGGCAAAAGCGGCCCGAATTATGATGCCGAGTCTGTTAAGTCAGCGCAAAGTGATCTGAGTGATGGCGGATTACCTGCCAACCTGGTGGTGGACTGTAGTCATGGGAACTCCAATAAAGACCATGAGCAGCAGCCTGCTGTTTTTGAGGATGTTGTTGGTCAGAGGATTTCTGGTAATAAAGGTGTGGTAGGTGTCATGTTGGAAAGCCACATAAATCCAGGGAGTCAAAGTTTAGGCGATGATCCTTCTGTACTTGATTATGGTGTTTCTATAACCGACGCGTGCGTTGGTTGGGACAAAACGGAAGAGATTATCCTTTGGGCGGACGAACGATTGAATATCGTGTAGGTTAGTCTTTCTACCACAAGGTCATCGAATCGATGAAGAGTTGTGTTAAATCTTTTTCATCAACTGGCCGAGGGGAGAGTTTTATAACGCGATGTTGTGGCAAGGCTCCTTTTGCCAGTGCCTCAGCATCTGATTCAGAATATCCGACTTCACTGAGGCCATTCGGGATATCTATTTGTCTGATGAGATCTATAATTGCATCGGCCAATATATCTCCTGCATCCTCGGGATTGGCATTTTCCACATCCGCTCCCATTAGTCTGGCTGCTTGCAAATGTCTCTCCGGATTCATGGGAGCTGTAAACCTGAAAACCGCCGGTGCATTAAGTATTACCGACATTCCGTGAGGAACTATGGGCTTTCCTTCCGGATATCCTTCGACAAAGTTATTTTCCACCATACCCGCCACCGGATAAGACATTCCATGAGGTAGATGGCATCCAGCATTTCCGAAGCCCACTCCNGCAAACGTCGCAGCTAGCATCATCTGACTTCTGCTTTCGTAGTCATCGCTGTTATGAACAGACGAGACTATATTTTGGGTGCACATTTCAATTGCTCTGGTTGACCANACGTCGCTTATAGGATTTGATCCTTGGTATGAGGGCCTTAAACCTGGATTNTCAGGTGCTTCTCTAGTGTGGAAAGGAATGGCTGTGTATGACTCTAGACCATGGCATAGGACGTCTAATCCGCTACATGCTTGAACCATTTTGGGCATTGTTCCTGCGTTATCTGGATCTACTAGTCCCATGACAGGCCGTAAAGATCTGTGNGCTATTCCTGTTTTCGCCTTCATGTCTAAAAGATCAAAGATTGCCACTCCNGTGGTTTCACTCCCTGTACCNCCCGTGGTTGGNATGGCTATGAGAGGCTTTAGTGGTCCTGGAACTGGNAGACCTTTCCCTATCGGGGCGTTTACATATGTTAGAAAATCGGCCGGATATGTGGCGTATAGGTTAGCGGCTTTTGCTGTGTCAATTGTGGAGCCTCCTCCAATTGCAACATAGCCGTCAAAATCGCCCTCCGCTGCAAATGCTATAGCGTCTTTGAAGGACTCATCTGTTGGCTCCACCCGAACACGATCATATGTGGTGATTTCAATGTTCTCCGAGGCCAAGGACTCTCGAGCGAGTTGTACTGCATTTGTTGTGACTATGTTGCTGTCAGTTACGATTAGTACTTTTCTAGCCCCTAATCGTGCCATCTCATATCCAACTTCTCCTGTTACACCTGGACCATATTTGATTGAAGAAGTATCTATCATGAAAGCTGTNTCAGTGATTACTGGGTCGTTAAGCGGTGACATTGAGTTCTCCCACTGTATTCTGGTTCTTTCCAATAAAATCCATGCTAGATTTTTAGAACCTGATTTTAGCAGAACCTGAATCCTGCTCTCTAGTCGAACTAAATTAGAATTTAGCAAGGTAACCTTTATAGCAGTAGAATCTTAGATGGAGTGTTAAAAACTTGGCTTATGGGAGGTCCCAGTTGGAATATTTACTGGAACAATTTGTAGAGGACGTAGATAGTGCAATTGACCAATATGGCGTTACAGTTGAAATGCAGTGGTNGTTGGGAGCAAAACTTCAAAGATTGGTTCAAGAGGGTGGGGACTTGATCGCTCAAGGAGTAGCAAGTCAAGGAAGTACTGGATTGGCTGGCAGAGTGCTTCACGAGGATCCNCAGGGAAGATTCCGCCTGATAGTCGCACAGTTTCCATCTGGGGAGCCCACTCCAGTTCACGCCCACAGTCGCTGGGGCTTGGAGTGCGGATGGTCTGGTANAGAAAGATTTACCGTGTACAGACGTGTTGANGACGGATNTGANGATTCAAATGNNAAGCTTGAAGTTTTTTCGGATCACCACATAGAAAGAGGTGATCTTGGTTACTGGTATGACTCTCCGCGTAACATACATCGCCAATGGGCTGAGGGCGGTGATCCCTCCTGTGTGGTTATATTGATGGGTGGTGACGGGGGGAGAGATGGTACCTTCGACATGGAAAAAGGAACATTTCAACCTACCTAAAATNGGTTTTAATTCAACAAATTCATGGCTGCACATTTTTGGGTACATTGGATGGGGGTTTTCCATTCACATAAAGACCAAGACGAGCTCCACCTAGGATCTGCAGGTGAGCGTGGGACTGAGACTGCATNCCATGATCCCCAAAATTGGAAAATATTCGATANCCGTCTGGNCATTCACGTTTGCCGATATCGTTAGCAAACATACANAGTTCTTCAATTAGTCCGGCGCTTGACCACATTTTGTCTTGACTCATGTGGTTCTTCGGCACAAGTAATAGCTGTACTTTGTACCAGTGAAGGTTATTCTCGAAAACTACAAATTTCTCGTCTTTATGATAGAAACTTGCTGGAGATGTCCCAGAGATTATTTCGCAGAAGATACANTTTGTAACTTTCAAATCAACTGCCTTTCTCTAGCGATAACCTGGGACGTTTAACTCAAACACCAGCCCGAGCCTCGAATCTTGAATTCGAGATGCTATCTCGCTACCCTCCGCAGCTTCCNTTTGTAGGTCTATCCGAGTTGTGACTATCGTGGGCATCATGTGATTTTGCCTATACGTTATGATCTCTAATAGTCTTCTTTGAGCCCATTCACTTTCTTTTACGAGTCCGTCCAATATGAGTAATTGGGTAGACTTCACCTGTTCCATGATAGTGAATGCATCCACACTGCTAAAGCGAGATGAACCTTCTCTAAGCACAGAAATTAAGTCCGTAACGTCNGCAAAACANACTTTGCCCCCACGAGCAATATAATCATTTGCTATTGCTGCTGCCAAATGGGTTTTCCCTACTCCGGTGTTGTTGTTTTTGCTTACAAATGTGAGCCAGTTTCGCTCCTCAATTTCTATGTTTTTTGCATAAGTTTCAGATGCTTCAAGAGCCATTTTCAAAGTGGTTAATGCTATAGAGTCTAAACGAGGCCTTTGGATATCGAATTTTTTGAAACTAGCGTTGGAAAATAGCTTGGGAACTTTCCCATACAGCTCAGATGAATCTGGGATTTGCACTTTGGTAGCTGTTTGTACGATCGTTCCCAGATCTTTATCTTCAAGTCGACTTCTGATGAATGGATCCAGGGTCGAGATATCTTCAGATGTTGTGATTACAGTTGGTAATTTCCCGTTAGCTCTATGATTTAAAATCTGCATTAATTTTTCTTGAGCCCACTGCGTAGATGACTTGGAACTCAGTCCATCAAGAATAAGTACAGGGATATTTCTCACTTGATGTGATGTATTTTCAGACTCTGTATCTTCTTGGTAAGAAAGATTTGTACGAAGATGGTCTAGCAGGTCAGATACGTAGATGAAATAGGCAGGGGTTCCAATCCCTATGCATTTATTGGCAATGGAAGCTGCGAGGTGAGTTTTTCCGCTGCCGTGGGGTCCAGTTATTGTGAGCCATCCTGACGGCGATACAGAGAAGTCGGATGCTTTGCTGAAGGCGGTGAGGAACAGTTCTGAGTCGCTTGAGGTCTCGCCTCGTCCCCTCTCATCCAAATTTTCGAAGGAGTACCTATGCAGATATCCTAGGTTACTGTGGGCGAGTAACCTTTTGGTAATTTCGCCATCTCTCATTTCTTCCCGACACGAACAGGCTTTAATGGATCCGAAGTCCGGGTGGCCTGTAGGGACATTAGGTGTAAGCCAACCTTTTCCTCCACATATTTCGCAACGAGTCCCATCATCCTCTTCCAAATATGGAGAATATTGCTGGTTACTATATTCTTTCTCGGTGAGTTTATAAGAGTCTATCGATTTTANTATATCTCGGAGGTTTTCCATCTCCACTATCGCCCCTACCTTCTGTGTACCATCTTTCCAATATGCGTGATATGTATGCCCAACTTCTGTGGTTTTGCTCAACAGCAATCCCAACAGCTTCTATTATCCATTCTGTTGGATATTTGTCCTCAGCTTCAGTNAACTTTTCGGCAATTATTGGGGTCAGTATGCCTACGTTCTGCTCGTAAAGCGAGTATATTTTTGGGGAGTTGTTTTCAATTTCCCATGGCTCAGTATAAAGGTCAGTACCTTCATCAATTGATCCTATGCTAGATACTAGGTGATGATCCTCCTCAAAATTCAAGACGAAAACATCAGAGGCGTTTTCTCGCTTTATTCGAAGCAGTATCCCCCCACGTACAACTGAATCAATACTAGTTTCAATGGAATCCTTGTTTCCCAATGCCCTGGATAAAATTTTATCTCCATATAATTCCTCAGAAGCAACGAATCTTATACGCCCCTTTTTTTGCTGAAGCATCCAAATAATCCTCAGAGTTATTATGAATCCTGACGCATCTTTGATGTGTTCTAAAAGCGGTCCAAAGACTGGGGCCGGAACGGGCAGATATCGGACACCACGCGGAAAACCTTTGAAAGTCATTTACTTAACACTGTGGAAGTTATTGGTAGACTGTAACGGGGTTTTGGTCGTAGACGGCAAGGTTCTCAAATTTGACGAACTGCTCCTGGAAGTAGAGTCTTAGAGACCCCACTTGTCCGTTCCTGTGTTTCGCTATGATCAATTCCGCTATATTGGCTGGATATTCCTCTGTGGGATGACGTTTCTCCCAGTTTTCTTCGTTAACATATCTGTCTTCTCTATGTATAAATGCAACGACATCTGCGTCCTGTTCAATACTACCGCTCTCCCTCAGATCAGATAACATCGGTCTATGGTCCGGTCTTTGTTCTATGGCTCTGCTTAACTGCGAGCAAGCGAGGACTGGAACATTAAGATCTCTCGCAAGGCCTTTCAATGACCGAGAGATTTCCCCCATTTCTTGCACCCTATTAGAATTCCTTGAGCCACTACCTGAAATAAGCTGAAGATAGTCGACGATGACTAAATCTAGTCCTTTTTCAGCCTGGAGCCTTCTCGCCTTACTTCTCATTTCCACTATGGTCTGCATAGGAGTGTCATCAATATATATTGGGAGATCTGAGAGTGTCCCGATGGCATCAATGAGCCTGTGTTCCTCTTCGTCTCGATAAAGCTGCAGTCTAAGTCTGTGCCCGTCCACATTTGCTTCACTGGCTATAAGTCTGTTCCCAATTTGCGTAGCGCTCATTTCTAGACTGAATATACCGACGCTGTTTCCCACTTTTGCAGCAGCAGTCGCTATGTTAAATGCGAGAGTTGATTTGCCTAAGCTTGGCCTGGCAGCAAGTATGATCAGATCGGATCTTTGGAGTCCGCCAGCAAGAAGCTGATCAAAACGATCAAAACCACTTACAACAGGGGCTATCGAGGCCATATCAGGACCCTGGAGACTTCCCTCCATATACTCGTCTAATATGTCCCTTATGTGTGAAAAATCTCTTGATCCTCTATCCGATCTTATTTGAAAAAGGATTTCCTCTGCCCTACTCAAGGAACCGTCAGTGTCTGTAGAGTCGTCGTATCCAATTTTTGCTATCGATTCTGCAGCCCTAATAAGCTGCCTCATTACAGATGTTCGATGTACTAGGTTTCCATAATGAAATATATGGGCGGGACTAGGAACCTCATTTACCAAAGCTACTAGGTACTCTGTACCTCCAACCGACTCCAGTCTTTGGTGAATTGAAAGCTCGTGGGATACTGTAACTTGGTTGATGATTTCATTTCTGGAGGCTAGGCTTAAACAGGCTTCATAGCAGTACCTGTTTTTTCCCTGATAAAAATCGTTAGGCTTTAGAAATGCCGAGACTCGAGTCAAGGCATCGCCGTCTAACAACAGCGATCCTATGACGGAATTTTCTGCCTCTATGTCGTGCGGTGGTATTCTGTCGGTTGTCACTGGTTTTGCCTTTGAGACGGGTAAAGCCCCTGTTGCCACTCACAGCATAACCAGTTCAGACATAAATCTTGTGTAGGACCGGTTCAACGAAAAAAGTCCTGGCTAAGACATAGCCAAACGGGACCTCATTGGTGGCACCCTTAGTTTTCCTCGGAGTCAACTTCGGCTGATTCTTCTTGTGTCTCCAAAGATTCAGAGTTTTCAGAAGATTCACTCTCCTCGGAGTCTATAACAAGATCAGCATCTTCCGCCACTGAACCCTCTTCGAGGTTATTCGAGGGTGCAATCGAGACTTCATCATCTGAAGCGTCTTGATCTGGCTCTATCCCGTTGTTGTCATCTTGGTCCTCTAAGGGATCTTGGCCTGTTGCGTGAACTATAACTTTGACATTGGCTGACACGTCGGAGTGGAGCCGTATAGATACATCGAACTCGCCTGTTTCTCTGATGGGATTGTCAAGTTGGACCCATCGCCTCTCTACGTTTACACCGGTTTTGTCGCTGACTGAGTCAGCAATCATCGTCCCAGTAACTGAACCGTACAGTCGATCGTTGGCTCCCGCCCTCATTTCCATGAAAATCTCTGTACCACTTATCCCTTCGGCGACAGACTTCATATCCTCTAATTTTTCAACACGATTCACATTCGCCTGGCCACGAAGTTTTTCGATTTTCTGCAGGTTGTTATGAGTGGCTGGCGCCGCTAGGTTCTTGGGCAGTAAATAATTTCTAGCGAAGCCGTTTTTCACGTCCTTTACTTCTCCCCCCTGCGCCACTCCTTCAACGTCCTCAAGAAATACTACTTTCATAACTATCCTCAGCTAGTGTTATATCCTGGAGAGCTTCAGCAGGAGAACGTTCGGTACCGCTTCTAATGCCAGTACCGCTAGATACCTTAGCTTCTCGAACTAAAATCAAAATCCAAGGACCCATTATAGCATGGGATCAGCCACTATTAAGAAGGCTACATCAGTCGTGGACAGCATACTATTTTTTGGTGTCGTTTTCGTCCTCTATAACTCGGTACACACCATCGACGACGTCGCCTTTCGGTTTATTAACGTGTTCTTTACCAGGTTCATGTGCAGAAGAAAATGCAGTAGACGAGGAACCGAGCCTTAGGAAGATCAATGTAGCCACTATAAGTATTGCTATGTCATCTATCCACCCTACAATCGGTATGAGATCTGGTAGGAAATCCCACGGGAGAATGGCATATCCAATTGCAAGTAATGGTAACAATTTCAATTTCCACGGGACTCGTCTATCTAACATTAACCTGAAGAATAGGGTCATTAGCCTTGTCATACGTCACTTGGAAAATTGATTACCCGAACTATATGTTTGTAGGTATTATAGATAAACAAAATAGATTTTTATTTCTAATGATGATTTTTGTGGCTCATATTAGTTTTGATTGGATGATGAGGGCATTTCTTGATAAGGGTTTTTTACGGCAAAGATGAATTTTCCATCCACGAAAGGATTAAGGAAATTCGTTTAACAGCCTTCTCCTCTGAACTTGGTGATATCAATACAGCTTTTTTGGACGGAAAAGATCTGTCCAGACAGGAATTGATATCAACCGCCTCAACTGTCCCATTTATGTCTGAAAATCGCTTAGTAATAGTGGACAACCTAGCTAAAAAATTTGAATTTGGCAGAGGTGTCCCGAAACCCAAATTGGGTGATTGGGAAGGTATTGAAAGCGATCTTGGGATCATTCCTGAAACGACCGATCTTATTTTCCGTGAGGGAGATCTAAATCCTAGAAATCCTATGATTAGTGCATTGAAAAACGTTGCCAAAGTAATTTTTTTTCAAAGTCTACGGCATCAGGAAGTTATCGGGTGGATTATTAATCGAGCCGATTATCTGAACGCTATGATAGATCGTCCGGCGGCTTCTCTTTTAGCTGAGTCTATTGGCGGCGACCTTAGGATACTTAATACAGAGTTAGAAAAACTTTCCCTCTACAAACAGGGAGAGACTATCGGACGGCAAGATGTTTCAGATCTTGTGCCTTACGTACGAGAACAAAGTATATTTCGAGTCGTAGATGCTGCAATCGAAGGGGATACTGGGCAATCACTAAAAATGGCTGGTCTTTTAATAAAGGCAGGATCGTCACCTTCGATGGTTATTCGCATGATAGAAAGGCAAGTACGTTTACTGTTACTTGCAAGGGACATGAAAGCTCGTAATGTCTCTACCTCAGATATTGGTAAGAAACTTTCCCTTTCCGGATACCCTCTTCAAAAGACCTTAGACATGGAGAGGAAGTTGACTAAAAAGTCATTTTTATTCATGCATGATTTGATTCTGGACACGGAATTAAAAATAAGGGAAGGCTTTTTATCAGAAGAGCTTGCTCTGGACCTATTAATTGGTCGGATTGGGCATTAAAAATCTTTTTTTAGTTAGACAGAAACTATTTTGTTTCAGAATTACGGAGGGGTCTAACCCTTTCGGCAGAGAATTTTCCCGACTTAATACACCTAATTAAATCGCTGAGGTTAGTGACTTTTTCTTCGAATCTCGTTGCGAAAGTTCCTATGTCACTTAGCTTGTGGGCATCACTGGCACCAGTGCCAGACATATTAAGGTCTTTAGACAGCCGCTCAGAAAATTTATTTTCTAGTTCAGATCCTCTACCATTTCTAATCTCTACCCCATCTACCATGTCAAAAACTGTGTTTCTTAGAGCTCTTGTCAACATCTCATCGTATGATTTTGGGTCCTGTGGGGCTGTGTCACGGTAAACCCTTCTGTATGGGTGGGCAACAACGATGGCTCCTCCTTCCTCCCTGACAAGTTCATGAACGAATGAAGATTTATGCATTCCAAATATGTATTCTGATAGGCCGTATACAAGTAGGTGCCCTTCTTCGGTAGTTACCTCACATCCTGGAATAACTAGATAATCATTGTCCTTCCCCAGCTTCTCCACATCGCGCGGGTCCCAAAATCCATCATGGTCAGTGAGGCATATTCCATCTAATCCGATTCTTTTTGATTCGGCGATGAGCTCTTCAGGTGTTAACTCACTATCGTCGGAAGTAGGGTAGGTATGGGTATGTATGTCTATGAGCATTTGATTAGTTCCCGAGCGTACACAAACTGATACGAAAAAGCGCTTATATGGGATTAGTCCTAAGTTAAGATTTCCCGATTGTTGATCAAGTTGAGTTGATCCGTATCAAGGTAGTTGATATAATTTTTTGTATGCAGCCACATGACGTGTTTAAAGTCTTATGGAAGGCCATCGGTCGATTCTATGCAGTTAGAGCATGGATGTACAAGCAATAAAATAGTGACCACATCGGTCAAATGTACTACTGGAACTAAGCGTTAAAAGAATAACTAACAAACATTTTGAACCGATAGGATTTCATGGAGGACCAACATGGTGTTAGGACCCGAGCGATTCACTGAGCGGGCTCAGGAGTCATTGAATAATTCGCAGTTAATACTCAGTAGATACAGGCATAATCAATGGGACTGTGAACACATTCTCATGGCTCTGATCGAGCAAGAGAAGGGAGTCCCAGCAGAGATTCTTAACGAGCTTGGAGTAAATATTAATGTATTCCACAGCCGCCTTCACTCAATGTTGGAGAATTCAGATAAGACGGGGGGGCTGTCCAATCAGGTCTATGAAACTCCCCGCCTAAATGAGCTTTTTGCTAGAGCTGATGCAGAGGCAAAACGACTGAACGACGAATTTATAGGAGCTGAACATTTATTAGTTGCTCTCACTCAGGAAGACACTGGTGAGGCATCGGAGGTGTTAGAAGAATTTGGTATCTCTACTGAGATGGTCTACCAGGCTCTTCAAAAGGTTAGAGGTGGGCACAGGATCACGGACCAAAGATCTGAAAGTCGTTACGGATCATTGGAGCGATTTGCTACTGATCTTACTGTTCTGGCGGAGGATGGAAAATTAGATCCTATTGTGGGGAGAGATGCNGAAATATCCCGTGTAATGCAGACCTTGATAAGGAGAACGAAAAACAATCCTGTTCTCATAGGAGGAGCAGGGGTCGGTAAAACTGCAATTGCGGAGGGTCTTGCTCAACGGATTGTATCGGAAGACGTTCCTGATGATTTAACAGGGAAAAAGGTGCTTTCGTTAGATATGGGCTCCTTGGTCGCAGGGTCTAAATTCAGAGGAGAATTTGAAGAGCGTTTAAAGGCCGTTATGGACGAGGTAAAGCAATCGTCTGGACAGATAATTCTCTTCATTGACGAGATACATACTGTGGTTGGTGCTGGTGCTGCTGAAGGGAGTGTTGATGCCAGCAATATGATGAAGCCCGCTCTGGCAAGAGGGGANCTACAGTGTCTTGGGGCCACAACTGAAGATGAATATAGACGTTACATTGAATCTGATGCAGCTTTGGAGAGACGATTCCAACCGGTCTTGGTAGAGGAGCCGGATTTGCCAACAAGCGTGGAGATGCTTAAGGCGTTGAGACCCAAGTATGAAGCNCATCACANGTTAGAGATACTGGATCAAGCATTGGAAGCCGCGGCTTTGCTCAGCCAAAGATATATATCCGGTAGATTGCTACCTGATAAGGCTGTGGACTTGATTGACGAGGCGGCTAGTAAGATTCGTATAGATTCACAACTTCACCCGACTACATTGCGTGAAAAAGAATCGAGGTTGAGACAACTTGAGATAGAGGAAACTGCGGCGTCTGAGCGCTCTGACTTTGAGAAGTTAGCAGAATTGAAAACTAGGCGTTTGAAGATGCTTCAAGAATTTGAGGAGGAACGGTTGGCTCTGNGCGAGTTACGGGGTTCAGCCGAGAATACCGTAGATGAGGAAGATATCGCTTCACTTATCGCTTCTTGGACCGGCATACCTGTTTCAAGATTGCTTGAAAACGAGGCTGATAGATTGGTCAACATGGAAGACCGACTACATGAGCGTGTGGTGGGCCAAGAATCAGCAGTCAAAGCTGTATCGGATGCCATACGACGGGCCAGGGCAGGATTAAACGACCCAAATAGGCCTATAGGAAGCTTTATATTTTTGGGTCCTACAGGAGTGGGAAAAACTGAACTTGCTAAGGCTCTGGCATGGTATTTATTCGATGATGATGAAAACATGGTGCGTATAGATATGTCTGAGTATATGGAATCGCATTCGGTATCTAGGTTAATTGGAGCCCCACCAGGGTATGTTGGTTTTGAGGAGGGAGGACAACTGACAGAAGCTGTGAGGAGGCGCCCGTTCCGAGTCATTTTATTCGACGAAATTGAAAAGGCCCACCCAGATGTGTTTAATTTGTTTTTACAGTTGCTGGAAGATGGACGCCTTACCGACAGTCGAGGGACAACCGTCGATTTTCGAAATACAGTGGTGATAATGACTAGTAANCTGGGAACAGGTGTAGTGGAGCCAGAAACTTTGGGATTTATTCGCGACTCAAAGGACAAAGANAGNGGAGCTANGCTACGTGAGTCTATCGAACAAGCTCTTAAGAAGTCATTCAGACCCGAGTTTCTCAACAGAATAGATGACATTGTGGTATTCGACTCAATCGAACGGAATCAACTGCTTCGTATAGTTGACATAATGGNNGAAGATATCAAGGAGCGAATGTTTAATAANGGGGTGCAATTAGAGTTTTCTGATGAGGTNAGGGAATGGATTGCAGACGAGGGTTATGACGCAGAATATGGGGCCCGCCCTCTGAGAAGGGCCATACAACGAAAAATTGAGAACCCTTTATCTACTATGTTGCTCCAAGGTGATTTCGGAGAAGGTTCCCATGTAAAAATCGTTCTCAATCAAGGGGAGTTAGATTTTGTTAAACAGTAGGGGAAAGACATAATATGACGGTTTTTTCAGTGGCAGGAATCAAGGTTTAATGTGTGATTCTGAGAGACTGAAGATATATCTATTTCGGGTTACCCCTAGTTATTCGGTCAGGTATTCATAGATGCACGGATGGTTTTCAAGAACAAGTGATTTGAAGATTCAGCTGATAGCCTTACTGCTTGGAGTAATTGCTGTAAGCGTAGTCTTCGTCATATGGATGTTCGTNGGAGGCCTTTCAAATAGTGATTGGTGGAAGAATCTTGGATACCCTGGGGTATTTTTTTTAAGCTTATTAGCAAGTGGAGGAATGGTATTTCCGATTCCTAGTTTGGCCGCAACATGTGGGGCAGCCGGTCTTGATCTCAATTTGATCGTGGTGGGAATATTGGCCGGGATAGGAGAAACCTTGGGAGAACTGGTTGGATATTCCATAGGTTTTGGAGGTCAGTCTGTAGTCCAGAGAAGGCGTATTTACAAGCGAGCTAGAGCTTGGATGATTAGATGGGGGATCGGGGTGCTTCTTCTCCTTTCAATCATACCTAATCCTATTTTTGATTTTGTGGGTATTGCGGCAGGAGCATTGCGCTATCCTATGAAACGGTTTTTGATTATAGTCTGGGCAGGTAAAACACTCAAAGGGCTTATAATTGCCCACACTTGTTTTTGGATTGTTGAGTGGATCAGATGGTTGGCCTAAAAACTGCTTTCGAACCTCCAATCATTAGGAATATAATACCGTTGTCAGTTACCACCTTCCAATATTATAATCTTACTAATTTGAATCACGCACGAGCATTAGCCGGTCGCGTAGTTCGTGTTCGGCAATGGTCGCAATTTATCTGAGGATTTGTTTATATGGACAACAAATTTATGAAAAAAACATTCAGTCGGAGATCATTTTTAAAGGGNTTACCTCTGGCTGCAATAGGCCTGGTATCTCTAGGTGCCATCGGTGGCAAGGTTGTTGCTTCTGCTTCAAGGAGGCAACCGCCTGTTTTTAAAAAGGGATCGATATTCACTCCTAAAAAATCATAAGCTAGACTTTGCAGATTAGAAGTGCTTTCTAGAGGAGATTTCTATATCTCTCTTCCCCTGCATGCAATTGATGCTGTTGCACTGGATCTTGACGGGACTCTTATAGGACCCAACGAGAAAATAGCCCCATCTGTTAGAGATTCAGTGAGAGTACTAGCGACTGAAATCCCCGTTTTCATCTGCACTGGNCGTGAAAGGTGGAGCACTGAAAAATTCGCAAGAGANCTNGGCCTCACATCTTTACAAATTTCAGATAACGGTGCCGTAATTGTCGATCCNATGTCCGGTTGGGAACCCGTTTGGAATGCTTCAATACGTCGAGAGGCAGCAGCGTCAATAATTGAAGTACTTGGACACCGTCACCTAGCATTTTTCGCGAATAATGCCGACCATATTTTTAGGGATTTGCGATCAGCACAAGAGCATAAGTTATCGATTATTAGTGCGTTGGACATGGTAAGTGATTCAGCAGACGAATTAATTGCTCATTTTAGAAATAGCGAATTTACGGAAGATTTTCAAGTGAACAAATCTTCTCTTCCTTATAACGGCCTTTGGGCGGTCGACTTCACTCCTGCCGGAGTGGATAAGGGAAGCGCTTTACAACGAGTGTCCGAACGTTTGAATATTTGTCTTGAAAAAATTGCAGCTGTTGGTGATAGTTTTAACGATATACCAATGTTTGAAAAGTCCGGTTTTTCCATGTGTATGGGGGAAGCCCCTAAACAGGTCCAAGAATTTTCAGACATAACTGTCCCTAATCAATCTGANGGNGGATTGGTATTTGCTATTGAAAAAATTATTCGNCCAGCCATANAATNTGATTGAAAGNTTNGATAGCAAANNTTTTGCCTATATATGCCTATATATGGTTGATAGGNACTTCATGGCGGCGCCTCTATAAATTTGGTCGGCTTCATTTATNGACTGTTATACTCTTAAGCTATTGCCCCATACNNAATGGGGAGAGATGGCCGAGTGGTTTAAGGCGCTGGTCTCGAAAACCAGTATGGGAGTAATCTCATCGTGGGTTCGAATCCCACTCTCTCCGTAGGGGTGATGCTAGATGGAGAGGTGCTAGAGTGGCCGAATAGGCGCGATTGGAAATCGCGTGTTCCCTCAAAAGGGGAACCGTGGGTTCGAATCCCACCCTCTCCGCCGGTTTTGTACGGAGCTTTCGATATAAACATAAGATATTGTTATATGGGTAAGAGCGGTTGCGTTTAGATCTAATTTATAAATTTAAGAGTCGGAATCGGATAAAATTCAGCGCAGTAAACGGCTGTATTTAAAAATTTGGCCTTTCTAAAGCCTCCAGCCGATAATCTTGGGCTGGTGGGAGTAACAGGGAAAATAATATGGCAGATTTAGTGATAGTTGAATCTCCTGCTAAAGCAAGGACGGTTGGAAGGTTTTTGGGGAAGAAATTCTCGGTAAAAGCATCTATGGGTCATGTCAGAGACTTGCCTAAAAGCAAATTGGGTGTCGAGATTAATGAGGACTCATTTGTTCCTACCTATACCGTGAGTGGAGATAAAAGAAAAATCGTATCTGAGTTGAAGAAAGCAGCGGCTGATGCTGAAATTGTTTATTTGGCCACTGACCCTGATAGGGAGGGAGAGGCTATAGCCTGGCATTTGCTTGAAGCTGCCAAAATAGACTTGGACAAAGCCCGTAGGGTTGTGTTTCATGAGATAACTGAGTCAGCGATAGAGGAGGCATTTTCTAATCCTCGCAATCTTGATACAAATCTAGTGAATGCTCAGCAGGCTCGCCGGATACTTGATCGGCTAGTGGGCTATGAACTCAGTCCTGTTCTTTGGAGCAAAGTTAAGAAAGGCACATCAGCCGGAAGGGTACAGTCTGTCGCGGTAAGAATGGTTGTGGACAGGGAGAAGGAGATAGGGAAATTCAATCCCAGGGAATATTGGACGATGGAAGCAGCTTTTTCTAAACAGGAGAATGGATCTTTTACGGCTTCTTTGTTCTTAGTTGATGGAAAAAAACCTGATGTATCAACGAAGTCGGCCTCAGACGAAATAATTAGAGATCTGGCCGACGCAGATTTCTCTGTCTCAGCTTATGAGACGAAGGAATCTAGAAGACGCCCAGCGGCACCATTTATCACGAGTACACTTCAGCAAGAAGCCTCAAGGCGCTTGAGATATTCAGCTTCTCGGACAATGACATTGGCTCAGCAGCTTTATGAGGGCATTGAGAGCTTGGGTGCAGATCAAACTGGCCTTATCACCTATATGAGAACTGATTCAACGAATGTAGCTGCATCTGCATTGTCCGAAACGGCCACCTACATAAAAGATAAATATGGGGCCAACTATATTCCAGAGACCCCACGTGTTTACTCTAAGAGAGTTAGAGGGGCGCAAGAAGCCCACGAAGCTATAAGACCTACTTCAATATTTCGGACGCCCGATTCTCTTAGATCCAGTTTGAATGGTGATCAGTTCCGTCTCTACGACCTCATATGGAAGAGGATGGTTGCCAGCCAAATGACGGATGCTTTGTACGACAGGACTGTAATTGATGTGACTGCTTCGGGAGCACATTCCGGGAGTGAATTTGGGTTTAGGGCCACAGGATTGGTGCCAAAATTTGACGGATTCCGCATTCTTTACACAGAGGGAAGGGATGATGTGGATTCTAGCGAGGAAGATGAACGAGGATTGCCGATTCTTAAAAAGGATGACGAACTTGATTGCAAGTCTTTATCTGGGGAGCAGAAATTTACACAACCCCCTCCCCGCTATACAGAGCCGACACTGATAAGAAGTTTGGAAAAGGAAGGTATAGGCCGTCCCAGTACATACGCTTCGATAATTGGAACAATACAAGACAGAGATTATGTCAGGAAGGACGTGGGAAGATTTGTACCCACAAAGTTGGGAATAGTTGTGACTGAATTTCTGCAGGAGTATTTCGAAAATATAATGGACATCGGTTTTACAGCCGAAATGGAGAGGAAGCTAGATGATATTGCAGAAGGAGATGAGCAATGGAATCCAATGCTTCTCAGCTTTTACGGACCATTTGATACTTCTATAGGTGTAGCAAAAGAGCAAGCCCAGAGAGTTGATCGAAGCAAGCTTGATGAAGAGACTGATCAAGTTTGTGAGCAATGTGAGAGCCCTATGGTTATAAGGGGTGGGCGAAATGGGCGATTTATAGCTTGTACTGGGTTTCCTGATTGCAGGAATACAAAACCTTTACTGGTAGGTGTGAAGTGCCCAGAATGCGGCCCAGGAGGTCTTGCCGAGAGAAAAAGCAAAAGAGGCGTTTTCTACGGGTGTACTAATTATCCAGATTGTAAGTTTGCAGTTAACATGATGCCTCTGGGCCAGCCTTGTCCGGACTGTGAAGGACTTCTGCTTCCTGCCAGAGGGCAGAATGCGAGATGTGCCTCTAAAGAATGTGGATATAGGGGCCCGGCTCCAGTTGACGAAACGTCTACTAGAGAACCTGAGCCTGAGCCTGTTTGAGTTGCTCTATATCCGAACGAACATATGCTGGTAATTAAGTAGTGAACGCTAGTAGTGTGAAAGCATGGCTGCGAAGTTATTTGAACAGTTAACACGTCAGTACGCAGAATCTCTCTTGCACGCAAGAGGACTGTCTCCTTTTACGATCCGAACATATACAAGTGACCTGCGTTCTTTGGGTGAGTATCTTGATTTCAGTGGGATAGACCCTACGCACGAGTTTGCAAGAGAAGACCTTAGTTCATACTTATCGTGGCTTAT
>NZSI01000029.1 GCA_002696685.1 Chloroflexota bacterium | reverse complement strand
TTTTTCTGCTGCTATTTTTTCTTGCTTAGCTTTTTCTGCTGCTAGTTTTTCCTGTTTAGCTTTTTCTGCTGCTATTTTTTTCTGTTCTTCCAGTTCTGCTTTCTCTCTTACCAACCTCCGCACTTCGTGCTCTTGTCTTTCATTCTCTTCTTTTTTGATCTTGGCAAAATAATCGTCAATTTGGGCTACCAACTTCTTTACTTTTTCATTCTCGCCATGCTTGCTAGCGGCAGCTTTAAGCAACTTTCTTGAAGCACGGAGTCGTTCAATTTCTGTTATTCCCTCCGTTCCTTGACCAATTGCATACATAGTCCCTAGTGTTAGTTGAGCATCAGGATTTCCCTGTTGTGCTAACTCATTCAATACCTTGTAGGCTGTTTTGAAGTCTTTTCTTTGGTAAGCATCTATACCTGTTTGCAAAGCATCAGCAAATACGATGGAAAAACTACCAAGACAAATAAAAAATAAAAAAATAAGTGCACATACAGTTCGAGTTTTCATGATTGGTAACCTTCTTTGTCGACGTTATAATTTTATTCTTTTGAATGGGCCCACTTCACAAAAATACAAAGGTTAAAGGTTATTACTTAAACAACCTTGATTTATAACTGTGAGGAACAAAATAACAGTTATAAAATTTCAGATTGTTTTGGTTTCATAAACCTTTACCTATTAGAATATATAATAATCTAGATCCCACTCATTCAAGAACCGGAATTTGTCTAGAGCCCCTTGTGAAGGTTTCTCCTGCTTCAAATATAAATATCTCTGAATAGGCTTCAGCCCATTCGGAACTATCCACAGATTCAACTTGTTTTGACAGTATCTGTATGGCCCGAGTGCCGCGAGTTGTTTCTTTTTTTATGCTGTGAAACCCTTTACCTAAATCAAGTTTTAATAGAGAAATATTATTCGAGGTTACAATAGCTTTGATCCGTTCCAATCCCGGGGGACCCTGAACATTAAACTCGAATTCATAATTAGGGGCTGGAATCTGGTAGGTCACCCCTGCGTGGATAAAATTATCCCTGTGGAATTTGTTGGGGAAAATTACTGTGATATCTCCGCTTGGGCTTATATCAAGCATTGTTAAATAACCTTTTTTATCAGCCTTTATATAAAAAACTATTTTTTCCTTAATCTCATACTCTTTTTTATCTGTCCAAACCTTGGCATTAATTGATGGGTTGTAAGATTTGGCAGCAACGAGTTTTTCAAGATGTTCCTGGTAACTTTTTTTCTTTTTGACCGCTTTAAATTCACTTGCCTTAGAATCGAGCAACACAAGGTCCTGATGGTTTAATTCCTTTCGTTCGATCAAAATATTTGCCGAAGACTGAATATTTTTAGTCTTAGTGTCAATCAAGCGAGCCCTGACCTCAAGACCTGTATTTTCCATTCGGTAGGAACCGTTCACATAATAGTCCAAGCGGTTGGCCTTNGCTGTTTTCTCTGGCTTCTCTTCTTCATTGAACTGGATTTCTTTTAATTTAAGATCTTCAGCCAGCGNGAGAATAGTTTTAACATCTTCAGTTATAATGCGGCTGAAACGAGTGTTTCCGTCGTACCTGAGATCCTTGAACGATGCCACTCCAATAACAGGATTTTCTCCCGGAGGAATATTTTTTATTAGCTGATTGCCCAAATTGGTGATGCTTTCATGCCAGGCTTGTGATTTACTTGAAGTCCATTTTGGAGTTTTTACAGAATAATTAAACTTCGCTGTCTTGTATTTTAAAGGAGAAATAAGTTTGTCAACCAAATTCCCATTGAAGTTGGATCGAATTCTAGAATAATTTAGCTTCACAGTGATAACGTGGTTGGTTTCTTCATAGGAAGAAATTTTATGAATAGTGGTTTGGAAAGTTCCACTAGGCCCGCTAGTTTTTTCCTTCTCCAGTTCTCCTTGCCCTTTTTCATAGTTAAAGACCACGGGAATATTTTGAACAGGAATTTCATTGTCTTGGTTCAACAGATAAACTTTAGCTATAAGGGGTTCGGCGAGACCTTTCTGAGTCTTAACAATTTGACGGTCCCCTGAAACCGTGCTTAAGTTCAAACTGCGAACAACTCCCTTTATTCTTGACTCAAAATCGCTAGCACTTATGTTTTGAGGTTCAGAATTTCCCCCAGATAGGGTAATTACCTGCAAAGCACTTTTTAAAGGTGATAGTGACGGAGCCTTTTGGTATCCCGAAAGATAATTAGAAAGAGCAGCAATCACGTCAGCCCTCTTTTCGGCCTCCATCCCCTCGTTTAAATTTCGCTGCAGAACAGATTCTATTTTACTAATCCTATCTTGAATAATAGATGAAGCTAGACTTCGTTCCAATATTGCTAGGGAATAGTAAATACCTTTGTTCTGATCTAACCACCCGTCTTTAATTTCAACTCCTTCGAGAACTGTATCAACTTCCGTTTGAATGACTGACTCCACATGCGTCTCTTGTGTTGTTGAAATATCCANCATTGTCGACCGTACCTTAACCTTGAGGTTNTTAGCCAAGTTGGACCGCGCCGATTCGTTTGCCGAGACTGAATTCATATCAGAAAAACCAACCCCNACAAGATACCGATCTTGAGAAAAAATCGGATGACCCTTTCCCAAGACCCAATCAGGAGGTTTAACTAGAACTTTAAGCTCAGATCGCTCTATTTCTTGAAGAGGAGTTGGACCGGTTTTACAACCAGACACAAAAAATATAAAGAGGAGAGTTGTAAAAAGAAAAAAATAAGTTCTTGAGCGCATAAGGTCATTTGTTGGTTTTNGGATGTCCTATTTGTAAAACCAAAAAAAACTTTTTAAACCCTTCGGAGTAGAAGATTTAAAAANTTTTNGAAATCTATGGAAACTTAGAGCGGTCAATCATCTGGTTAATATTGTTGTAAGAGTTTTTATATGTAAGTGTCATCTCATTTGTTGCTTCATCCAGTTCTTCGAAAAGCTTGTCTTTACGTTGCTCTGCATCCTTGATCATTTTTTGATAAAGTTTTTTCGCCTCTGCTTCGAGTGCATCGATTTTTTTTAAACGTTTATCATATTCAGATTTAACAATACTCCCCGTATTGAAACGGGTGCATAATTCCATATACCTGGCTATTAGTTTTTGGGTGAGGTTGTTCCAGTCAATACCTGACTCTTTTCCAAATGTAATATTAGGTCCAACTGAGAAAAGAAGATTCCCAACCCTAAACCCAAGTGTAATTCCATTTTTCGCTTTATATACGGAGCAATCCTGTTTCTCTACCATGGCGTAGTCGGTTCTTGAATCATCCAGATATAGTTTAAATTCCGCCGTCGCGATTGCCACATCAAAAAAAATGACCCCTATAAAAAAAAGAACCTTATAAAAATTAAGCATCATAGTTTCTTTCGTGAGAATCAATTAAACTTACCTTTCATTTCATTTATCATGCCTTCCATCTCATCCTCAACTTGAAGGAGTAGATCTTCATCCTTAAAGGGTCTTATTTTTGTCAAAATCCTAGAGGTTTTTGGATTAGCCTTTTTGGGAGTTAAAGGTTGCAGATTTTTTGCCTTATTTTTTGGGGCAAGAATGATTTCTTTTAGAATAACGGCAGCTGCTTTTGGAATATCGGCACCTACTTGGGGAACGAAGGCCGTTGCTTTTGGAACAGGGACCGTTGCTTTTGGAACAGGGACCGTTACTTGTGGAGCAGAGGCTGTTGCTTTTGGAACGGAGGCAGTTGCTTTTGGAATAGGAACTATTCCTGCGTCACTTGCAAGCGGTGGAGGTAATTGATTGACAGNAGGAGGAGATCTAAGTGCAATCTGCACACCGATTGAATCGAGCCAGTTGACAGCAACCCGTGACTTAATGGAAAAATTGATCCCGGTNATTGCCAGTCCGTCCTCTGCCCTCCTTGAGATCATAGAGTTGATGCCAATTATTTGCCCGNGACCNTCAATTAACGGCCCNCCAGAGTTTCCNCGATTAAGACTAGCTTCTGTTTGGAAAACATTTTTACCTGAAACATTTCCGTAATTCATTCTATGACTGCTTATTGTGCCGGTGGTGAGCGTCCACAACCCACCCTGTTCTGGGTGACCAATNGCTAAAACTGGGTCTCCTATAGAAACAAGATCNGAGTCAGAAAAATTCAAGGCAGAAGGCATGTTTTTTATTGATCTAGATCTGATCCTNAGAAGNGCCAAATCCAATTTTTCTGAAAACTGAACAATTTCCGCTTTGTATTTTAAGGATGTGTCCTTTTTTAGGTTACCGGTAATTTTCTTGGGTCTAAGAAAAATCCTCAGATTGTTAAAGGGCCGACCCTCCTTTTCATTGATAATGACATGAGAGTTGGTCAGCACTAAACCGTCACTACTGATAATAGAACCGGTCCCCTTGCTCANNACCTGCTNANNCNGTTCAAANCCGGCNATCANNACAACAGCCTTGGACGTTTCAGTATAAATTTTTCTAGGATCAAAGTCTTCNGCTATTGCAAAAGTAGACACTAGCAAACCTAAAAAAAATTGTAATAATAAAAAAAGAATTTTCAATTTAAATTCTCCATTTAAAGCCCTTCTTTAGCCATCTCTTCGTGCAGTTTTTCGGCTCTCTTTTTTATTGCGTCCCTNGAATCACTTGAAAGCTCCTTGNGCGATTCAATTTGTTTTTTAAAAGTCTTTAGTTGCACTCTAGCGAGCGNGTAAAGCACATTCTTTCCCGGGTGTTCCCAGTGGTCTATAATTTTTGATCCGCTCACAGTTTCATTTACAAGCAATTTCATGGCGTTGTCGACATTTTCCCTTTCTATTGAAGTTTGACCGGAGGCCGTAATACTTTCNTAATCTTTCTTAAGTCTTTTAACAACAGCGTTCATTTGCGTTGCAAGGCTAGCGATNGCGCGGTCATCGGCAGTCACTCTCTGTAGGGAAAGGTTTTTCATTCCGTCGGCAAGTCCAACGCCATAAAAAACTTTTTCATCATCTGCATCCTTGAAGGCNCCAGACCCTTTGTTAACCCAGCTCGGAGGTTGGTAGTCTCCCACGGTTATCCTTGTTTTNTCAGCAGGAGCAGGAGGAGCACTGGCACATCCGCAAACCATAGCTACAATTAAAGATAAAGACAATAACATCAAATGCCATCGAAAATTTTTCATGGTTTTCTCCATTAAAAAATACAATTTGAATATAAAAAAGAATGAAATATATATTTGCTTAATATTTAGATTCAAGCGCAAACTCACTAGGGAGGAGGCGTGATAAAATCATCTTCCTCTGGTTTAATCAATCCAAATTTTAGCTGAGTAAGAGAACTTTGCCCGATCATGATGGTTTTGCTCTGCGACATAAAAGATTCCATCCGAACCCGGACGTTATAACTTCCTTTACTTAACACCGTATTCATAATCGGTCCTTGCCCCCGGCTNACTCCATCGATCAATATCTCCGCTTCAGGCGGTTTTACCTGAATGATTAATCTTCCTCCATTAAAGTTTCTGTTCGGCAAGTTCATGGCAACTTCCGTTCGCGTACTCTTACCAAGCACAACGTTGCCACCCCCCCCGAACAGTTGCGGGAACTGGTTTTGACTGGTTTTCTTGGGGACGGCNTTAGAAACATACTGATAAGCTTCATTGACCGTAATAATTCCNTCTTTATCGTTGTCGCCATTTCCCTTCATTGCTTCTAGTAGGTAATAAGTAAAGGCACCNTGNTTAAACTCATCCAATTCGTGACTCAGTTGGTTNCCTGCAGAGGCGGTTAAAATCATTTTTCCTTTTCCTTGTGACATTTTTTCGTAGAAATCTGTACTAATGATACCTGAGCGAAGTCCCAGGGTTTTAAAATTGATGGTTCGCCCGGTACCTCCCCCAGCCTGGCCGCTGAAACAAGTATCCAAAACCAGGACCACCCGTTTACTGGCAAATCTCTGCAGCAAATATTGAATCTCCCGCATTGGTATGGCGGATGAGTAAAGGCTGTCCAAATTTGCATCGAAAGGCAGAAGATATTTTTCCAGTCCGTCGGCATTTTTTGTAGATGGTTCAGGTTCCGGCGCCCCATGGCCTGCAAAGTAAAGAATAACCTGATCCTTAGCAGCAGCTCGTTTTTTCAGATCAGTGCCTAAAACCTTTTTAATATTCCTCTGGCGGGCTTCTTCTCCAACAAGCAAAGTTATATTGGAGGGTGACAGACCAATTTCTTTTGAAAAATATTCTGCAAATGCCCGCGCATCATTTTCAGCATAATTTAATGGTGGGATTTTTGAATCTTGATACCGGTTGACCCCAATGGAGACGACGTGAACACTGGCTTGAGAAGGTTTAAAAATAAACTTGCGTTCAAGATCAGCCCTTTGCGTGTCAAGATTAGTCGCAATCAAACGAACTAAATTTTCGCCTGTTTTCAAGGCTCGTGTCGGAATTTTTATTTTAAACGGCCAGGCACCGATTCCTTCAAGACTTTGGATATGTTTTTTATCGTTTCCGGTAACGACTATGCCTCGGGTGCTATGTTCTTCCAAGGCAAGCCCATTGAGCAGTATTTTGAGTGATTTTAAACCTCTTAGATCGCGGAGTTCTCCACTTAGAAGGAATACTTCTTTTCCACCAATCGTTTCACCAGATGATGGGCTTTGAATGATGATTTGAGGGGCTGACCAGAGGACGGAAGGCAACAACAAAAAGAGGAAAAAAAAACCTGACAAGGAATACCTGGAATGTTTTCCCAGTAAATCCATAGAAGCTTTACCCTGTGAATAAAAAGACATGCCGCTAGTTAGATCCTGCCTAAATTTCACAAAGAATAGTTTTAAAAAAGTTCTCTGTCCTCTATGATTTTTACATTAAAAGTGATATGTCAGACCCAACTCCGGACCGTGTATTATAAGAGTTTCGTGTTGATCTGTCTCCGCTAGGTCACTTGGAGTTCCAAAAGATCTATATCTTGCGTTTGCACCAAAATTCTTATTTATCGTGTACACATAACCAATGTTAATGTCAAAACTCCATATAATAGATTCTTTCCCGTTCTTCCCTGCACTCTCGAGTCGGTTATTCTCATCAGCATCTGCATAACCTAAACCACCGAGCGCATTCCAAAATATTCTGTGTTTGCCGTTGGCGGTTATATTATTAAAGCCGCTCAACCCAAACTCACCGATATACAGGTAAACGCTTGATTGTTTCGATGCGCTACCTGTAGAGGAATGGGTTGATCCATCAGTATAGACGTCATCCATATCGTAGTTAATATATCTAACTCCAGCGATTGCCTTCATGGTGGTATCTTTGATGTCTTTACGGGCCAAAAACTCCACATCCAATCGTGATATGTCTATATTCCCGAATGCGTTGGCATCTACAAAGTTTGCCGTACCTGTTCCGTATAATGAGGTCGCCGAAAAATCCCAATCTGGTGACTTATTAGGGGCGTAGGTGATGGTGGCCCCTTGGAGGGGAACATGCCATTCTGACGAGGACTCCGCTCCAGTAGCGCTGAGCCCCTCGATAAAGAAATTTGTCTTCATAT
>NZSI01000028.1 GCA_002696685.1 Chloroflexota bacterium | reverse complement strand
TGTACCACCCACNGCTACNNCTGTACCACCCACNGCTACACCTGTACCACCCACTGCTACNCCTGTACCNNCCACNGCTACACNTGTACCGNCCACGGCTACACCTGTACCGCCCATCATTGCTAAGCCATCGGGAGATCAATTTACGGTGTTTTCTGCCTGCGATTGGTCATCAAGCTTTGCGGTTAGTAGGGGCCTGGTTTTTCTTTCTGCCACCGAGGCACCTAGCAGTAAATTTGTTGAGAGTCTGAATTTGGATTTCATACCTGATACTACTTCTGGGCAGGCTTCTTCAGTGATAAACCATTCACTTGGGTTTGCTTATCATCAATATTCGAGGTCTACCTTGGATCTGTCCAAAAGCGAACATATCGTAGATATTCCCAAGGGCATCGTTCCTTTTAAAACGAATTTAAACATTGTGGTTTCTGGNACAGGATCTGATGGTAATCCATGTTCCACGACAATATATGAGGAGTTCACTAGATCTGACGACTATTATCCTAGTGCTGACTTGACTGTACCCAGCAATGCGATTCCCGACAAAGATAAATATAAGCCTTTTGCAATACCTTCAGTCACNGCCCAAGGTGTTATGTTAGCTACATCTCAAGGTAACTGGAACGGTTCCTATGAAAAGGTGAACATTTCAAATAACAATGATTTTCTGGTTCGCAAGCCCGAAGTGGCGCTCAAACTGGGTCTTTTTGGAGATGTAGGATCTAAAGACTATGAAACAATTCGCGATTACCTTGAAGTTTTGGCGGTAGTCGCTCCCAATCTGGACATAGGATGGGGAAACCACGTATCAGAAATTAACCTGCCGATCCATTTTGTGGAGTGCACAGATGTCATACAGGGGGCGGACCAGCACTGCAACACAGAAGGCCCATCTGGCGCGTTTTCGGATCAATGGGTTGCAGGAGATGGAAGCATGCTTACCACTGGATATGGTTATATCCGGATATCAGGACAACGCTCGAATCGCCACACTTTAACTCATGAATTTGGGCATGCAATGGGTCTCTGGCATTCCAACGTCGATCAAACGAGTATGGGNCCCGGTCAAAATCAAGCAAGCTATTGGGCTGCACAAGATTTAATGACCATTGCGACAATTCACAATTCAGCTGTTAAGCATGCCCAAAATCGAGATGAGATTCAGGCTGCACTTGATATTCCAGTTGCCCTAATAGAGAATTTCTTGAATGATCCCACTACCTTAGCTAATGCTCCCGACTCCGTGTGGGTTGACCTCGATAATTTGCTCAAAGTCCAGGCGGAGGCCGCTCGCTGATTCTATGAGTTTCCCCTTATGCCATCTGTTGCTAACTAACACAAGCAGTAAGTGACATAANGGGTATNGAACTATGGGAGATACTTTTTGGGGAATTTTGCGACTACTGAGTACAGAATATCGACCATATTTGCCAATCTGACCCGCGCAACTTGGGAACAAAGTTGATAACCAGTCATACGGTCAATACCAAAGTCTTGTTCAAGCCATAAGATAAGTTCATAAAAGGCGATCCGTGCNGCATCTTCCATCGGACGTGCGCTTCCTACCGCCATCAAAAAATCGTCTGATTCTATTCTAGGAGTACCTATGGCAGTTGCTTTAATCAGATCGAAGGTAAAAGTGCCCCGTGTAGGGATCTCGGTTGCAACTCCACAAACTTCCCCATCACCTTGAGCCGCGTGNCCATCCCCAATGTGGAACATGGCACCNGGAACNTTCACAGGCAAAAAAACTTTATTACCNGGGCAGACATCCGCTGCATCCATGTTGCCACCGTGAAACCCTGGAGCGAGGGATGATATGGCCTCAATCTCTGGGGCTGTTCCAATGGTCCCATAGAACGGCTCGTATGGAATAGGTTGTATATTCAATTCCTGAGAAAATGTTATGCCGTCTTCATTGATAGGATGGAGCATAACTTTAGCTGGTAGCGGTGGTTGCAAGGTTCGTGTGAACACCGTTCCACATAAACCACCAAAATCTGGGATAAGAGCACTTACCCCATAGTCCCGAGTCACATCTATGGTGTGTATCGTTACTACTAATGTATCTCCTTTCTCTGCTCCTTCAATGTAAATTGGTCCGGTCANNGGGTTTACAAATGGGAGGCTTATTATTTGGGTAATGTCNTCNTCNGGTGAAGTNATCTTGTTNCCGAANGCATCCATNGTCTCAATAGTGACNGTCTCACCNANGGCTACCTTNGCCACTGGTTNATTGTANGGTCCTATGACAAATACACCNGTTTCNNNTGTNNCTGATATTCTTTTGCATTTTCGATTCTCCAAGTATTGATCACTTTTATTGTTGAGATTATGTCAGGTTTGACTTCAGCTGGGGGCAAAGGTTTTATTAGCTATCCAATGTCGCCTCATTGAGAATATTTTTACATGATCCTGCTCAGTGGGACGAAATTTAGATTTGTGCATGAAGGGAGAGGTTTGTCATAGTGATACCATCGCATTTTTAGACTATTAATTTACAAAGGGATTTAACAGATATGGGTAGAGAAGAAGAACTTGCAATAGAGGGTGGATCACCAATAATAGATACCCAGATTCCCTTGGGCGTTTCGGGTCCTAGCATTGTTGGTGAAGAGGAAATTGCTGCGGTGTCAGATTTGCTTAGGAGCCAACAACTTTTTCGGCATCGTGAGTCCAGTGAGGCCTCCCAAATGGAAAGGGAAGCAGCTGATTATCTGGGAGTGAAACATGCTCTTATGGTGAACTCTGGGACTAGTGCTCTCATTTGTGCTCTCACCGGAGTTGGGGTGGGACCTGGAGACGAAGTTATTGTCCCCGGTTACACTTTCATCGCTACAGCAGCAGCTGTCATTGCAACAGGGGCGGTGCCAATTATCGCTGAGATCGATGAGTCACTTGGGCTAAGTCCTGAGGATGTAGAGAAAAAGATAACTCCCTTTACCAAAGCGATAGTTCCTGTCCATATGAGAGGTGTGCCAGCCCGACTAGAAGCACTTATCGATCTTGCTTCCAAACACAATCTGAAGGTGGTTGAAGATTGTTGTCAAAGTGTGGGTGCTGAATATAAGGGTCAGAAGGTAGGCACTCTGGGTGATGCAGGAGCATGGAGCCTTAACTACTATAAGACAATAAGCTCGGGTGAGGGGGGGGTGGTTTATACAAATGATCGTGATGTGTTTGAACGTGCTTGTTTGGCAGCAGATCCTGGCCTACCAATGTGGAAAACGGCTGATCACGTAGAAGAATGGCATAATGACCCTTTTCCTCGGCAAACTTATCGACCCAGCGAGGTACTTGCAGCTATTGCACGTGTACAAATGGGGAAAATTGGGGAAATTATTGGTCAT
Organism: Chloroflexota bacterium; assembly: GCA_002696685.1. Next base: position 48,084 of record NZSI01000028.1, on the reverse strand, counting down.
CAACGGGCTTTAAAGAAGGCATTCCTTAACGAATTGGATGAATCCGGAAACTACACTCACCAGTACGTAGAAGACTCTTCCGGTGACACAGGGGTTTCTGCTTCTATAATTCTCCATGATAAAGAAATGGCTATCGGCTACGCGCACGCCATCCAGGCTGAAGGAGTGGAGGTAGCTACTATATATAATGACGGCTTCCCTGATCGACATATATATAGTTACTGGGATGCCATTTTAGAGAAACGCTCTCCACATCCTACAGGCTATCCTTGGAAAGATCCTGCCTACAAAGGAAACGTCGAATATTCTAAAGACATGTGCCCTAGGACCTTGGATATTTTGGGGAGGACCTTAAGGTTCGATTTCAATATGAATATGACAGAAGATCATGCGCGCCTTATAGCTAAGGCTCTCAATAAGGTAGACTCAGCCCTTGGACGATAAATCAGCTACAGGAAGCATTTCTAATAACATTGGCTTTGTTTGCTTTGATCATTTCCAGACGGCAAATTGGTTGTAGGAGTCGAATGAAAAAAACCAAGATATTAATAGATACTGACCCCGGTAATGATGATCTCTTAGCTATAGTTATGGCTTTGAGTTCACCCCATTTTGATCTGAGAGCCTTAACAGTCGTGGGTGGCAACGCCTCTTTGGTTGATACGACTAATAATGCGTTGAGTTTGCTAAGTTATATGGGGCGACCAGATATCCCTGTATATGTAGGTTATCCAAGTGCGATGAATGAGACATTGACCTCTTCGGCAAAATTGAATGAATTCAAATCCCATAGAAGTAGAATCCATGGTGATACTGGTCTTCACGTTGACTTGCCCGAACCAACAATGAACCCAATGAATGGTCATGCTGTAGATTTTATTATCAGCGAGTCAGAAGCTAATAAAGGGGAACTAATTCTAGTACCTATTGGGCCACTGACAAATATTGCCAAGGCTATAGAAAAAGAGCCAAATATAGTGGACTGGATAAAAGCAGTCCATGTAATGGGCGGTGCTGTTAATGTACCCGGAAACATAACGGAAGATGCGGAATTTAACATTTATTGTGACCCTGAGGCTGCGAATGAAGTTTTGTCTTCGGGTTTAGATATAAAATTGTGCGGTCTTGATATCACAAGAGAAACTTCAATAAAAAGGGATGAAGTAGAGTGGTTGAAAGGTGACTCACCAGGAGAACGATTGATAAGACAACTCCTGGATATTGTTTTCAGGAAACTTACTGACAGAAACTATTTTAGCCTTCATGACCCTATAGCGGTGTTATCAGTGCTACATCCGGAATTGATCCAATGGAAGATGTCTCGGGTTTCGGTTGTATGTGACGGGAAAGAGGTTGGTAAAACCATTGATCTTGATGAAGTTAATGGATCAGTTTCGATCGGTATCGATATTGATCGAGAGGCAGCCAAGGCAAAAATTGCCGAAATTTTGGAACAATAGTAACGACCGTCGATAATCAGCCTGTTGTAGAGACGTTCAATAGCTACCGTGTCTTCCGTGGCTTGAAGGCACAGCGTATCTTTCAACTTCCTCATGTAACAATTCTGTGCCAATTCCTGGCCTGGAAGAAGGCCAGAATGAACCATCTCTGTAATCCATAGTATGGGTAACAATTTTCGCGAACGAATCGAACCATTCATGAATACATTCTTGTCTATATAGATTTGGAGTGGACATGCAGACTTGAAATGTGGAAGCTATAGCTACTGGTCCAAGGGCGTCGTGTGGTGTGAAAGGCACATAATATGATTCAGCCAATGATGCTATTCTTCTGAGTTCGCTTATTCCCCCAGTCCATGCGATATCGGGCATAACGAAGTCCGCTAATCTATCCTGTAGGACCGGCACGAAGTCGTACCGAGTAAATAGGGACTCGCCAACGCTGATGGCCACATTGGAATTCTCTCTAAATTCTTTTAATGCGTCGTAACTTTCCTGCGGAACCGGTTCCTCGAACCAAGTTAGTTTCATGGATTCCATTTCCCTGGCGGCAGCAATAGCACTAGCAACGTCGAATCTTGCATGTGCGTCAACCATTATTTCAAAGTCATTACCTACCTCTGAGCGCAAAGCGGATACCCATTCCGCAGCGTAATTGATTGCTGAGGGGGTCAATTTTTCGACTAAAGAAGCCCCTCTAAACGGGCCTGACTCGTTGGCCATCGATAGAAATGGATCTGTTTTTATGGCTTGATGACCGGCATTTTTAGTTTCTCTAGCCATGATCACCATATCTTCTATAGTGAATCCTTGTCTTGCATCTTGTACATGAGTGTAAATAGGGACATGATCCCTTACGGGACCCCCCAACAACTGGTAAACAGGAACACCCAAGACTTTCCCCTTAATATCCCAGAGGGCTATATCTATCCCACTAATTACAGCTGATATTGGTCCCCGGCCACCTATTCTCAAATGCCTTCTGTAGATCAGTTGCCAAATCTCTTCAATGTGCGCGGGATCCTGTCCCACTAACCAGGGTTTTACGGATTCAATACCCTGCTCAATGAGAGTGTTATTGCCATACCAGGAACACTCACCAAGGCCGGTTACACCCTCATCAGTATGAACTTCCACAAACAGCCACGGTAGATTCTCAATTGGCATAGTTATAAAAGTCTTAACATCTGTAATTTTCATCTTACTTTCCTGTCCCGAGCCCACCGTAAATTCAAGTTGTGTGAATGCACGGTACGAGCAGATCGAGTCCCTAGCAGTTCTTTACGAAATCAGAATGCCGGGTTATATCAGGATATAATCCTAAAACCCGCTTTTAATAAAGTCCGAAATTTTTTCACCTATAGCCATAACCGTGACGTTTGTGTTTGCCCTGACACAATCAGGCATTATCGATGCGTCAGCAACCCTGAGATTTTCGATACCGTGCACTCTACCGTGTTGATCTACTACAGACATGGGGTCTGATTTAGGCCCCATCTTAGTAGTGCAGGAGACGTGATGGCCTGTACCGACATTTTTCCTGATCCACGCCTCAAGATTCTCATCCGTTGCAAGGTCCGCATCAGTTGGTTCCAAGCGGTAGTCTACTAGTTCACTCATTGAAGGATGATTTTCCAGAGCCACTAGCATCCTGACTCCTTCCCGATATCTCCTCATATCCTCCGGATCATCCAGCAGATTAAAATCTAGGTCTGGTTGATCTGTCTGGCTTGTGGTTGATAACTTAAGTTCGCCTTTCGAAAATGCCAGATTTAATCCTAATCCAGCCCCTATTCCGACTGGTTCCGATTTGGTGCCTCCCTGGTCTCTTCTTTTGCTGGTGATGGCCCCAAAATACACGATCATGTCATTTTTTAATGGAGATCCATCAGCGGTATATCTTAGGAGGATCTGTCCACTGGGACCAAATGGATCCAACTCAACGCTAGGCTTCGTAGCCCATTTCAATGGAAGTAGCGGATGATCTCTTAAGTTTTGGCCTACTCCAGGTGAATCAAGTATGCATTCTATCCCGTGTTTTTCCAGATGTGATTTTGGTCCTATTCCCGAGAGCAGAAGTATATGGGGGCTTCCGATAGCACCTGCACAAAGCACTATGTCTTTGCCTTCCACCTTGAAGTTTTCTCCCTGGGATTCAACTTCTATTCCGTATGCATGTGGGGTGGTTTTAGAAGTGTCAAATAGGAGTTTTTTTACAGAGACATTCGCTCTAATGGTTAGATTTAGCCTTGACCGGGACATGCTCAGATATCCAATGGCTGTTGACCACCTAATGCCATCTGGATTATTGAGAGGTATAGGTCCCACTCCATGGGTGTCTGGAAGATTTGCATCTTCGCAGTAAGGGTAGCCAGCTTCTAAGCAGGCATCGACAAAAGCCTTTGATCCTGGCAGCCATTCCTCTTCTGAAAATCTATGGCAAATTATAGGCCCCTCTGAGCCATGAAAATCCCCAGGGTTTTCCTTGTAAGTCATGTCCGTTTCCAGTTTGTTGTAGTAAGGGAGCACATCTTGGAAACCCCATTTATCATTTCCCGAAGCTACCCATTTATCGAAGTCCTCAGGTAGAGCCCTAAGAAAAACTTGGCCGTTTATGGCACTAGAACCACCAGTTATTTTCCCTCTGGGAATATCAATAGTGGCGTCTTTGGTCCCACGCGCAGTAAATTGCCAGTTATGCTCACTTGTCCAGATTTCATTACTTGTTTTGTAACCAAATTTAACTTCTTCAGGAAGATCATCAATCTCTGAATAATCATCCCCAGCCTCAAGGAGTAATACAGAATGGTTTGGATCTTCAGTAAGACGGGTTGCAATAATGGAGCCGGCGGAGCCTGCCCCTACTATTATGGTGTCATATTTCATTTAATTTACCTTATGAGAACTTGCACCGATTTACAAAGCCATCATTTTGTTAAATTGGTGAACTGTTCACGAAGGATATTTGATGGTGAGAGCTTGATGACTAGTTCTAATAAGAGCCCTTTTATGAATCTTAATTCTTGTATGTTGTGTAGACATCTTCTGTCAATGCCTCATCGCTAGGGTAGGGGCTATCATCAGCGAACTTAACAGATGTGGCAACAGCAGCTTCGCAATCTTTTTCAATTTGTGCGAGTTCGTTTTCATCGGCTAAGGAACTGTCCAGAATGTATTTTTTGAACGTAACGATGCAGTCTCGGTTCATGTAATACTCTTGCTCTTCCTCAGATCTGTAGGTAAGAGGATCATCAAGACCCGCATGCCCTAAATATCTATAAGTTTGTGCCTCGATAAGGGTTGGCCCATCTCCAGCACGTGCACGACCTACGGCCTCTTTTGCGACTTCGAAAACGTCCAGTACAGCCTGACCGTCGACAGTAACACCGGGGATCCCGTAGCCATCTGCTCTATTTGAAACGGACCCTCCGGCAACGGAGTATTCAAAGGGGGTCGATTCTGCATATCGATTGTTTTCGCAAACGAATAAAACTGGAAGTTTCCATATGCTTGCGAGGTTCATTGCCTCATGCAAAGCCCCCTGGCTGGAGGCGCCATCTCCAAAGAAAACTACGCTGACGTTATCAGTTCCTTTAACTTTCGCCGTTAGAGCCACCCCGGTGGCGACAGGTATGTTTGAACCTACAATCCCGTTGGCTCCGAGCATCCCTTTGTTGATGTCCGCAATATGCATCGTGCCACCCTTGCCATTGCCAGTTCCGGTGGATTTTCCAAATAGTTCGGCCATCATTTCATTTAAATCTACGCCTTTAGCTATGCAATGATGATGACTTCTATGCGTACCTAGCACAAAGTCTTCATCCCTAAGATGTGCGCACACCCCTGTGGGTACTGCCTCCTGTCCTATTGAAGAATGAATGCCTCGCAGCTTTCCCGAATCCGCTTCCCTGCGAGCTTGTTCCTCAAATCGCCTTATCGTAAACATCTTCTCGTACATCCAGATAACGGAATCTTTGTTAATTTCTTCGTGGCTCATCGTTTAGCCTCACAATGGTGCTATTTATACATCCAATACCAAAAAACATATTGTAATCAGTGTTCTTCCCGTAATTTATCAGTAAGATACTCGATATGCTACATAGAAAGAAAGTTTTCCGTCTTTTCCGTTCTTAATGATTATTTATAGGGGATGGCCATATGCATAAAAACGAAACTAGAGACAAATTGAGAAAACAGAAGCCAGTTCTGGGCCCATTTGTTGGACTACAAAGTCCTCATGTAGCTGAATTGATGGGTCATGCAGGATTTGATTTTGTTGTAGTGGAATCAGAACACAATGCTATCGAATCGGCTGAGATAGAGCATATATTAATGGCTGTGGGGAATACTGACTCCACCCCAATTGTAAGGATTCCCTCATCTGAAAAAGTTTATATACAAAAGGCTTTAGATATTGGCGCCATGGGAATAGTGGTTCCTGCCGTAAAAACGGCGGAGGAGGCGGGGCAGATCGTCTCTGCAACAAGGTTTCCTCCGGTGGGTGGCAGGAGTTGGGGACCCTTGAGAGCCTCAAAATATACTTTTGATAATGAAGATTATTTGCAGAATGCTAATGACAATATACTGGTCATATTAATCATAGAGACGGCTGAGGCACTAGATAACCTAGAAGCTATAGCAGCTGTTCCTGGAGTGGACGTTTTATTCATTGGGCCGTGGGATATGTGCCTGGCACTTGGCCTCGATCCTCTTCAGCTTCCCCATAAAGAAATAGATGATATTGTTGTGAGAATGGTTGAACTATCTAAGAGATTCGAAGTTGTAGCCGGTGCGGGCGCGTCATCTCCTGAGAGTATAAAAGATAGAATCGATCAAGGGGTCAAATACATAAGTTATGGGCCGGATTATTCACTGCTATCAGCTGCTGCTAAGACGGGGGTGGACGCTTTTAGGAAGTTGACTGAATAGAGCTTCCCCTATATTTGAATACTAGATATTTACGTGACTAATCGAATGCAGACAAAACTTCTTCATCTAGTTCCTGAAGTGCTTCCGTATCACTTGGCCTAGGAGAGAACATTATCTCGTCTACACCGGCCTCTACGAATTCGCCCACTCTCTCAATTATGTAATCCCTCGTTCCGGCAACAGTGCCAGGGCCCACTCGATTTATAAATTCAGAGGTTTCACTGTTATCGGATGACAGCTTGGTTGGCATAGAAATTGTAAATTTTATCTCCGATGGGTCTCTGCCTACGTCGTCACAATGCTCTCTGATGACATTAACTTTATGCTCATACAAATCTAGTGACATTCCACCCTTCTCAGCAATTTCGGGTCGGCCGACAGCAAAACCATCCAGATTCCATATGTCCCCGTATTTTGCCAAAGTACGTAGTGTTCTTTTTTCACCCATTCCGCCAACCATGATAGGTATGTGAGGGGATTGTACGGATTTAGGAGAGAGAGGAGCATTTTCTAAACGATAGTATTTCCCGTGGAAATCTACCGGTTCGTCCGAGGAAAATAAATTCCGTATCAAGGCACATGATTCCTCAAATCTATCAGATCTCTCTCGCAAAGAAGGATAATCCCAGCCATAAGCCTCGTGTTCGCGTTGGAACCACGCTGCTCCATGGCTTAACGTAAATCGTCCTTTGGAAATCTGATCAATTGTGGTAGCCATTTTTGCAACGAGACCTGGGTTCCGGTAGGTGTTTCCATTGACCATATGTCCCATTCTGAGCTTGTCGGTCATACCTGCGACTGCCGCGAGCAATGACCATGATTCGAATATTGGTTGGTCTTCAGCTCCTTTCCAGGCTGCTGGCGGGATAAAGTGATCGGGAAACCAAATACTTCCCCATCTTCCGGATTCCATGGTTTGAATAGCGGAACTGATGGTGTCCCACGTGGTTGTGTAACTGGATACTGAAGCGCCGAATTTCATTAGAAGATTCCTGATAAATGTTCGTCGATTTTTCGTTGAGGTGGATCGATTCTATTTCTTTAAGGTATTTGAAACCAGTGCTATACAGAAAATTTTACAAAACAAAAGGGACTGGTCAGTGATACTGGCCAGTCCCTTTATTGAAACGGTAACTAAAGAATTAGTCTCTAGCCAACATATCCTTACCGAGCCAGATGCTCCAGAGAGTGAAAATGATGTAGCAGATGCCACCAATCAAAGTCATTTGCTGAAGTGTGCCGCTGTCGATACCGCCAATTACGGCTGTGACGAGGCTTACTAAGGCGACAAGTGCGACTACATAGGCAACATTTGTGTTGATATAGTCCCGTCCAGATATACCCAAGACCGCTAATAGGAACCCTAACGACCAGACTATGGCTGAAAATTGGTTAATACCCAACGAGGCCCCATAGAGGACTCCAGTGCTCGCGTCCCCTCCAGCGATTGCAGCCGTTATTGCACTTGATACTACCCAGCCGACTGTACCGACGATGACGAATTTCACACCTAAGCTGGAAAGTGCGTCACCGCTCTCCCTAACCAGGTTGACGATGCCATGCAGCAGTATTATCAAACCCACAGTAATTCCAATTGCAGTGATCGTCGCCAATGTCGCATTCGCCATAAGCTTTGGAACTACTTCACTGCCAATTGCAGGATCGGCATTAGAGCCGATGACTCCAAATTGCTGGATAAAATAAAATACCAGCGCAACGACGGGCCCGACTATCAAAGATAGACCGCCTAGTTTGTTTATAGATATATCTCCCATTCTAGTTCCTCCTCCGCGAGTTTCGCGAATGAATATGTAAATATGCCGGAAACCTTCCGACAATCACGCGCTAAGTAATCTATAGTGTTCCACCGTAAAGTTCACGCAAAATAAGGACTATTTTTTCATGAATTTTAAAGAATGATAAAAAAGTGTAGTAATTTGGGTCTGTTAAAGCCAAATATTTCAACAAAATTGAGCTGCTATGTGGAATGGGCTTATTTTGACAAACGCGTAGGGTGTTATTGTCTGGTTAGAAAAGGGGTATAGCTTCCTCCTGGATATACCAAGATGCCCACTGGACCATTTTAAATTTGTGAAACTGATCCTTAAGACATCAATGTCTGTGCTCAGCCGTTTTTTCAGGAGATTTTAATTTTGTGAAAGCTAATACGACTGCTGAAAAGATCATTAATGAAGCTACATAGTAGAATACGGAATCCATTGAATAGGTGTCGTATAGATAACCGGCTATTATTGGAGAAATGGCGCTCAGCCCAAATCTTGCAAATGAGAGCGCACCTAATGTTGTGGTGGCAACTCCACTTCCAACGATATCAAGTGCAGACGCTGTTAGTATCGGTTGGTCGCTGTAGAAGAAAGCCCCCAGCATAAACAGCAGTATTATGAGTGGGACTCCTTCACCAAAACTGGCCATCAATAAAACTATTGCCGCGTCGAAAAGCATTCCCGGGACTAGGACTATCTTTCGACCAAATCTGTCTGAGAGATATCCCATCAGTGGTGTAAAAACTATACCCGCAGCGACTAGCAACCCGAAATATACACCCCTTCTGAAGTCGGATAGTCCCAAGTCATTAGATAAATATGACGGTAAAAAAGTGATTAAGGCTATAAATGCCATAGCCCGTATACCACCTGCAAATGTAATTACCCAAATAAGGGGGTTTTTCAAAATATCTTTTGTTTGGCCCATTCGGTCTTGACCGGAATTAGATTCTTCTTCGCCAACTGCACGACCGATATTTTTAAACGCCCAGTAAACGAGGAAGGCTATAAATATAGGAACAGCAGCGTAGATGCTTAGAATGTCTTGCCATGCCAGATAGCCAAGTAAGAATCCTGTAGCTACGGGGCTGATTGCATCTCCAACATTTCCACCTATACCGTGAAAAGATAGCGCCGTTCCTCTTCTATGAGAGTAATGATGAGAAAGAGAAGCCATGGCCGGGAGGTGCCAAAGAGATGCTGCCGCGGCGACGATTGCTACCCCTAAAAGGAGCAATGGAAATACAGGTGCTTGCCCCACGATAAGCCAACCTAATCCGAATCCGGCCATACACAAAGCCAGAATTAACCCCCAGTACTTTCTCAATACGTCTGCAATTATTCCCCCGGGAAGGGTTATCAGTCCTGAAACCAGTTCCCTGACTGTTGATATGGACCCAACGCCGATTTTTGACAGCCCAAAAGTAGCTTCGACCTCCGGTAGTAAGACAATGAATGACTGCAGGAACCAGTGAAAAACTCCATGACCACTGGTTAAACCAGCAATAATAAAATTTCCACTCCCACGAATGCCTGAAGGAGTATCACTATGGGCATGGCCATGATGATCGTGGTCGTGCTGGTTTTGGTCGCTGTCTTCGTGATGGTGATCTGCCATGAGTAATGTCCTTGATGTAGGTATCAGCCAACGGACGGATTATAAGTTGTTAACTGTAAACAAAACTATTCTTAAAAGCGTGGGTAGAAATATATATCAATTAGGAATTGTTTGCTAAGAGATGTTAGTCAGGTAGGCTCGCAGAACTGGTCCAGAGCGTTAAAGAATATATTTTCGATTTTGCTGATGGGTTTGTTTAACAGGGTATGGTTTATATTGATGAAAAAGGTTTCCGATTTATCTGTATTTAGAGGCATTTGAATCCCATGGGTAGATAAATATGAATAAAACCTGTCCATATCCACGTCGGGGGAAACGTGGGTTTCAAATATATTAGAACCATTGGGAATTTCTAGAATTCTAATAAGCTTATGAGAATTAAGCCTTTTAAATAAACTTTCTCCCACTTTCATTGCTTTAACCTGTTTTTCTAGGAAATTTTTGGATCCATCAAGTGCAAGGGCTGCAGCAAACGATGCCGAAGGTAGCCCTCCACCAAACATCCTTCTTTCATGATAAAGCCCGCTGCAAAATTCTTGGGATCCTGCAACAATGGCCCCAAATGGTGCCCCAAAATATTTCCATAAAGATACGTAGACTGTGTCGAATAGATGGACGTATTTTTCAGGAGATATACCTGTAGCTGCGCTCATTAGGAAGAGCCTAGCTCCATCCAGGTGAGTTCCTATTTTTTCCTCCCGGCAAAAGTCAGTGACCTTTTTCATTTCATCAAACGGCATTACTCTTCCTTGTGATCTGCGCACTGGACTCTCTATTACTACCGCTCCCAAAGGGTTTTTGACCCTTCTGGTTTTTGCTTTCTTCAAAGAATCTGTCAGCTCACTCAAGTCAAAGTAAGGTTTATTTCCACCCAGGGGAACGAGATTTATACCGCTCAGGTTTTGAAGTGCGTCACCACTATCTTGATAAATGTGGCTTTGTTCCGGGACGAAGGCTCTTTTCCTGGTACCTGCCAATTTCCTTATGGCAAGATGGTTAGCTAGGGTTCCGGTTGGCATAAAAACGGCCTCCTCTTTGCCGAGAAGCGTTGACATGAAGGCTTCCAATTCGGCGACAGAACCCCCGAGTGAATAATTGTCTTCCTTGATTAGGGAATTTTCTGCCAATGTAGAAAGTCGCTCGAGGTGGGATTTGTTATTTATTGGAGTACCATCGCCGAAAAAATATATATCTCCATTCTCTTCATCCATGAATTTAGCAGACAAGTCGTACCCTCCTGATGTTTGATCGATCAATTTTTCTAGATTTGGTGTTTGGCAATGTACTGTCTAAGGTAGGAGACCTATTCTATGATTGAGGCAAGATTAACAAAAAAGGAAGAACATAGAATGTGAGGGATAAATTGACAAGAATCGATGTAGAAATAACATTGGCATCTGGAGGATCTCTTGTAGGCGAGTCAATGTCGGAACTGGACCTATCTGGTGTGGACTTTCAAAAAACATCCTTAAGGGGATGTGATTTGCGTTATTCGAATATGAGCCATGCTAACTTGGAAGAAGCGGATTTATCAGAAGCTAATCTAGGTGGAGTTAACCTTTCGGAATCAAATCTGACTGGTGCTGTTTTGAGAAAAGCTGATCTCAGATGGTCGGTACTATTGGGAGTAACGGCTGTAGGTGCAGATTTCTCCGACACTGGTCTTCTGGAGTCTAGGTTGTCGTTCAGTAATTTTACCAAAGCGAACTTTTCTCGATCTGATCTTCGAAGGTCAGATCTGTCCGATGCAATATTTGTCTCATCCAATTTCTCAGAGGCAAATATGGCTAGAGTGGATCTCCGTCACTCTGAAATCTCTGGTGCGGATTTCAAGGGTGCCAACATGTATGGATTGAAGCTTCCTGATAATTCGAGTAGTAGTTCTGCCGATAACGACGATATTGATTATTAGCCAATTAAATGAGTGACTGGGTAAAGCGGAGGAGAGGACAAAGCTTTGTATCTAGCGGGAAGCTTATCAAATACATTCCTATGAAATTGTTGGGCGTTCGTAAGGGACATTGCCGGTTCAAGAAGGTTTCCTGTCCTAATTCGGTGAATGAGTAGCTCCTCTCCGTCTCGGAATGTATCGGTTGAATTTGCTGCGGTGATGACATCCTGCAGATATTTGCCAGAGTCGTTCATTATTCTGTAAACCTTTTTTTGGTAAGGTGCCGATTCTTTATGTTCGCTGGTTTTTGAAACCGGCATTTCATTAAATTCAACCATTTTGTATATTGTTTCTGCCCAAGGTGCATCCGCTGAAACACTAACTTTTGTCCCGACCCCATATATATCTATAGGGGCCTGGTTTCTTTCAAGATCAGCGATTGAATACTCATCAAGCCCTCCACTCGCAATTACTTGTACGTAATTTAGGCCTGAGGTGTCTAACAGGTTTCTAGAGATTTCTGACAATTTTTGTAAGTCGCCACTGTCTAGTCTGACCCCAAAGAGCCGGTAGCCCTTTTTCTCCATCTCAAGACCAATTTTGACAGCATTCTTTAGGCCTTCAACTGAATCGTAAGTATCGACCAGAAATGTACATTCATGAGGAAATTCTTCTGCATACGCTCTAAATGCTTCCAGCTCTGTTTCAAATGACATCACGTATGAATGTGCCATAGTCCCAACCAGAGGTATTGAATAGTTAATTCCGGCATCAACTGTGGCCGTACCTGTGAATCCTACAAGGTGGGCTTCTTCTGCTAGAGCAAAGGCGGCTAATTTGCTGTGTGCTCGCCTTGCCCCAAAGTCAATTACTGGCTTGCCCTGCGCCGCATGCAACACCCGAGTACATTTTGTTGCCAAAAGAGTATGTAAGTTGACAGTATTTATTAATATGGTTTCAACCAGTTGGCATTGAATGATAGGAGCTTTGATCTGAAGAACTGGTTCATTAGCGAAAATAATTTCGCCATCTCGGACAGACCAAACTTCTCCAGTGAATTTTATGTTTTCTAGATACATTAGAAAGGGTTGGTCAAATTTTTTCAGATTCCTCAGTGAATCGACAGATTCGCTACTCAATGAGAATTTTTTGATGTGTTGAATGCAATGTTCGATTCCTCCCGTTACGAGATATCCTCGATTTTTAGGTAATCCACGGAATGAGAGTTCAAAAATGGCTTCTTTCTCGCCATGTTTTCGCCAAAACGACTGACTCATGGTCAGCTGGTAATAATCTAGAAATAGGTCTGAAGTTGTAGACATGAACTTTCTATATGGTTTGTGGGTTGCAGAGCTTTCAACTGTTGTCTCGCAGTATTCGTCGTAGAATCTTGCCCGAGGGATTTTTTGGCACTGAGTCGATAAATTCGACTTCTCTGATCTCCTTGTAGGTAGCAACTTTTCCAGATATGAAATCCATAACATCACTTTCGGAGAGGATTGAATTTGATGATTTGACTACATAGGCTTTGGGTATTTCTCCCGAGTCCTGATCCTGTTTTCCTATGACAGCTGCGTCGCTGATGTCAGGATGTTGGAGTAGGAGCCCTTCCAATTCAGCTGGGGGAACTTGGAATCCCTTATATTTTATGAGCTCCTTTTTCCTGTCGAGAATCCAAACGTATCCCTCAGAGTCCATACTTGCTATATCCCCGGTATGTATCCAGCCGTCCTCAGTTAACGTTTCCGATGTAGCATCAGGGTTGTTGTAATAACCCATCATCACTTGAGGGCCTCGTATCATCAGCTCTCCAGGAGTATCCGTTGGGAGAATGGATTGGGGGTCGTCAACGTCCACTATTTTTTGCTCAGTATCAGATGTTGCTGGGCCGATTGACCCTGGTTTAGTGAAATGAGTTTCTGCGAAGTCAGCGTTAGTTAAAGGGGATGTTTCCGTCATTCCGTAGCCTTGAATAACGGAGCAACCTAGCACTTCCGATATTTTAATCTGTAATTCGGAAGAAAGAGGTGCTGCACCAAATAACGAAAGTTCGAGACTTGATAAATTCCAGTCTGAAATATTAGGGAATTGTGTTAGTCCCAACCCAACCGGAGGAACGGAAAATAATTTGTTGATTCGGTTATTCTGTATTAGGTCCAGAAATTCGACCATATCAAATCTTCCCATCATGACTTGAGTTGCTCCCACGGCGATGCATCCATTCATGAGGACGTTCATTCCATAGATGTGAAATAAGGGTAGGTGAACCAGAACTACGTCGTCGTGCAGAAACTTTGCCTTTCCGGATAATCCGACCAGTTGCTGAACATTACTAACAAGATTGAAGTGGCTTAGCATTACTCCCTTGGATAATCCTGTCGTGCCGGATGAATAGGGGAGGGCGGCCAAATCATTACTGGCGTCTATTTCAACCTCTGTTTCCATTGGAGGAGCAGTCTCTATTAAATTCCAAAATTCAGATTCATCTGAACCAAGAGTGATAATTATGGGTTCCAGCTGCGATAGAGACAAAGCCTTATCTAGGGTGAGGACTAAATCCTGGTGAACAATAATGACGCTACACTGGCTGTCATTAATTTGATGGGAAATCTCTAATTCTCTGTAGCCGGAATTTATAGTTGTTACTATGGCCCCAATTCGGGCAATGCCATAAAAAGAAATAACGAATTCGGCGCAATTTGGAGAGAGTATTCCTACTCTATCTCCTTTATTGACGCCCTGCGCTGCGAGAGAAGCCCCAAACTTTATCGTAGCGTCTCTTATTTGTCGGTAAGAGAAAGACTTTCCTTTGTCGATAATTGCAGTTTTGTCTGGAAATTTAAGTGAGGTATTATCGAGAAGTTTGTGTATGGGATAAGAATCGTATGGTTTTAGGGAAGGTCGAAGCTGGTTAATTGAGCGCATGCTACCTCCTTAACGCTGGCTGTGCTGTAGATTTACATATTAAGAAAGGTACAGTGTGACATTTGCGTGAGGGAATCTAATTGCAAGTGAAGCCTGTCTTTCACGCTGTAGTGTTTTTTCGTAGTCTGAGAAGACTGTTTCTTCTGTCGGTTCGGTATGTGGGCAGTCCTGGTGGCGTTCCAGAAAAGGACAGAGATGAATACTCTGGCTTCGGTCCCAGAATCCGACCATTTTCATAGGACCGTAGAGCGTTTCAACTGCGATTCGCAAATCGGAAATCACCTCTGTAGCTCTAAAAGATTGGCCTTCAATTTTAATTGTTACTTCTTCCATGACTGCTTTAACTGCTTTATATGATTAGGCATGTTCTTTAAAGTGATCCCAACCACCTGTTGAGTAGTCCATGGACTCTCCTGTTGGGCCTATAACCGTGACGCCTTCACTTCCTTCGGTGATTTTCCCTATTATTTTGAATCCAACGTCCGGCTTCTGTGATATTTTATCTTTCAGATTTCCCGGTATGGTAAAAAGTAGTTCGTAATCTTCCCCTCCACCGACGGCTAGCTGATCCCAAATATTGGGGAAACAACTTTGTAGGTTTTCGTGGATTGGGAGATCGTTTACGGACACCGTTGCTGAAACATTGCTCGCCGCGCAAATCTTCGACAGATCGTTTAGCAACCCGTCACTTATGTCCATCGCACATTTTATCCCTTGTCTTGCAAGTGAAAGACCTATCTCGATTCTAGGTAGGGGTCTAAGATGGGATTTGGTGAAGTGATCTTGTGCCTGCTTAGTTATAGATAAATGCTCCATTATGACTCTCAGTCCAGCGGCGGAGCAGCCCAAATGACCAGTTACTGCCACCAGGTCCCCGGGTCTGGCGGTGTCTCTTCTCATTACTGACGAATCCAAAGGAGCCCCCACTACAGTAACGGATATGAAAAAGGTGTCAGATCGGACGATATCGCCTCCTACAACTTTTCCGCCGTAAGACTCAGATATTTCAGCCATACCTTCGTATAGATCCTCAAGAGATTGCACAGTTTGGGTGGGTTTTAATCCGAGAGTTACAAGTGAATAGACGGGCGAGCAACCCATTGCAGCAATATCGCTCAAGTTAACTGCTATCGACTTCCACCCTAAATCGTTCATGGAGATAGATTCAGAGATGAAATGAACCCCTTCTACAAGAGTGTCTGTGGTGGCTACTTCAATCTTAGAGTCCATTTTGGCAACAGTAGCATCATCGCCGATCCCCAATAGTATATTGTCCAAGGAATTTCCCTGAACCGAATGACTATCGAGGACAAGTTGAAGTCTTCTTATCAGTTCGAATTCACTTATGGAACTAACTGTTACCACCGCATTAAGTTCCTTTTAATTAATACTTCCATTAACTAGTGGCAGATGCATACCGGTGAATGAACGAAGTAATCTTTGTGACAATTAGTATAACAACGGAGTTTCTGGGAGTATTTTTTCCGGTATTGGTGTTACCGTAAGTTAGATGGAATAAGACTTTCCTGGAGATTTAAATGGACTCAAAGAAAATCATTACTATAACGGATGTGAAAGTTATTCCACTTAAAAAGTTGGAGACTGTCGGAAGCATTGAACCTGCCTGGGATAAAGGTGGCCTCATGCATTTCAACAAAGGTGGAGGATCGTTTACGGAAGTGCACACAAGTGAGGGCATAGTAGGGATAGGTCCTGGAATGGACGCTTCTCTGGTTCCCTCAGTTCTCGAAATTGTTAAGGGAGAGGATCCATTTGAAATTGAAAAGATTTCACAACGTCTAAGATATTACGTTCAAACACTTCCCTACAGAGGTACAGCGGGAGTTGATATAGCCATATGGGACATCATTGGTAAAACTACAGGGCAACCACTTTACAAACTTTGGGGCGGATCGAAAAATAGAATGATGCCATACGCGAGCATGATCCTTCTATCTCATCCTGAGGAACGGGCCGAATTGGCCCAATCTCTGTCAGACGACGGATGGAAAGCAATCAAACTTCGGCTGCATCATGAAACGATTCAGGAAGATATCAGGACTGTGGAACTTGTCAGAGAGGCGGTTGGAGACTCGATGGATATAATGGTTGATGCCAACCAGGCTCAATCCTTTGGAAAATGGCAGCCAGGGGTAGTGTGGGATTATCGGCGAGCGTACGAAACCGGAAAACTTTTACAGGATCTCAATGTTTACTGGCTGGAAGAGCCGTTGCAGAGATTTTCGTTTAAAGAACTAGCTCAGCTTAATCACTCTCTGTCTCTACCGGTGGCGGGAGGTGAAAATAATAGAGGTATTCATGAATTTAACACGATGGTCGAAGAAGACGTCTATGGTGTTTTGCAACCGGAGAGCATGGTAATGGATGGAGTCACCGAATTGAGAAAAATTGGTACGTTAGCGGAATTATACGGGAAGAAAATAGTTCCTCATCACGGTGGAGGGGACATAGGAGTTATAGCTCATCTCCATCTGGTGGCATCATGGCAGCATGCCCCATATCTGGAACTACTAAATGACCCTCCAATTGGGAGCTATAAGCATAAGTTTGAAATTTTTGAGAATCCTCTCCAAGTTCATGATGGTTGGATTGATCTACCTAGTAGTCCTGGTTTGGGAGTGGAAATAGATTCTAGATTTGTTGGATAGAGACTGCGAATGTAAATAATTTATCACAGACTGATGTGGACTATTTAAGCCTGCTAGATGGTTGCAACGCGTTTACTTTTAAACCTTTTCCAGTCCCATTCAGTCCCCCATCCTGGACCTTTGGGTGGCGTTACCCATCCCCTAACTGGCCTGATTGGGTTTAGTAGACCTATCTCCTCTCCCATTTCAGCACCTCGCGCCGGTGGGGCGTTTTCGAACCAATCAATGTTTGAAATGCCGCAGTCTATGTGGGCATGGACAATTCCAAACAATGGGCCGTAGGCGTTTGGTTCTACAGTAGTATTCAATTGGTCAGCTAATTTGGAGGCATTCAAAATTGGGGTCGTACCATGTCTACCATTCACTCTAAGAATGTCTATTGCACCTGACTTAAGCCATAGTTCGCTGATTTCGGGGTCATTCATAAGCGTCTCTGCACCGGCAACTGGTATTTCCAGTTGTTTACATAAATTCATATAATCTTCGTGGTGCCGGTCTGGCAGGGGTTCTTCAAGCCATATAAAACCGAGGTCCTGCAATTTTTTTCCAACCTGTACAGCCTCTTCAAATGTGTAATTCACAAGCGCGGCGTCGTGCATTAAACCAATATCATCACCAAATACTTTTCTGAATTCTTCAAACGTTTCTATATTTTTATCGACATCGAATGGAAGATGATCTTTTAGTACCTTGAATCCTGCCTCAATACCGGCTTCCCCATCACGTATCAATTCTTCTGGTGTGGCTCCAGCGGTGTTGTAATAAGCCTGTATTTTCTCATTTGCCCCGCCTAGTAATTCAGATACCGGTAAATTTTTGACTTTGCCTTCTATGTCCCAGAGGCAGTTGTCGAAACCTCCGAACCATCCGGGTTCAAAGAAGCGACTTACTGCCCTAAGTTTGGATAGCAGTAGTTCCCGTTCTAGGGGATCTTCCCCTATCACCAGCTCCCTTAGTTGAGCTATCTGTCTCCAGTTAAGCTCTGTATATCTCCAATCTCCCACTGTACAAATTCCGTTAATTCCCTCATCGGTTATGACTTGCATAATTTGTACTGGGACGAGCCCACCAGTGGGAAAGGCCTGCTGCCACCTTAAATCAGCAGGATTTCCAACACGTATAACCTGAGTGATCGTAGGGTACATTGGAAGTTCGAAGACAGATATTTCTACTGACGTTATTTTCATAAATGATGTGTCTTTTGGCATAAGGATTCTTGTAACACTAGGAGGATGACTAAAATTGTTTCAGCGTTCAAATTTATCGTTGAGTTCGAGATTTTCGTCGAAACCCACATCCAACGAATGGATAAGCCGCGAAAGCATTGTGTAATATCCGACCGTAACTACAAAATCTATTGTTAATTGGGTGCCAAGCAGATGATCCAGTGCCTGATATGTGCGTGAAGTCACGGTTCCCGTTTTTACCAGTTCTTTGGCAGACTGGATAAAAATACCTTCCTTGGCCGGTAGTCCCATAGGCCCCTTGCCGGATAATATTGAATCGATCACCTCGTCTCTCACTCCGGCCTTTCTGGCTACAGGCTCGTGTTGCGCCCATTCGTAACCGTTATTTAACTCTTTTGCAGTGGTTAGAATGGCGGTTTCTCTTATTATTGGGTCGAGGTTTGATTTGTACCTAATATATTCTCCAACAGAAGTTACGACCTCAGTTGCTTCTGGATTATTTAGGAGGGCGGAGAACACGTTGGACACGCTGCCTCGGGTCTTAGCTATTTGGTCGTATATCGATTGGTGTTGTATGGCTAGATCATCTCGTTGTACGTAAGGGACTCGTGCCATGTGTTTTCCTCGCAGTGGTAAATTTATCTGGTGTCAGTGAGCCGCTAGGAAGCGAGTCAGACACATTATCAATAGGGTAACTAAGTAAAATGGGGCTCCCCAGACAAAATGTGCTTGTTTGTCTTGGCAAGAACCCCTGGTGGGCCTGCCTGGACTCGAACCAGGGACCTCAGTCTTATCAGGACTGCGCTCTAACCAGCTGAGCTACAGGCCCATGAAGGGCTAATTGGGTACAGGCTAACAATTGTACAACCGCCGGACACATATTTTCTATTACATCCATTTTCAACCTGCGGTTTCTGTATATATTTCCATACCCTGAATGTGACGTATATTCATTCTTAACAGAGTTGGTATTCTCTGCAGGAACCAATCAATTTAAACATCTGGAGGATCGCCTCCTGGGGAATATTATCTACCTTTTCTTCCCCATTAACATTCTTTATAGCTTTACTTGCCACGTTGACAAGTTCAAGCCTCGTATCTTCCCCGATTTTGTCAAGACCGAGAGTGTCAATGCAAGCGTCAACAAAGGAGTCGGGATCAACACTTTTCCCTGTTTTGGAGTTCAGTTTTACGATCATTTCTTTTACTCCAGGTTGGCTAGAGTCCCCCAGATGACTAGTCACAAAATTGACTCTTTCCACCAGGCTGCCACTGGAAATCCATTCTTCACCTGTATGCCAGCCCTCAACCGATGGTGGATCTAGTAGTTTCTGGCCCATGAATCCGGATTCTTCCATGATTGTAAAAATACCGGTTTCCCCACCAACTGGTGTCTGATATTCTCCAGTCTTTCGTAATGTACCTATAACGAGTTCCACCGGGCTCTTTACTCTCATGAATGCTGAGTCCTTAAAAAATTGGGAGTTGAATACATCCCGAAGAACTTTCTCTATGGAATGGTTATGTCTGTGGTATGAATTCGAAATGAAATCTATCGCTTCTGGGTCTCTGGGGATTGTTTCAGACCACTGAGGTACCGGTACTTCGTCAGCAACAAAGTAATTGTAAATGTGTCTAGCTATAAATCGGGCTGTTGCCTCTTGCCGGGCTATGATTTCTATAATGTCTCGCCCATCAAAATGTCCCTGTTCGCCCAGAAATGTTTTGGCACCGTCGTCGTGGTCTGCTTCACGAAATTCATAATGCCATTGAATTCTTCCATAGGGCCAAATTGAATCCTTGAATCCCATTGTAGACATGTATTCACCATTCTTGACAGTCCAACCGGTGAATGCTCTCGCGCACTCCTTGATATCGTCTTCTGTATAGTTCCCCACACCCATTGAAAATAATTCTAAAATTTCTCTCCCATAATTTTCATTTATAGAGTCTTTGTGGTTGTCGTGATTATCCAACCAGACCAGCATAGCTGGGTCCATGGAGAGTTCTTCAAGTAAATCATCGAATTTTCCTAATCCACATCTACTGAACATTTCAACCTGGTTGTTCAATGAACCCAAGTTATTTAACTTTAGTTCGGCAGTTGCGAAGATTCCGTGCCAAAATAGGGCGATCTTTTCTTTTAGTGGAATATCTGTAGATATCAGTCGATAGGCCCAGTAGGCGGCATTATGCCCCTGCATAGTGTGAAGGTCTACGTGGCGTCTGAATATGAGGTCATCAGGTATTGAATTTTCTGCTCGGTCGTCAAGGAATTCTTCCACTGCATCCTCGTACGACATTGCCGAGTAAAAATCTAATTCGGATGAAGTTGCTCCAAATCCTGCTCTTCTCGCAAGATGGGCTATTAGTTCTCTATGGTTTTGTTCCATCTGCCGCTCCATTTCTAAAGAAAACTCCTAGGAATCTTCTTTTTTTTTTGCAAATCTATGACTGCTCGTAGACTTGTATTCTGTGCCTGCTATGTTCAGTAACATAGAGTTTGTCATCTGAATCAATTTTGACCGATACAGGGCCCCAGAAAATTGGTTCAGTTTGAGAAGCAGTGTGATATGGGGTTTGAAGGTGTTTAGGGAGGTTCTGCACAAGTAAGTCGGATTCTTTTCGTAGGTCATATTCATCCGGATTTACTTCGAGCCACTCCTCTGCCCATGTGGACAGGGTTGCTTCCCCCTGGAGTAACTGATGAAAATCTCCATCTGGAGTCAAAACTTGCACTCTTTCATTTCCCCAGTCTGCGACATAGATCAGGCCTTTACTATCAACTGCCACTGAACTGGGTCGGTGCAATTCACCGGGTTTTGTCCCAGAAACCCCGAAGGAATCGATGAAGTCACCATCACATGAAAATTTTTGAATTCGATCGTTTCTCCAATCTGCTATATAAACATTGTCCTCTTGGTCTAATGTCAGCCCCCAGGGTAGATTGAATTCGCCTGGGTTTTCCCCTTCTCTACCCCACGTTGATATAAATTCACCATCCGGACCAAGTTTGGTGACACAACCTTTGTATTGTTCTACAACAAACACAGAGTCATCACTACCGTGACCAATGCCAGCTGGACCTTTAAAAGAACGGGGAGAATTGTTGTGTCCCCATCTTTCTAGAAATGTACCTTTGTTATCAAATATCTTGATTTCATTTAGATATTCATCAGTAATAAACACGCGGTCCTGACTGTCAAACGAGAGGCAAACGGGAGTAACAAAGTTGTCGTTTTCGGACCCAGGTCCCGTCCCAAACTCCTCCAACCATTCTTCTTCATATGTAAATATCTGGATTCTCACTCCACGGCTGTTTAGCCCACCCATTCGGTTTATCAGGAAAATTCTTCCATCAGAACTGAAGTCGATATCGTATGGGTAGTTGAAGCCCCTTCCAATGGGCTGATTAGAATTAAATCCTAAGGTTTTTAAGTATTTGATATGGCTCATAATTCCTCAGACTAAAACGTTGATGTAGCTCTATAACTTCATCAAATCTATTTTGGAATATTTTTTGCTACTTCTGATATGAATTTCGACATACTTTCCGTTATTTCTGAAGTGGATTCGCCGGGGAAACTAAGAATTAGATGATTAACTCCTAACTCTTTGAGTTGGATTATGTCTTCCTGAATCTGATCTGACTCACCCTCAAACCAGCGAGCCCTGTTACTGGAACCATCACTGGCCATGTCAAACCAATTTGCACTGTATGCCAAATCTATGGTCGCAGGATCTCGATTGTAGGATTCAGCATAATCTTGTAGCCGGTTTATTCTTTCTCGGAGCAGTGCGGCTGAGTCCAGAGGAAATTTGGGATTCGTTCCTATCGGATACCAGCAATCCCCTAGAGTTGCTGCTCTACGTAATGCTGGGCTGCTCTCTCCGCCTACCCAGATCGGTGGATGGGGTTTCTGTACGGGCTTAGGGAGGAAGCTTAGATTGGAAAAGTTAGCATACTTTCCTTCAAATATTGGATTGTCTTCCGACCACAGCTCCTTGAAAACCTTGATATATTCACTTCCAACTGCACCCCTTTCATCGAAAGATGGTGCAGCGAGGGCTTCAAATTCTTCCCTCATCCAACCAACACCGCATCCGACATTCAACCGGCCCTTTGAAAGTACGTCAATGGTAGCTAACATTTTTGCTGTTAGGACTGGGTTACGGTGCGGGAGCACCATAACGGAAGTAAGTAATCTGAGGTTCTTAGTAATCGCTGCTACAGCCATCAGGGTGGTTAACTGCTCAAGGCACTCTCCAGTATCCTGCCCGGCGAAACTACCATCCTCGTTGTAGGGATAGATAGAGGCGATATGTCTTGGCACCACCACATGATCNCTNACCGTAACTATNTCGAANCCTAGGNCTTCNCCTGACAGNGACTATTTCAGTGATGGATTCAATATTNGCCAGAGGTCCCCTCACCGGTATTCCAAATCCAAATTCCATAACTCACCTCAGATATCAGTAGTTTAATTAGGGTCGTATTCCTCAACAATTTCCACTGGTGTATTGCGGGCTACAATTAATTCGAGCGGCTCAGTAAGGCTGTCATTTACTGGTTTATGCAATGAACCCTGTGGGACATATATGAAGTCACCGGCTTTTATAGACAGGGCGGTTTCTAGCTTAGGACCGGTTAAGAATGTTCCATTTCCCTTGGTCACATATATTGCCGACTCGCAGTTTACGTGATGGTGTGGGCTTGAGGCGCATGCTGGAGGTATAGTCGCCACGGCTAGGTGGATTCCCTCAGCTCCAACCAGTCCTTGGGAAACGCCAGCTAACCTAGTCATGCTCCCGGAAGAAATCTCCACTTCAAGCTTGTCTGATTTTATTACTTTACATTCTGCGTCAGAGTGTTTGTTCATATCAGCAGTATAATCACCTATAAATTTTAGTGTCAATCAGGCTTTAATAACTACACATCCACCTTTGCTATGACGGCGGCATTTGCAATTAGTGTGAAGTCTCCAGAGCCTTCTCGTCCTTCGATTTCCAACCCCCCTTTGACAACATTGAGTTTGCCAGTTCCGTGCGGTAAAACCGCTAGGACTGTTTCTTCATCCACTTCATCTGGTCGCGATATAGCGATCGTGACCTCTACAATCATGTTCTTCGAGGTGTCTGGACCAAATAGCCCGAGACCCATTAGGCTACTTTGGTGCACTGCATTCCAGACGGCTCGCCTGGCGGCCTCAGTTGCATTGTGTCCGTGAAGGTCTATACCTGTACCAATTTCAAGTATGAGTGGTTGATGAGTCATCATAATTCTCCGTAGATGTTAATTTGAGTTGAGTAACCTGAGTACGACTTGCTACAATCACATTCCAAGTCGATTTAGTCAAGTTGCGGCAGTAGCTCAGGGGTAGAGCATCTGCTTCCCAAGCAGAGGGCCGTGGGTTCGAATCCCATCTGCCGCTCCATACATCTATGCTCTTTTTTTAAAGGNAGGGTATTGATTTTAAAAGTGGATGGTTTCTATTCAAATCCCTAATTTTGGTCTAAACAGGCATGACACCAGTGCTGTTTCAGCCTATGCCGAAGACGTCAGGCGCTCAGAGTCTTCAGGCTGGGATGCGGCTTTCCTACCTGACTCACAACTCCGTAGAAGAGACACCTATGTACTGCTGGCTGCTGCCGCCAATTTCACAAGCAAAATAAAAATTGGTCCACTGCTAGCAAACCCGGTGACAAGGCATCCAACTGTAACGGCTTCCAGCATATCAACTATAGGGGAACTAGCATCTGGTAGAACAATTTTGGGACTAGGAATCGGGGATACCGCTGTCAGGTTAGCAGGTTTGAGACCAGCGACGGTTAGAGAACTCGAATCCTCGGTGCGTATTATACGGTCATTGCTATCTGGATCACCTGTTGATGTTGGTTCGAGTAAACCCGCTATTCTTCCCTTTGCTCATGAAGTTCCCGTTTGGGTAGCCGCCGGAGGACCGAAGACTTTGGAGATGGCAGGTTCAGTTGCAGACGGCGTTTTTATAAGGGTTGGAACTGATATACAAAATGTGAAAATCTCGGTTGAGAAAATAAGAGAAGGAGCGGAAAAGGCTGGTCGCGACCCTCTTTCTGTTCAACTGGGAGCTGTTTTCCACACCGTTTTTGTGGATGACTCTGACANGGCCTTATTAATGGGTAAATCTATGGCTGCAGGCTACTTCGAATATTCTCCTATGTTGATGGATAACCTTGGACTGGGTTGGGCAGGACCCTCACCAACCCATATAAAGGAAAAATTTGATATTTGGCCCGATTTTCATCATGCCCAAGACTTGCTCGCCAGCGGTAGAGCCGTTGACTTTCTTTCTGATGAACAGGCTTTTGCATTCTCCCTGCTTGGGAATTCAGGAATGATTACTGCGCAGATCGTTGACCTAATTAGGGCTGCGAATGCTTTATCAATTAACTTCGACTATGTCGTACTTCACCCGATCCCNAATCCGCCGTCTCCAGATTTGGGGCCAGAATCTTATATGGAACGCGTCCCGNCTGAAATAATTGCAAATGTAAAAAAAATATTGAGCTAATTCCGAAGATGGAATGTTGNTTATTATGAAAGGTTCATAGAAATGAGCGAACACAAGATAAGGAATGTCCGAGTAATATTGACCGAGCCNGACGATATACGGCTTGTGATAGTAAAGGTCGAGACTGACGAGCCAGAACTTTACGGTGTTGGNTGTGCTACTTTCACCCAAAGACCCAGCTCTGTAGTTGCAGCTGTTGAGGATTATCTCTCTCCATTTTTAATCGGGAAAGATCCAGCTGATATTGAGGACATATGGCAATCTTCTTACGTNTCCTCTTACTGGAGAAATGGACCTGTCTTAAATAATGCCTTGAGTGGTGTGGATCAAGCTCTCTGGGATATAAAGGGCAAAATCGCATCTATGCCTGTGTACGATCTTTTTGGAGGTAAGGCACGAAGTTCGGCTGCGGTGTATGTTCACGCTAACGGNTCAGAGCCTAAAGAAGTTGAAGAGAAAGTCAGAGAATACCTGCAGGAAGGGTTTCATCACGTTCGTGTTCAAGTGGCAACTCCAGGCTATGCCACTTACAGCAATAAAGGGTCAGAAAGTCTGAGAATTGAATCCGGATCCGGTCCAAGAATTGGGACTGATCGCATTTTTCGACCATTGCCCGGTGCGTTGCACGCTCATCCAGGCGGTATTTTTGAGCCGATCCCTTATATAAAATCTGCGGTGAGCTTATTCGATCATATTCGCTCCACGATTGGATGGGGTGTTGAGATTCTTCATGACGTCCACGAGCGTATCCCTCCAATTCTAGGAGTTGGCTTGGCCAAGGACGTTGAAGAGTATAAATTATTCTTTTTGGAGGATTTATTTTCTCCGGAGGACAATGAATACTTCAGGATGGTCAGAAACCAGACAAGTACCCCGATTGCAATGGGAGAGCTTTACAATAACCCCCATGAGGTCATCCCTATGGTTAAAGATCGACTTATCGATTTTCTACGGATTCATATCTCACAGATTGGTGGTTTAACCCCCGCGAGGAAACTGGCAGCATTGTGTGAAGCTTTCAATGTCAGGACTGCGTGGCATGGNCCAGGAGATACCTCTCCCGTTGGGCATGCTGCTAATCTTATGCTTGATCTTAATACGATAAATTTTGGGATTCAGGAATACGCAATATTCGGGGCTAATACAAAGGAAGTTTTTCCAGGATGCCCTGAAGTTAGTGATGGCTATATGTGGCCGAATGGCAAACCAGGACTGGGAATAGATGTAGACGAGTCTTTAGCAGCAAAATTTCCCTTCAAAGAACGAGCATATGGTGGCGCATGGGACACTGTTAGACGAGCGGATGGCAGCGTTGTGAAACCGTGATTGTCCATATTGGTAGAATTCTAGTTCGTTGGANATTTGATTGCTTTATAAATGAATTTCCTTAACAAAAAAGTAGGAGGCGGTGTTGTCTTACAAAATCGATTTTAATTGCGACATGGGNGAGAGCTTTGGTATGTATAAAATGGGCTTTGATGAGGAAGTTATCAAGTATATATCCTCAGCAAATATAGCCTGTGGGTTTCATGCCGGAGACCCGATGTGGATGCGTCGGACTGTCGTTTTGGCTGAGTCACATGGTGTTGCTGTTGGGGCACATCCTAGTTACCCAGATTTAAATGGATTCGGGAGAAGAAACCTCTCAGCTGACCCTGAGGAGGTAAGGAACGACGTCGTATATCAAGCCTCTGCTCTGTCAGGGTTCACCGATTCAAAAACTATCCAACATGTTAAACCTCATGGTGCAATGTATAACCAGGCGGTCGCTGACAAGGAATTAGGGGAAGCCATATGCAGTGCGGTTATGGAGGTTCAGGATGATGCGATATTGTTGGCTTTGTCCGGATCGCAATGGGTAGAAACAGCTAAGGGTTTGGGAATGAGGGTTGGGAGAGAAATATTTGCTGATAGGGCCGTGAATGATGATGGCACATTAGTCTCTAGGCGTCTTCCTGGATCCGTTATACATGATACGGAAGAGGTAGTTGATCGAAGTTTACGTATGGTAACTGAAGGTAAGGTTATTTCGGTAAATGGAAATTTGGTAGAAGTGGAAGCCGATAGTATATGCCTTCATGGGGATACCCCTGGTGCTGTAGATATGGCAAAGTCTCTAAGATCGGCATTTGAACGTGAGGGAATAGAAATAATGCCTCTCGCAAAATTAGTATGACCATGGCTACGGAATCCAAGGACTATTTTGGCTCCTATCCCCAAATAACAGATATTGGGGATTCCGCGTTAATGGTGGTACTTGGTGAAGGAGTCAACCCAATTACGAATAGTCTCGTACATACAATGGTGCGTGAAATTCAGGATTCAGGGTGGCCAGGAATTAGAGAAGTGGTACCGGTCTATTCTTCGTTTGTCGTTCACTATGATCCTCTAAAACTCTCTTCCATAGCACTCACTACTTTCATCGAAAACATTCATGGATCCGTAGATTCAAAAAATATTTCTGGAAAAAGAAGAATAATTCTTCCTACATTTTATGGTGGTGATTTTGGTCCGGACCTTGACTCAGTTGGAGAATTGACTGGATGTTCCCTGGAGGAAATTGTCAAGATTCATTCTGAGACAGATTATTTAGTGTATGCGCTTGGATTCAGTCCCGGATTCCCGTACCTTGGTGATCTCGATTCAAGGTTGCATTGCCCTAGATTGGATTCTCCGCGAGTGGAAGTCCCCGCCGGGTCCGTCGCTATAGCTGAAACTCAAACGGGAGTCTATCCTGTACCAAGTCCCGGAGGATGGCGGCTAATAGGTAAAACTCCGGTGTCCCTATTCAATCCTTTAAGGGATTTACCCGCTCTCCTGAGACCAGGCGATCGCCTAAGATTTGTTCCTATTGAATCGAAAGAAGAATATAAGGAAATCGAGAATAGATGTAAGACAGGTGAATATGTGCCAGAGGTAATAAATTTGTGATTACGGTTATTCAACCAGGTACCTTCACCACCGTCCAAGATTTAAGGCGTGTTGGATTTCAGTCTGCTGGTGTTCCAGAATGTGGAGCCGTCGACAAATTTTCCATGAGGTGTGCCAACCTTTTAGTTGGCAATTTGGAATGGGAACCGGTTTTGGAAATAACTCTCTTTGGCCCTCAAATAACCTTCGATAATCCGGCTATTGTTGCTGTAACAGGAGCAAATTTATCGCCAATCCTTGACGGGGAATCTGTTGAAAACTGGACTTCTTTTTCAGTACCAGCGGGCGGGATATTGAGCTTTGGTGGTCCTGTTACTGGGGCGAGATCTTATCTGTCCTTTGCAGGAGGGATTCGGTCATCACCAGTTGCGGAGGTGATGGGTAGTTACTCAACATATGTACCGGGTGGATTCGGAGGGTTTGGAGGCAGACCCTTGAAAGCAGGTGATGAACTGGAGATTGGAGAAGCGAACTTAAATGAGTTCAAACAAAGGGAATTTCCCTCTCACCCTCAGTTTTCTGAGGACGCTTTATTAAGGGTGCTCCTTGGGCCTCAGGATCACTTATTTACCGACGACTCCATTCAATTAATTAGTAGCTCTGATTATCAGGTCTCTGTAGATTCGGATAGAATGGGAATTAGGCTAGAAGGTGCTCCTTTAACTCATCTCAATTCCCCCGATGTAGTATCAGATGGGACCGCATTCGGGACAATTCAGGTTCCCGGGTCAGGGCTACCGATTATTCTGTCGGCGGATAGGGGAACAACAGGGGGATATCCCAAAATAGCCACTGTAATTTCAGCTGATCACTCAAAATTGGGACAATTGATACCTGGGAACACGGTGAGATTTAGTGTCGTAAGTAGAAAATTGGCTTTGAAGGCTCTCAGGCAACAAGAAAGAATGCTTGATTCACTGAGGGATTTACCAACAATCAGTAGTGTTGTTAAGGTCTCGGAAGAGATAATCGACGTGGTTGATGAGACCGGCCAGATGGTTCCATTGGATGGCTCAGGGTACAGATTTAATGCTTCAGTGAGGCATAGTGAACATGTTGAGAATGTTGAGATCAAGATAGAAGATTAGTGGCTTACTTACGCTGGGCTGCTATGCCGCCAAGGTAAGAATTTAGGAGGTATATATGTCAAAGAAAATGGCTGTTGTTGGTGCCGGTGCAGCAGGAAGTTATATCGGGGCTTTTTTGACTCGCGAGGGTTATGATGTGACGATTTTGGATATGTGGGGTGACCATGTAGAGATGATGAGGAGTGAGGGGCTCAAGGTTACAGGGACTCAGGGTCCTTTTGAGGTGCCTGTTAACGCCTACCATTTTACCGATGCTATGCAGCTTAACGAAGAGTTTGACGTTATTTTTCTGGCAGTGAAATCTTACGATACTGAATGGGTGGCTCATTTTGCCAAAAGGCTTCTAAAACGGGACGGGGTTATGGTAGACAACCAAAACTGTATGAACGATTCTTTGGTCGCCTCCGTTGTTGGTTTTGAAAGGGCCATTGGTTGTGTTATGTCGAGCATAACAGTAGGTCTTTGGGAACCAGGACTCGTCAACAGAGGTGGGGCGATAGGCAGGGATACGGGCCATGATGTCTTCAGAGTGGGAGAGTTGCATGGAAGGATTACGCCTAGAGCTGAAGAGATTGCAGAAATACTTTCATGTATAGACGCTTCCCGACCTACCTCAAATATATGGGGTGAGAGATGGTCCAAACTCGTAACCAATGCCTCTTCGAACCCTATTACAGCGATGACAGGGTTAGGATCTTCCAGTGCTGGTGAGATCGCAGAGGCTAGGAGATTGCAGATCGAAATATCCAAAGAATGTTGTCAGGTTGGTCTTGCTCAGAAATTCGAGATTGAGCCCATTAAAGGACTTTCCGCGGAAAAATGGGCTGAGGCTGATAGAGGCGATGTTTTTGAAGAATTAGATGCCAAGTTTCTTCCCGATGGCGGGAGAGGAGACTGGAAGTCTTCAATGTCACAGGATGTTACTAAGGGAAGAAGGACTGAAATTGAATTTATGAACGGATTTATTGCTCGGGAAGGCAACAGGTTCGGTATACCGACACCAGTTAATTCCGCTATTACCTCGGTGGTTTCCGAAATAGATGCTGGAATTAGAAAGCCCGAGGAGGGGAATATTAGGGAAGTTATGTTAAGAGCAGGTCTCAGTTAACTTCAACGAATTATGGATTTTTTCGGAGAATTAACCACCTGGTTTGCAGGTTTTGCTGGGAGTGAATGGGCTGTTATAGTACTGGCCATAGCTACTTTCTTGGAATCCATATTCTCTCCAATTCCTCCGGACCCTCTATTGATCCCAATGTCAGTGCTAAGGCCAGACATGGCCATTTGGTACGGTTTAGTAGCTACGATAGCCTCCTTATCAGGAGCTTTAGTTGGGCATTGGTTGGGAGCTCGCTTCGGAAGGCCTATTCTTTCCCGATTTACTTCTGACTCTAAGGTAGATTTAGCCGAGTCATTTTTTGATCGGTATGGTGCTTGGGCTTTGCTTGCTGCGGCGGTGACCCCGATTCCTTATAAGGTCTTTGCTATACTGGCGGGCGTTTTAAAATTTGACAGGAAAAGATTTTTGATTGTCTCTCTCATTGGGAGAGGAGCTAGGTTCATAGGTCTTGGAATATTACTTTTTTTATTCGGCGAACAGATCCAACACTTTATCGAACAAAATATTCAAAAGCTTTCCCTATTCGGATTGGCAGCGGTTGTTGTTTCTTGTTTGTGTTTATGGATGCTGGTTAAATTCAGGAGCAAACTTGGTGTTTCATAAGGCAACGGTTTGGTTTCTAGAGATCCAGTCTGGCCTGCAGTTTATCTCCACTGGTTTTTCCTAAGTACTTTATCCCGAGGTGGTCATAAGCTTTTCTGGTTGCCATTCGACCTCTTGGTGTTCGGTCAAGGAATCCAAGTTGTAGCAAAAATGGCTCATAAACGTCCTCAATAGTCTCTGATTCCTCATTTATTGAAGCTGCTATGGTGTCCAGGCCCACAGGGCCTCCATCAAACTTATCTATGATACATATAAGGACGTCTCTATCAACACCGTCTAAACCAAGTACATCCACACTCAGATCTTGCAAGGCGTTAGAGGCTACTTCCCCTGTTATTATGTTGTCAGCAATAACCTGAGCGTAATCTCTGACCCTTCTTAATAGCCTGTTGGCCACTCTGGGGGTTCCTCGAGCTCTTTTTGCTATCTCGACGATTCCTTCCGCTTCCGCTTCCACTTCCAGTATTCTAGTTGATCTCTCCACAATTTTAATCATGTTGTCGACGNTGTAGAAATCAAGCCGATTNATCGATCCAAANCGATCCCTTAGTGGCGCACTTAGCATTCCATATCNAGTGGTAGCTCCAATTAATGTAAAGGGTTTTAGAGACAAGTTCATACTGCGNGCTTTCAAACCTTTNTCNATNACCCAGGTGACAAAAAAATCTTCCATAGCTGGGTAAAGGACTTCCTCCACTACCCGATTTAATCTATGNATTTCATCAATAAAGAGAATTTCATCTTGTTGGAGTTGACTTAATATGGCAACCATGTCTCCAGGGCGTTCGATGGCTGGACCTGAGGTTGTCTTAATGCGCACACCCATTTCCGAAGAAATTATGTTGGCGAGTGTAGTCTTTCCTAATCCTGGAGGTCCGTAAAGTAGAATGTGGTCTAGNGGCTCACCACGTTGTTNGGNCGCAGTNATGGCTATACCGAGGTTTCTCTTAATGCTATCCTGTCCCACGTATGAATCAAGGCTGCGCGGTCTAAGGCTATTGTCAAGAGAATGATCATCCTCTTGATTTGATCCGGAAACTAGCCTATTTTCATTCAAATTATTTGAACCGTCCGGGGACATTGGTCTACGCATATCGCATTCTAGTTTTCGGTCGTATAAAGTGTCAATTGGTCAGGGTGACTTAATAATTGAATTGAGAGGGCTTTATGGCAGACAACCTTCTTTCGGAAGAGGAATCCCTTCTTCGTAACACGGTGCGAGATTACTCAAACGATGTTCTTGCAGAAAGAGCGGCGGATTATGATGATTCGGGGCTTTTCCCGTGGGATAACTTCAAAGAACTTGGTGATATGGGTCTTTTAGGCTTAGGGATAGGTGAGGAATATGGAGGGAGTGGTGGAACTACGCGACTCGTCGCCTTGGCTGCTGAGGAGATTGCCAGAGGATGTGCGGCGACGTCGGTCGTNTATATAGCTCATTTGTCTTTGTGTACACAATTCATAAATCGATATGGTAGTGAAGACCAAAAACACAAGTACCTTCCTGACTTGGCATCGGGGAAAAAAGTTGGAGCGTTTGCACTGACTGAACCTGGAGCGGGGAGTGACGCGGCAGCCATAANAACGAATTCTGTTAGGGCAAACGGCCATCTGGTCGTAAATGGCAACAAAACTTATATAAGTAATGCTCCAGAGGCCTCGGTTATAGTGACTTTAGTCACGAGGGATCACTCTCTTAACCATAAAGGCATCGATGCTTTAATTATTGATGGGGATGTGGAGGGAATNACTGTTAATAAGCTAGAAGGAAAGATGGGTGTTAGAGCTTCTACTGTTGGGGAGATAATTTTTGATAACTGTCAGATCCCGGCAGTGAACCAGATGGGTGGCGATGGGGTTGGCTTCAGACAGACTATGGAGGTTCTCAACGCTAGCAGGATCTCGATTGCAGCCCAGTGCGTTGGGATTGCCCAATCGGCTCTTGATGCATCAATTGAATATGCAAAAAACCGTAAAGCTTTTGGCGGTACGTTGAGCGACTTGCAAGCGATTCAATGGATGGTGGCGGACATGGCAACCGAGACGGAAGCAGCAAGACAACTGGTGATGAATACAGCTTCTCTAAGGGATGCCGGATTGCCTTTTAACACAGAGGCTTCTATGGCCAAATTGTTTGNCTCAAGAGTGGCTATGAATGCTGCATATAAAGCTGTTCAAATCCATGGTGGGGCTGGCTATTTTTCCCCAACTCCTGTTGAGCGTTATTTCCGAGATGCAAGAGTTACAGAGATATATGAAGGCACTTCAGAAATACAGAAAATGGTAATTGCCAGGAACATACTGACAGGTTAATGGCCCATTCCCATTTTTAGTCGCTGGAATGTTTTACCTGCAGTGAGTTCATTTAAGTCATAGGCCTATTGCCGCAACCTTTCAAGATTATGTGCCGTACCTTTTGAATTTTTCCAGCTGCAACAATTAGAAAAAAGAAGTTTAATTGACAATCACTTACCTTCCTGATGTATGGTTAGAGCCCTTTTCTAATGACCTTTTTTGTAAGTGGTTTAAGTAATAATGAAAGAGAACTTGTATATTGATTGATGTTAGCTACTACTTGACGTTGGCTGTTGCCAGTCTGGTGTGTTACATATTCGGTGCCCTTCCATTTGCCCATCGACTTAGTCGCCGAAAGGGTATAGATATTTTTAAAACAGGGACTGGATTAGCGGGAGCCTCTAATGTTCTAAAAACGGTGGGTAAAGGCTCCGCCGTTTTGGTGCTCGTTTTTGATTTAGCGAAGGGTGCTTTAGCGGTAATCGTTTCAGGAATGATGGGAATAGAGGGAATTGTGATTCTTATACCGGCTTCCTTTGCGGTTCTTGGACACTGGAATTCTGTTTTCACAAGATTCAAAGGAGGGGATGGCATGGCTATTGGGGGAGGGGTTGCGATAGCACTTTTTGGTTATTTTGCAATTTTGGCCTTGGTTGTAACGGCTCTTGTCTCAATTTTTGCCCAGAGGCTTCCATTTTCTTCTCTCACCGGCATTGTATTTGGGTATATATTTTTGGCCCTTTCTACATCGATACTGGCAAAAAATGAGCTTGGAACGTTGGCTATGTCATTTGGGATTGTTATAGGGTTGATATTTATTCATGCGGTTTTAGGGCACAGCAAAAGAAACAGGAAAGGCGAGCACTTCGAAGAGTCAGAAACCACCAGGATATAGGTTAAAGTGACTTANGAGGCGCTCGATTTNTAGTCAGGTAAGAGAATATTCTCTTTATTCATTAACAGAAATTCTGAAAGATTTGCGTCCACTAAAAACACAGTGGATTGAGAAGGGGTTTTTACATAGTAGGTCAATTCATCATTGCGAATAAATTTGAGCCGTGTTGTTGGAGAGTTGGCTCCTTCGAAGGTGTTTATTCTGATGGCTCCGTCGGGAGCTGCAAAATCGAGGGCCTTTTGTTCGATATCTTCGACGAATCCCATAGCTGGAACTACCGAGAGGGCCTGAAGAATCATGTCAATAACTCTTTCATCTGCCATCCCTTCTAATCCAGACTGAGAACTCACTTCCCAACCGGACTCTACCTTAGTAACTGAGAAACCCAAGCTGCTATCAGGGTAGATAAAATCAAAAGATTCTATATCCCCTGGGGGAATAGAAGCTACGATGGGATTCCTCCAGGAATCCGAGTTTGCTGAAAATACATTATCTCTNGAGCAAGGTATTCCGTAGACTTCGTCTTTTCCGGCTTTTCTCACATAGCAAAGTTTTACTTCGGGGGACCATTTCCCCACCAGGAATTCTTCCTGAACCGCTTGTCCTAGGTAGAACGTTAGCTCGATTCCACTATTTTCGTCTACGCCGAGAACAGAGTGATGCTTTGGNTTTCTTGCAACAAGTTGAGCATCAGGTATGTCAGTTACATGCAACCAGAAGTCACTCATACGAGGGGCAAAAGTAGGATTTTTACCGACACGCCAGTCTACCTCACCCATACGCACTAATTCTGCTCGTTCTCCTGATTTAGAAATCTCAATTCTATCAATTACATCCTGAGTGATGGGCATCAGTCCTTCCATTCTGAAGTCCGTTCCACCTGATGAAATAACTCTGTACAAAATACCAGCTACCCCAATGGCTATAAGTGCCATGAGCACAAATCCTACCTGCTTGCTTTTCATTCAGAAGACTCCTGATCTTGGGCAGTCACTTGAGATGGTGCCCCCTGAANCCCTCTCCTCCAATTTCCCTTGAACCCCTTTGTCCGTCTCACCCAAAACCTGAGTAAACCAGTGAGTATTAATAAAAGTGGTACGCCTCCTATATTGCTATACTGAACCAGGTTTCTGTGCCGGTCAGAGGAGAAAACCATATTTCGCTCAGACACTACCTTTGATCTGACAGAGGCTAATTTATCTTCTTGAGCTAACCAGTCAAGAAGGTTGAGTCCCAACAACACATTGTTGGAAAATCTCTGAGTCGCAGATTCGGAAAGCCAGTCGGCGTCCCCTACGATGACTACCCTAGATCCATTAGAGCCTTCAGCTGTAACGGCCAGATCACTGGAAAAGAAATTAATCTGTAAAGGATCCGTGAANACTGGAGAGTCTGGTTTTAGGTTTCTGAAACTGTCATCTACCGCAGCGTAACTTGTACTCCTTATTAAAGGGGTAATTGAATATTTGGAATCAGGTAAATCCAAGATTCCCAATGTATTCGCCCAAGGCAAAACAACGGTGTCTACATTACCTGCTACCTTATTGTCTTCTACGACCGCGCGTATCCAATATGGATAAGGAAGTATGACGTTGCCCCTCGCACCAGCTGAAAACCCGATAGTTTCATTAGACTGGAGATCGTAGACTATATTTTCTTCCAAAACGATTCCAAATTCCCGTTCGATAAATTCGGCAAGACTGTGGCGATTGGGGAGTCCCGCGAGNTGTTGGATGTCCACCAGNACAGATTCAAGNTTGAAAAATACNTTCCCGCCCTGTTGTATATATTCCTTTAANCTATTTTCGTGAGGTGATCCGAGAGGTTCTTTAGGAGAAGAAACTACNAGTACGTCAACTCCGTCGAGTGGTAAAGGTTCGTCTGGAGTTGCTGAGACCGGAACCAGGTTATATTGTTGACTGGCTACAGAAGCAAAAGTCATCATTCCTTGAGTCGGAGATGTTTCTCCATGTCCACCCATGAATCCAATTGTTTTCTTTTCTTGATTGTCACTGAGCATTTTGTTTGTGAGGCTGGCTAGCCTGTATTCAAACCCATCAATAGTGTCCACAAATGGGATGATTTCCCTTTTGTCTATATAAGTGAGAATTATTCCCAAGTACCCTGTTTTAATCTGTAGTTCCCCTTGGCTGTGAAGGTTGAATTGAACTGGAGGTACCCCCGCCGTATTTGCCNTTCTTTCCGCTTTTTCGTCGTCTTCAGGATAGTGTCTTACAACCTTTACTTTATCGTCTGAACCCGCTTCAAAATCATCTAAAAAATCATTTACGTCACGTGAGACGGGAGAAACTTGTACTGGAGGATCTGCCGACATGAATATATCTACAGTTAGCAGGTCATCCAAATCGTTCAAAATTTGTATGGTTGCCGGAGATAATGAAAACACTTTATCTTCTGTGAGGTCTATCCGACCTTTAATATCACTCCCGAACCACCCGATTAATATACTCAAGACTATTAAACCTGCAACACCAAGTTGAAGGTTTCGATACTGGGAGGTNTGGTGGCTCAATGTTCTACTTCGGACGATCAAAAACGTTGCACTGAGAAACGTGGTGATCANGGTTACGAAATAGAGAATGTCTCTCAGATCTATTACGCCCCTCCCAATGTTGTCAAAATGGGTAATTGGACTGAGTAATTGCAGCAAATTGGCCACGTTGGAGGGCATTGTGATAGCAACAATTTCCAGGCCCATAATCATTAGGACCATACTCAGCGTGAGGCCGAGTATGAAGGCCACGATCTGATTTCGCGTGAGGCTCGATGTGAANAGGCCAATAGAGACCAGACTTCCCGCAAGAAAAATACTTCCTACGTACTGAGAGACCACGGCTCCCCAGTCCATGTTGCCGGCTGTACTTACAGCTATCGGTATACCGATAGTGCAAAGTATTGCTATTGTCACAAAGATCAAACCGGACAGAAACTTGGTGACTAGAACTATCCAGCCTCGAATAGGCTGAGTGAGCAGAGTCTCCAAAGTACCATCTCTTTGTTCCTCTGANAGCAGGCGCATAGTGGCGGCAGGAATGAAGAGTGTCATAAGCCATGGCAACGATGGGCGATCTATTGCGAATTCTACGGTGAATAAGGGCCTTAGAGATACCTCACCCATCAGTAAGGCGGTTTTGAAGAACGCCCACGATAGCATAGCGACAAATATTACGATGAGTATGTANCCGGTAGGTTGATCGAAATAACCCTTGAGATCTTTTCTGATCAGAGCGAAAAATGGGGAACGGATCATAATTTAGATTCGTCCTCTACAGTTAGACTATGGAATACATCTTCGAGCCTCATTCTTTCCTCATGGAGATCCCATAATGTCCAGGACTTTTGAGTGGCAAGATGAAATATGTCTGGGCGGGGGTCGTCGGCCCCTGAAAGATTAACTATATATCGTTTTCTAGTATCAATTGGATCAAGTCGGCTGACGGATTCCACGGAGGGTAGAGTCGCTAAGCCGGTTTCAATCTGGTCCCCTTCTACCTCTATGTAAACACGACGTAAACCGGGCGCTAGTTGGAGTATTTCATCTACCGGGCTGTCAGCGACTAACCTGCCCCTGTTAATTACCAAAACTCTTTCACAAGTTGTTTCAACTTCTTGCATTACATGTGTTGTTACTAATACGGTTCTGTCCTGCCCGAGAGATTTGACGAGGTCACGCATTGAAATGCGTTGATTTGGATCCAATCCTTCAGTGGGCTCGTCCAATATTAGTATTGATGGGCGNTGCAGTATGGCGCCGGCAAGGCCAACTCTCTGATGGTAACCCTTGGAGAGCTCACTTATCGGTCGGTGGAATACCTCGCTAAGGCCTGCTTCGTCAACGGTCCTATCTAGATTCGATTTTCTACCTTTCCCTTTCATTCCTCGAAGGTCTGCTATGAAATCCAGATATTCGCTCACAAGGAGGTCTTCATATAGAGGATTATTCTCAGGTAAATAACCTATACTTCTACGCGTTTCGAGATCTTGTTGAGCGTTGTCCACTCCATTGATAAGGATATTTCCTGTATCGGGAGTATAGTACGAGGTTAGAAGACGCATTGTCGTCGTTTTGCCTGCCCCATTGGGTCCGAGGAAACCCACAACTTCCCCTTTATTCACCTTGAACGATAGGTTTTNGACTGCCTTAAATGGCCCAAANCCTTTNCTAACACCCTGTACGTCAATAGTAACTTCGCCTGCGTTTTCTGCCTGTGTATTAGTCGACTCTTCAGTTGCCATTTGTGTCCGTTAATCTATTGGTGAAGTATCCGTTGTAGCAACTTCAGGCCTTAATCGTCAAAAGGCGCTGGCAACTTGGGAGGGTTCAATTCTGTGATTAGAGATTCTGTTGTTAGGATCATCGCGGCTATACTTCCAGCATTCATAAGGGCAGAGCGAGTTACTTTGGTAGGGTCTATGATGCCGTATTCGTACATACTTCCATAGCGATTATTTTCTGCGTCAAAGCCATAGTCTCCTTCGCCCTTTCGTATCGCATTCACAACCACAGGGCCGCTAAATCCTGCATTTTGAACAAGAAGTTGTAGAGGTGCAGTGACAGAATCTAGGACGGCCTTTGCACCGGCATCTTCATCTGTTGATCCAGGGTAGTGAGCTCTTACGCTTTCCGCGGCTCGGACTAGTGAGGTCCCGCCCCCGGCTAATATACCCTCATCCATTGCGGCTCTAGTAGCAGAAAGAGCATCTTCTAGACGTTGCTTTTTTTCTTTGAGTTCTATCTCTGTGGCCGCTCCTACTTTTATGACCGAAACCCCTCCCGATAACTTGGCTGCCCTTTCCTCAAGNTTTTCCCTATCGTAATCTGACTTAGTCTCAACAGCCTGGGATCTTATGTTACTGACCCTTGCTGATATGAGTTCTTGTTCCCCGCTGCCCTCTACGAAAGTAGTGTCGTCTTTGCTGGACACTACCCGACGGCATCTTCCTAGATCTGCGATCTCTATAGAGTCAAAACTTCTACCAGTCTCTCCGCTTATTACTGTTGCACCAAAAAGGATTGACATATCCTCAAGTATTGCCTTTCTGCGGTCCCCGAATGCAGGGGCCTTGATTCCCAAAATATTCAATGTTCCTCTCATCTTATTCACTACCAACGTTGCGAGAGCCTGGCCTTCAATATCCTCGGCAATTATTACCAAATCACGCCCCACCGCAGTGAATTTCTCAAGGAAAGGAATTAGATCCTCTGCATTTTCTATTTTTTCAGACGTGATCAGGACATAAGGCTCGTTTAATTCGGCAACCATTTTGTCTTGGTCGGTGACGAAATAAGGGGATAGAAAGCCACGGTCAACTTCCATGCCTTCCACGTATTCAACTTCGTAGTCAAGTCCCCTAGATTCCTCTACAGATACCACACCGTCCTTTCCAATCTTAGAAATAATTGAGCCTATTAGGGCTCCCATTTCTTCNTCGTGTGCGGAAAGGATTGCCACTTGGGCTATCTGTTCATCATTAGCTACAGGTTGAGAAAGTTCTTTGAGTTCTACCGCTATCGATGCTACTGCCTTATCTATGCCCCTTTTTAGGGCCATTGGGTCAGCTCCAGCAGCTACACTTTTGAAGCCATTTTTTAGAATAGCTTGTGCCAATATTGTTGAGGTCGTAGTTCCATCTCCCACCGCGTCATTTGTTTGCGAGGCAGCCTCTTTAATTAATTGTGCCCCCATATTGTGAAATGGCTCTTCAAGTTCAATTTCCTTTGCGATCGTTACTCCGTCGCTGCATACCTGNGGAGGCCCAAATTCTTTTTCGAGGATGACGTTCCGTCCATTTGGACCTAAAGTTATACCTACGACGCGGGCCAGGAGGTTCACTCCTTCCATCAGTTGTTCACGGGCGTTTTCTTTGAACTTGAATTGTTTTGGCATTTCGTTACCCCTTAATTTCTACCTTTTATTCGTTTTCTAAAAGGGAAGTTAATTCTACTATGAATTTTTTTTGTTGGTGAGTGCGCCTAGTACGACGCTGGGCGACATGGGAAGTTCTGACATTCGGACGCCTATCGCGTCGTGTATTGCATTTGCAACAGCGGCTAAAGGTGGAACAAGAGGAGCTTCTCCCACCCCCCTAACACCGAAAGGATGCCCTGGATTGGGTACTTCGATGACCACAGAGTCAATCATAGGGAGATCTAGGCTGGTAGGCATTCTGTAATCTAATAGACTTGCGTTCAGAACCTTGCCATCGTCGCTCATGAAATATTCTTCATTTAGTGCCCAACCTATGCCTTGGACTGAACCACCTTGTATTTGACCTTCAACATAATCTGGATGGATTGCCTTTCCTGCATCTGTGAAGGCTGTACATCTTACNATGTCGGTTTTGCCTGTCTCAGGATCAACATCCACATCAACGATCATAGCTGAATATGATCCACCTACACCGCCAGGGTTGACTCCCGCACTTCCTACTATTGGGCCTCCTGTAGCATTGGATGCTGCGGCAATTTCCTTGAAACTCAGTTTCAATTCAGGGTCTGATTTATGAGTTGCAAAACCGTCAGCATAATCAATTTGGTCCTCATCAGTGTCCCATACGACAGCTGCTCGCCCGATTAATTGACTTTTGATATGTTGGGCTGCTTCGTAAGCTGCCCAACCAGATTTAAAAGCAACTCCACTGCCACCCGTTACGGATGTGTACCCGATCGAGTCAGTATCTCCTATTTGTGGATTTACATCTTCGACGGGTATATTTAAAACTTCTGCTAGTTGTTGAGCTATTGCTGTTCTTGAACCACCTATATCTACTGAACCTTCGGTAAGATTTACAGTTCCTGCNGGTGTAACTACAGCTACACAGGATGCNGGTCCCGTGTTGTTTCTCCAGAATCCCAAAGCAACTCCCCGGCCCCTAAGTTTATTTCCGTCTTCTCCTTTTTTGGAGGTGTAGTGAGGATGGGAGCGGACGGCTTCCGCTGTTTCAATCATTCCAATCTTATTGTTTACGACGCCGTCTGCGCGTCTCGTTCCTTCTTGAGCAGCATTTAACAATCTAAGTTCGATAGGGTCCATTCCAATTATCTCTGAGAGCTCATCTAGGATGGTCTCTATAACCAATGCTCCAAGGGGAGCGCCAGGGGCTCTGTATGCTGTAGTTTTGGGCTTGTTATCTACAACGTCATATCCATCTAACTTTAAATTTTCAATGTTGTAGGGAGACAGCATACAAGCAGTGGCTCCTCCAACAGGAGAGCCTGGNAATGCTCCCGCTTCGAAATATAATTCCGCTTTCGCTGCTGTTATTTTTCCCTTGTTCGTGATACCTATCTTTGCTTTGACATAACTACCACAGGTGGGTCCCGTCGCTTCAATAACTTCGGCCCGGGTCATAAACATTTTGACAGGGGAACCACATTTTTTTGACAACAAGGCTGCCACAGGTTCCAGGTAGCAAGGTAACTTTCCTCCAAATCCCCCTCCAATTTCCATTGGTACAACGTTTACTTTGGATACGGGCAATCCAAGAACGGTAGCTGTTGCGTCCCTGATTCCGAAATGTCCTTGGCTACTGCACCAGACTGTGACAAACCCGTCAGCCCTCCACCATGCAGTTCCATTCTGTGGTTCGATATATCCCTGGTGGACCGTTTTGGTGCGAAATTCCCGTTCAAGTGTCAATGTATGGTCAGCCTCAGAGAAACCCTTGTCTATGTCCCCAAGTTCATACTGGTCATGGCTTGCTATATTAGGGCTTTCAAAAGTATTGTCTCCAAGAGAAAAAGAGGCTATTGAATCATGTAAAACGGGGGCATTTTCCTCCATCGCAGCCTCAACATCAGTAACCGGCTCTAAAATCTCGTACTCTACCTCAATCAAAGATAGAAGTTCCTCAGCCTCGTGGAGACTGGAAGCAGCAAGGGCTGCAATTGGATGACCTTTGAATANTACTTTGTCTGAAGCCAGGATCCGATCACGAACATATTTCATGTTTGCATAAAGATCTTCCCCGACTTCGGCATTTTTGTCAGGTAGGGGGGCAAGGTCATGTGAAGTAGCTAGGGCCCTTATTCCAGGGTGCTTTAATGCCTTTGATATATCAATTGATTTAATTCGAGCATGTGCATGCGGACTGCGCAGCATCTTTCCGTAAAGCATTCCGGGAAGATTCATGTCTGCACCGTACAGGGCCTTCCCTGTGACTTTATCGACCCCATCATGCCTGACGGGTCGTTTACCTATAACTGAATAATTATCCGATGTTGTTGTGGTCAAAGCCCTAACTCCTTAGCGGAATTCTTCTCGATATCAAGATCAAATTTGCGCAATAATAATAACAGAATGACCCCATCACCCCGATAATCTGTCTTCTGGTTGAATGTCAGCCTTTGTGACGGAATATTTTTAACTTATCTTCATCGAAATCTATGCCTAGGCCGGGGGAATTTGACATTACGATCATGCCATCTACAACTTTTGGTTCTTCGGTGAACATTCCGAAAGTCCATGGCATATGTTCCACCCAAGTTCCATTTGGACTCGCGGCCACCCCATGAGCTAGGACTTCAGTAGCTAAATGACTGACGACAGGTACGTTGTATGCCTCTGCAGTGTGGGCCGCTTTCATCCACTGTGTCAGTCCGCCCACTCTCAGAAGGTCCACCATTGCAATGTCGATGGATCTCAGCTCCAGCATTGTTCGAAAAGGTTCCAAACCATAGTGGTATTCTCCAGCTGCGATCGGAGTATCCAGTGAGTCGGCTATGTGTGCGAGACCTGCAAAATCCTGATGGTTTATCGGGTCTTCAAGCCAGTATAAATCATAGTCGGACAACTGTTTTCCTATCGATATGGCCGTGTTCACATCCCAACCTTGATTTATATCTAGCATTATTGTTATGTCTGGTCCNACAGCCTCTCTCATAGCTTTCATTCTCGCGATTTCTTTGCTGGCGGATTCTTCCGCCCCCATCCTGAATTTCATAGCTTTGAAGCCTTGCTTAACTAAATTGCTCGAAGTCTCAGCCAATTGATCTAAGTCATAGGTACGCCAGAGAAAACCACTGGCATATGTCGGCACTTTATCTCTATAACCTCCAAGAAGACGATGCAGAGGTTCTCCAGCTGCCTTCCCCTTGATATCCCAGAGTGCTACGTCAATCCCAGAGATTGCCCTTGTTACCAGACCTGACGGTGCTCCTCCCCCAGCTAGTTCACGGAGCCAATTGTTGATGCTTTCAACATTTCGGGGGTCCATCCCTACAATTTGATCCAGAAGCGCATCAACACTCTCTTTCAATGCTTTCAACATCACCGAACTGGCAAAGCCTGCGTACCCTATGCCTTCAAGGCCATTATCAGTCCTGATTTTGATCGTTATGAATTCAGCGTTATTTCCCATACCACCGGTCAAAGGGCCCTCTTCTCGAGGCAGGCTAACCACGCCAGTTTCGCTACTCACTATTTTCATGTGGACTCCTCTGGTTTCGTTATTTCTGATAAGCAAATCTCANTATTTCTGTGGGTCTCCGGACGTCATTATTGAAGATTTTCCTTCCTTCTCATTCCATTGTGATCCAGCATTGTCTACAGGGTCAAAACCTACGATGTTTTTCCCTGGCGCCATGTCCCATATCCCATATGTATTTTTGGACATTCCATAGATTACTGCGTACCCGACTCCCTCAGGGGCGTCGATGGATTTTTCTATTGCCTGTGATGTGTCACGGTGGCTCATCCATAAAGAAAGAGCTGATGGAGCGAAAGTTGGATCGTCCGGTTCCATAACCCAGCCAATTCTTATACAGATTACGGAAATCCCATACTCATCGTGGAAATAACTCCCTAACGCTTCCCCGAACGCTTTGCTCACTCCGTAGTAACCATCAGGGCGCACAAGCGCTGTATCGAGAAGTTCTACTGGTTGCCGCAGGGAAGAGAAATCTCCGGTGTAAATTTGTTTGTAAGGATTATCTTTTAGAGGATAAAACCCTAAAGCATGATTACTACTGGCAAAAATTATTCTCTTTACCCCAGCGATACGGGANGCTTCGTACACATTTCGGGTCCCTANAATATTATTTTCTAAGATTGTCTCCCACCCTCCTTGGTGGTTTGGGTCCGCCGCAAGATGAACTACCGTGTGTATTCCCTGGAATGCCGGCATTATCCCTTTTAGGTCTGAGAGATTAGCAACAGTGGTGTCGTATTTGTTTACCTTCTGGAGATCTAATCCTGATATAAGGTATTTTTGGGAAAGGTTCTGTCGAATAATTCCGCCAATCTTACCGGCTAGCCCGGTTACAAGGACTCTTTTTCTTGCTTCCATTTAGCTCTCCATTGATTAGTTTGGTTGATTGAATGCATTGACCATGAGGTAGACTACTATGGGAATAGTAATTGCCCATACGATAGTTCTCGGAGACCATTTCATTGATAAAAACTCCAGAATCTAATTAACTTAGAGTGTATCTCGATTGCACGTTAGTAAATCCGGACTAGTATTCTATCTAAAATGACCCAACCCTATAGGTTAATAGCCTTGGACATCGATGGCACCATTCGCGGTGAGACTATTGAGCCGTCAGACTTTGTATTAGACACCTTGCATAAATGCCATCAACGGGGCGCTGAAATAGTAGCGGCCACAGGGCGGAGTAGAATTTCTGCCTTTAAGTATTTGGAACATTTCCCAATGGTTGACTATGTTGTCTCATTTCAAGGTGCAATGATCTCCTCNAGAAAAAAAGATCAACTTGTTTGGGAAGNCCCAATGGAGGATCACGAGGTGGAGCTGGCGGTTGACTTTCTAGCGAATCAGCCAG
This sequence comes from Chloroflexota bacterium, assembly GCA_002696685.1. The sequence goes on along the minus strand of NZSI01000028.1, from coordinate 3,334 downwards.
TAGAGCGGGTCGTCTATGTAGACGATTTNGTTTTAGTTGAGTCAATGACACCNTGGGCTTCTTCCTATGGGAAACGNAATGGNGTAACGGTTGTGGAGACACNATCTTTTNTAACGCATAAAGGAACCACATATAGAGTATTGGCAGTTGGTTCAGATGAAGAGGTTATTAAAGTCGAAAGGGCTATTAAGACTCTCTATTCAGGTAAATTGTACGCGACCCGGTCCCTTCATAATTTCTGTGAAATTTTGAGTCCAGATGCGGGGAAAGAAAAAGCTTTAAATTGGCTTTGCCAGCAGATGAATATTCACCCCTCTGAGGTGGTTGCTTTTGGCAATGGATTGAATGATCTGGAAATGATCAGATGGGCGGGAAGGGGAGTGGCAATAGAGGGAGGAGAACCCGAGGCGTTAGCCATATCTTCCGAGGCAGCTCCCCCTGTTCAACAGGATGGAGTAGCGATTTATCTTTCCGAGTTACTAGGGAGAAATTTGATTAGAGGTTAGTGTTTTGGAAATTGTGGTACTTGGTAGTTTGAACATGGACCTTGTTACAAATGTCCCAACTCTCCCAAGAGTTGGCGAAACTGTTTCAGGTACCTCATTCAGAACGACTCCCGGAGGCAAAGGTGCAAATCAAGCAGTGGCAGCCAAACGCCTAGGAGCCTCGGTATCGATGATAGGACAAGTAGGTGATGATATCTACGGGACTGAGTTGCTTAAATCTTTGCGGTCCGAAGGAGTGTCGATTGAGAATGTTTCTGTCTCACATGGGATTCACACGGGGGTTGCTTTAATAGGAGTCGAGGATTCAGGGTTGAACTCGATTACAGCTGTGTATGGTGCAAATATGGCTGAATCCGCAGCTTACGAAGAATCTATACGCCAATCTGTCAGTGATGCCGATGTTTTATTACTGCAGAATGAAATACCTCATCGCTATAACGTTATTGCTGCGGAGGAGGCAAGGGAAAATGACTCGGTCATCATATGGGACCCCGCTCCGGTGAGAGAAGGCGCTGTCGACCTAGCTAGTATTGCCACCCTAATAACTCCGAACGAGCATGAGATTGTTCCGTTTATTGGTGAGAGTGAGATTACTGTTGCTGACATTGAATCTGCCTTTGAGTTAAGTTTGAAAATAAAGAAGAGTTTCTCTGCGATTCCCATTATTACTTTGGGTGAGATGGGAGCGGTGTTTGTGGATAAAGGAGAAACCCACGTACAGGAGGCTCGTTCAGTGGTTGCAGTGGACAGTGTCGGAGCTGGCGATGCCTTTAGTGGGGCACTGGCTGTTGGTATTAGTGAAGGTATGACACTACCTGAAGCAGTACGGTTTGCAAGTCTTACGGGATCCATTTGTGTCCAACGTCGAGGTGCTCAAGTGTCAATGCCTACTCGCGAAGAGGTCGATGCTCTTTTATTGGGATTTTAGCAACTTAGCAAGATCAGTTTTAATATTTTTTACAAGTCCAGGTCCCTCATAAACAAGGGAAGTGTAAAGTTGGACTGAGTTGGCTCCGGCTTGAATTAATTTAAATGCCTGTGCACCTGTGGAAATACCCCCGCATGCATTCACGCTGATTTCGTCGCCGTATTCTTTCTTTATTGTGTTTATCATAACAAGGGTATTCTCAAACAGTTTTGAGCCGCTGAGCCCTCCCCTTCCAACGGCTAACCTTGTGTCGTCAACGGGAATTGTATTGGCGACGGTGATGGCGTCTATTTCACATTTTAAACAGGTTTCGATTAAATCCCGTGTTTCCACAGTTATGGATTTGTCCAGTGAAGCGTTAAAAGGAGGAAGCTTTACAAAAATCGGGACTTTCTTGTTTCGATTAAGGGCCTCCAGTAGGCTAACCAGCTGGGGATTTTTTTGAAAAATTCTTAACCCTGCTGTATTTGGGGAACTGATGTTCACTTCTATGGCCGAACACAGAGTTTGGATAGTGGTTTGGCATGCAACTATGTCTTCAATGGTTGTACCTGAAACGCTAACCACCCGAATTGCAGTGGGATTTATTGGCAGATTTTGTAGTCTTTTTACAGCAACTTGTAATCCTTCTCCTGGGAAACCCATAGAGTTTATCAACGTCTTATCTTCTTTTATTCGAAGGAGTCGGGGCGAGGGGTTTCCAGGTCTTGGCTCTTTAGTGATTGTTCCTCCCGTTACATAGCCAAATCCCAGTTGCTCCATAGATGAAAGAAATTGGATGTTTTTATCAAATCCTGCCGCAAGTCCGATAGGATTTTTGAGTTTAAGTCCAGCTAATTCTGTATGAAGAACTTCGTCTTCAAATGAAAAGAATTTTGACATAGCTTTGGAGACCGAATTTCGCCGCAATAATAATTCGATCAGATGTTGGGATTTTTCTGGCGGCATTGAAAAAAGTGCCGGTCGAACAAAGTTGCTATAAAAACTCAAATTCAATCTCCCGGTCTAAAAGATACAACGAATTATTCGATTATATGACTGTGGAGGTGCACAGTATATGTCTTATGTATCTTGGACGAGTGTTTTTATGCTGGGGTTTAGTCTGTAGGGGATGTCATGTTGGATTATATTTGTAAACAACATTTTGTTAGTTCTTTTCAATATTTAGGATTTTTGCTGATCTTAAACTATAATTTTGCCAGTTGATTCAAATTAATGATTTTCCTTGGTTTGTAATATGGCATTGAATTTTGTAAATGGAAGCGAGTCAAGTCCCAAGGGCCATGCCTTTGTGTTTTTTGAAGATCCGACGTCTGGAATATGTTATGGAAGTTACGTAGTTTTATTACCAATTACAGTTGATGTTTCTAAATATGTCCCACCTTTCTTGATGAATCAAGTCGGAGAACTTGGAGCTGGAGATATGAATGCCTTCGCTTTTCCTCCTGCACCCGAACCTGTCGAGAGTCTTGAATATCTCGTGCAGCTGTCGGATCAAAGGAGTGATGATCTCATTGATGCTGGAACGATTAGCTCCACTGATGTTACCGACAGCATGATGAAAATTAATGAAATTGTTGAAGAATACCTGCAAATTTATGAGGATGCCTTTGGTACAACTCCTGTGATAGCTATGGAAACGGATGAGTCACTATCAGAAGGCAGTACTGCAACGAGAGTAAACGATGTTTTATATTCTCTAATGGGAGAGTCGGATAGGCTGAGTGAGCTTACAAAACTTGTAGGAAAATTGCGTTATGCCACTCAAACTGAGGAAGAAAGTCTAATTTCAGAAGCTAAAGAGGAAATTCGGGTTTTGTCCACATTTTTACCTGATTCATTCGAGATAGATAAACTGATTCAAGCAGCACTAGATTCAAATGACGGATCAGAGAGCTTA